>CAIMOR010000258.1 GCA_903843125.1 uncultured Rhodospirillales bacterium
GCCGCCGAACGGGCGCTGGTAGATCTTGCCCTCCTCGGTGCGGCTGAACGGGACGCCGTAGTGTTCCAGTTCGATGATCGAGGGCACCGCCTCGCGGCACATGTACTCGATGGCGTCCTGGTCGCCGAGCCAGTCCGACCCCTTCACGGTGTCGTACATGTGCCAGCGCCAGTCATCCTCGCCCATGTTGCCCAGCGCGGCGCCGACGCCGCCCTGGGCCGCCACGGTGTGGCTGCGGGTGGGGAAGACCTTGGTGATGCAGGCGGTCTTCAGGCCCGCGGCGCCCATGCCGAAGGTGGCGCGCAGCCCGGCGCCACCGGCGCCGACGACGACCACGTCGTAGGTGTGGTCCACGATGCGGTAGGCGCCCCGGGACGGGCTGTTGATGGCGTTCATCGGCGTGCTCTTTCCTGTGCCCGGCTGGAGCAAACCCCGGACGGGCGAACGCCCGGGAGGGGTGATTTGCTCGGCTTCATGAATCTCAGATGGCGACGCGCAGCACGGCCAGGACCGAGGCCAGCGCGAGCAGCCAGCAGATGGCCTTGACCAGCAGGATGCCAACCAGCTTGCCCGCTTCGGTCGTGGAATAATCCTCGATCACCACCTGCAGGCCGGCGGCGACATGATGGAAGGTGGCGATCACCAGGGCCAGCAGCAGCACCGCATTCCAGGGCTGCGCCACCCACTGGGCAGCCACCTCGTAGCTGGCGCCGGCCAGCGTGAACACGGCGGAGCAGGCGAACCAGATGGTCAGCGGCAGCAGCGCCACCGAGGTGACGCGCTGCATGAACCAATGGTGCGTGCCACCCTTGGCCGAGCCCAGGCCGCGAACGCGGCCGAGCGGGGAGCGGAGGGTGTTGACGGCGGGGTTCTGGGCCATGGGTGCCTCAGCTATGCGCGTTGATCTGGGCGACGATCCACTCGATCGCACCGGGGATGGCAGGCAACCAGGTCAGCACGCTCAGCACGACCGTGCCGATGAACACCGCCCAGCCGGAGCGGTACATCGACGGAATGGCGAAGCCGCGGCCGATATCCCAGTTCAGGTGCCTGAGGCCGGCCAGCGTGTGGTACCAGGCCGCCACGGTCATGCCGACCAGCACCAGCAGGCCCAGCGGATGCGCCATGGCGGTCATCGCGGCCTGGTAGGCAGGCTCGCCCAGCGCCAGCGCCACCAGCCACCACACCAGCAGCAGCACCCCGGCCGACCAGGCGATGCCGGTGGCGCGGTTAAGGATCGAGCTCAGGCTCGACATCTGCATCATGTCGTAGACCTGCAGGTGCGGCGAAAGGGGCCGGCGGACCGTGGTGCCATCCGTGCGGCGGCCGATCATGGCCGCCTCGCGCGAATCCTGCATGCTCATGAAAACGATGCTCCAACGCGGGGGCGCGCGTCGCGCGCCTGATTGCAACGCCTTCTATGGTGCGGCACGGGATAGCGTCAATTGCACGAGATCGGGTGCGCTGGGATATGGTGCCGTGATCTAGGAATGTTATCCTTTGCCGATGCCGGACCCAGCCCCGCCCCCGCCTCGCCCGACCTTGCTGGTCCGCGCCCTGCCCTGGGTGGACCTGGTGACCAAGCTGCTCACCGCGCTGGCGATGGGCCTGGCGGCGTGGCGGGGGCTGTGACAGCGCCCCGGCGAGGGACCGGCGGCGCGTGCCGGGGCGCGGTCGGCCAGAGCAATATCCGTTCCGATGAAGCCATCAGAACGGACTTATTGCTCCGGTTTCAATCAGTCATGGA
>CAIMOR010000259.1 GCA_903843125.1 uncultured Rhodospirillales bacterium
CTGCTGCTGGACGAACCCTCGCTGGGCCTGGCGCCCGCCGTGGTGGACGAGCTGTTCCGCCAGCTTGCGGCGCTGCGGGACGAGGGCATGACGCTGCTGCTGGTGGACCAGATGGCCGACCTGGCGCTCTCGCTGGCCGACCGCTGCTACGTGCTGGGCGGCGGCCGCATCCTGCGCCACGGCACCGCCGCCGAGATGCGCGACGCGCTGGACTACTTCACCGGGGAGGACGCGGCATGACGCTGCAACAGGTGCCGCTGATCGACCTGGCGCCGTATTTCGACGGCACCGGCAAGGCGCAGGTGGCGGCGGCCGTGGACCAGGCCTGCCGCGACATCGGCTTCCTGGTCATCCGCAACCACGGCGTGCCGCAGCCGCTGATCGAGGCGACGCGCCGCACTGCCCGCGCCTTCTTCGACCTGCCGCTTGAGGAGAAGATGCTGGTGGCGCGGCCGGCGCCGGACGTGACGCGCGGCTATATCGGGCTGGAGGGCGAGAGCGTCGGCCGCTCCCGCGACACCAACGCAACCGCCGGCGACCTGAACGAGAGCCTGATGATCGGCCCGGTGGACCTGCCGCCGGCCGACTACGCCTTCGCCCCCGCCGCCGGCAAGCACTTCGCCCCCAACCTGTGGCCGGAACGCCCGGGCGAGCTGCGCGGCGTGTGGAGCGACTACTACCGCGCCATGGGCAGCCTGGCGGAGACGCTGATGCGCATTTTCGCGCTGGCCCTGCGGCTGCCGGAAGGCTTCTTCGACGCCAGCGTGGACCGGCACATCAGCCGGCTGCGCGTGCGGAATTATCCGGCGCCGGTGGTGCCGCCTCAGCCGGGCCAGCTGCGCGCCGGCGCGCATTCCGACTATGGCAGCCTGACCATCCTGCATACCGAGGACAAGCCGGGCGGGTTGCAGGTGTACAACAAGGCGGGCGAATGGGTGCCGGTGCCGATAGTGCCGGATTGCTACGTGGTGAATATCGGCGACCTGATGGCGCGCTGGACCAACGACGCCTGGGTTTCCACGCTGCACCGCGTGGTGACGCCACCGGCCGATGCCGGGGCCGAGAGCCGCCGCCAATCCCTGGTGTTCTTCCACAACCCGAATTACGACGCAGCGGTTGACTGCATCCCGACCTGCCTGGCGCCCGGCGAGGCGCCGAAATATGCGCCGACGACCTCGGGCGAGCACCTGCGCCGGCTCTTCGTCGCCACGCAGAACGTGGCGATGTAGCCGGCCTCAGCGCACCAGCCGGAGCGTGCCGGTGGAGGGGATTTCGCCGGCGGATTTCTGCAGGTTCAGCAGCTGCGTGGTCAGCGCCAGCACGCGCAACGTCAGGTCCTCGCCGCCGTCGTCATCCGCCACCCACCAGGCCCGGCCACCATATGTTACCTGCATGCGCGGCCGGGCCGGACGCTGCGACCACAGCCGGAACAGCGTGGGGTGCTGGCCGCCGATGTCGAGCCGGACCGGGTGGCCGGCCTCCGCCAGGCGCTGCAACGCACCGAGATAGGTCAGCAGGTCGTGCACCGAGCGCAGGTACCAGCCCATGCCCGGCGCCGCCGCCCGCCCCGCCGCCGCCGGCGTGTCGGCGACCTCGTCAGCGGTGCAGGGCTCGCCATTCGGTTGCAGCGGCGAAACCTGGGGCGCTGCCGTATCCAGGGCAAAGGGCAGGTAGCGCTGGCGGCCGGCCCGGTCGGGAGCCAGAGGTGCGCAGAGCACCAACTGGTCAACCAGCCGATACATTCGCCAGCCTGCGCCATCCGGCCGCATGGTCATGCCGGATTCACGCAGCGAGGCCAGCACCTCGGGCTTCGCGGCCTCGGCGCGGTTCAGCAGCGGGCCCAGCGGCACCAGCCGGGTATAGCCGTTGAACTGCAGCCGACCGTGCCGGATGATGGCTTCCACTTCGGCACCGAAGGGGTCGCAGCCGGGCTCGGCGCCCTCGCAACGTCGGGTGGCCGGGTCGTTGACGACGCTGCGTCCGCCCGGACCTTCGTCGAAGCGGGCCACCAGCAGGTGCAGCAGCAGTCGGTCCGGCATGCCCTGGTCCGACAGCAGCCGCAGCAGCGTGGGGTCGACCGGCCGCATCAGGCCGCGGGCGAATTCCTGCCGGTCCAACGGGCCGATATCGAAGCTGGGATTGCTGGAGGCCAGCAGCGCCGGCTGCACCCCGTTGTCGACGCTGGTCAGGTCGTAGCCAAGGCCTGCCGACAAGTTGAACGCGCCATGGATGGCGCCGACCGTGGTGAAGTGCAGCGGCGCGCGGTCCCGCGCCCGCAGGACATTCATCACCAGCACGGCGTTGGTGGCTTCCTCGACGCTGCCGTTATAGGCGATGCCATGTTCCCCAATGGTGCCGCTGAGCGAACAGGCGCCCAGCATCAGGCACAGGGCGAGCGCGGCCCGGCGCCTCATGGGTGGTGACGCCGGAAGCCGGGGGGGCGGCGAGGGGCGGGCATGGCTTGCTCCGAGGCTGGCGGCGCCGCGGCTCACGGCGCCCGGCTGCGTCGGCACCCTGCGGCAGCGGCGGCGGCAGGGCAACCAGGGCGGCGGCGCGCGGATTTTGGCGTTTCCGTCCCCGGGGCTTCCCGCGCTAGCCTGCGGCCAACACGGCCACCGGGGGCGCCTTCCCCGGGCCGACCCCTGAGAAGAAGAACCGGAAACCGATGTCCGCAGCTGAGACCCTGACCCGCCCCGCCACCGCGCCGCGCCCCGAGCATTTCGACGTGCTGGTTGTCGGTGCCGGCATTTCCGGCGTCGGCGCCGCCTACCACCTGGGCCGGCAATGCCCGGAGAAGAGCTACGTGGTGCTGGAGACCGAGGCGAGCTTCGGCGGCACCTGGTGGACCCACAGATACCCGGGCATCCGCAGCGACAGCGACCTGCACACCTTCGGCTACCGCTTCAAGCCGTGGCGCGGTGCGCCGATCGCCACCGCCGAGGAAATCCTGCGCTACATGGGCGAGGTCATCGACGAGAACGACCTGGCGCGGCACATCCGCTACCACCACCGCATCCACCACGCGGCCTGGGACAGCCAGGCAAAGCTGTGGACCATTCAGGCGCTGGACCAGGCCAGCGGAGAGGAGCGCCGCTTCACCTGCAACTTCCTCTACATGTGCCAGGGCTACTACCGGCATCGCCAGGGCTACCTGCCGGAATGGCCGGGCATGGCCGACTACCAGGGGCGCATCGTGCATTCCGAGGAATGGCCGGAAGATCTGCAATACGAGGACAAGCGGGTGCTGGTCATCGGCTCCGGCGCCACGGCGGCCACCATCATCCCGGCCATGGCGGCCAAGGCGCAGCACGTCACCATGCTGCAGCGCAGCCCGACCTATTTCCGCGCCGGCCGCAATGCCATCGAGATCGCCGAGGAATTGCGGGCTCTCGGGATCGACGAGGAATGGATCCATGAGATCACCCGGCGGAAGATCCTGTTCGAGCAGGACAAGTTCACCCGCATGACCTTCTCCCACCCCGAGCGGGTGAAGCAGGAGTTGTTGGGCGTGGTCCGCAGCTACCTCGGCCCCGACTACGACGTGGAGAAGCACTTCACGCCCAGCTATCGGCCGTGGCGCCAGCGCATCGCCTTCATTCCCGACGGCGACCTGTTCCAGGGCATCGCGTCCGGCAAGGCCAGCGTCGTCACCGACGAGATCGAGCGCTTCACGCCCAGGGGCGTGCTGACCAAGGGCGGGCAGGAGCTGGAGGCCGACATCGTCGTTGCCGCCACCGGCTTCCATTTGAACGTGCTGGGCGACATCGCGTTCGAGATCGACGGCAAGCCGCTCGATTTCCATGAGACCGTGACCTACCGCGGCATGATGTTCACGGGCATTCCGAACATGGTCTGGGTGTTCGGCTACTTCCGCGCATCCTGGACGCTGCGGGCCGACCTGGTGGGCGACTTCGTCTGCCGCCTGCTGAAGCACATGGATGCCAAGGGCGTGCGCCAGGTGGAAGTGGCGCTGCGGCCGGAAGACAGGGACATGCCGATCCTGCCGTGGATCGACCCGGAGAACTTCAACCCGGGCTACCTGATGCGCGGCATGCACCTGCTGCCCAAGCGCGGCGACAAGCCGGAATGGCAGCACAATCAGGACTACTGGGCGGAGAAGGACGAGTTCCCGAAGACCAGCCTGGACGACGCGGCGTTCGTCTATCGCTAGTGGAAAACGGCCGGGGAGAGGGTGTTCTCCCCGGACCAACCGCCTATTTCCGTGGTCCGGCCGGCGTCGCTGGCCAACCCACGAAGGCATTGGCGGGGTGAGGGGAGGAAATGCTTCTTCCCCCTCCCCGCCCGGCCGGCCTTGTCAGCCGACGCCGAGCAGCTCCACCTCGAAGATCAGCGTCGCATTCGGCGGGATCACGCCGCCGGCGCCGCGCGCGCCGTAGCCCAGCTCCGGCGGGATCACCAGCGTCCGCTGGCCGCCCACCTTCATGCCGGCAAAGCCCTGGTCCCAGCCGCCGATCACCTGGCCGACGCCAAGCTGGAACTGGAAGGGCTGGCCCCGGTCGAGCGAGCTGTCGAACTTCTTGCCCTTGTTGTCCGGCTTGCTGTCGTCGAACAGCCAGCCGGTGTAGTGCACCGAAATGCGCTGGCCCGCGGTGGCTTCAGCGCCGTCGCCGATCTTGGTATCCGTCATGGGGTCTCTCCTGGCCTCTCATCTGCCTCTCACCAGGGCTTTCGACCACGCCGTGGGGCGCGGCCGCAAGGGGTCCCGGCTTGGGAAGCCGGGCGCGCCGGGCTAAGCAGGGCCATGCCCCATGCGCCAACACCTGCCGGCCTGCCGAAAATGCCATGGGCGCTGCTTGCCGCTGCGGGCCTGGGCATGTTCGCCGCCTCCTCGTCCGGCACCTCCCGCGCGCCGTTCCTGCTGGCCATGTCGCAGGACCTGGCGACCAGCCTGCCGCTGGTGGCCAACCTGGTGGCCGGCACCTCCATCGCCTGGGGCATCGCCTCGCTGCTGGCCGGCGCCGGTTCAGACCGTTGGAGCCGCCGGCCCTTCCTGGTCGGGGGGCCGCTCGGCGTGGCGCTGTGCATGGTGATGGTCTCGCTGTCGCAGAGCTTCGTGGCGGTGGCGCTGTGGGCGACGGTGGGTGGCGGCTGCGCCGGGGCCTTCACCGGCGTGATCATGGCCGAGGCTTCCTCCCGCGTGCAGGACCGCCAGCGTGGCCGGGCGCTGGGCTGGGTCATGGCGGGGCAATCCCTGACGCTGCTGGTGGGCGTGCCGTTGGCGGCCTGGATCGGCGTGTTCATCGGTTGGCGCGGGGTGAACCTTTGCGTGGCGGGGCTGGCCACGGCCGCGGCCTGCGGGCTGTTCGCCACCACTCGGCGGCCGGTTGCGCGGCGCCAGCCGGCCAAGGGCGCTGGCTCCGGCTATCGCGCGGCGCTTTCGGGCACGGTGCTGCGGCTGCTGCTGATGGGGATGGCCGAGCGCATCTGCTACGCGCTGACCGCGGTGTACTTCGCCACCTTCCTGCAGGTGACCTACCGGCTGACGTTGGGGGCCGTGGCGCTGCCGCTGGCGCTGTTCGCCGCCGGCAATATCCTCGGCACCCTGGCCGGTGGGCAGTTGGCGGACCGGCTGCCGAACCGGCTCTACACCTTTGCCGGCGCCATGCTGGGCTCGGCCGCCATGGCGGTGCCGCTGTTCGGCTTCACGCCGGGCGTCGCCACCTCGGTGGGGCTGGGTTTCGGCTATGTCTTCGTCACCTCCATGGCGCGGCCGGCGCTGATGGCCTCCCTGGCGAACGTGCCGGAGGCGGTGCGCGGCACCGTGCTGGGGCTGAACGTCACGGCCGCCAGCTTCGGCTGGCTGGGTGCCGCTTCGCTCGGCGGCTGGATGATGGCGACGCAGGGCTTTGCCGGGTTCGGCCCATTGGCGGCGGTGATGGCGCTGGCTGCCGCGCTGTTTGCCGTGGTGCCGGCGGCGCCGCGCTGGTTTCGCCCCAGGGCGTGAGCGGCGCGCCAGCGCTACCCTGCGCGGGCGCGGGCCAGCCGCTGAACGAGGAAGTCGCGCAGGCCGGCGGGCGTGGCCTGCTCCGGCGTCGGCGGTTCGATCGCAAGGCGCGCGAACTCCTCAGCCATGCCCGGGGTGGCCACACTGCCGGCCAGGGTCTGCGCCAGGGTCTCCAGCACCGGCGCCGGCGTGCCGAGCGGCGCCACCAGGCCGACGAATGCGCCCTCGACCAGGCCGGGAAAGCCGAGTTCGGCGAAGCTGGGCACCGCGGCCGCCACGCCGACGCGCTGCGCCGAAGCGACAGCCAGGATACGCCCGCCGCCCGGTTGGGCCAGCGGCAGCAGGGTGGAAAGCTCGGTGAACAGCGAATCGATATTGCCGGCCATCACATCGGCCAGCGCCTCGCCGCCGCCGCGATAGGCCACCTCCACCAGCTCAATGCCCGCCAGCCGGCTGAAGGCCCGCAGCGCCACCTGGCCGGACGTGCCAACGCCGGGGTGCCCGGCGCTGAGCTGGCCCGGCCTGGCCTTGGCCGCGGCGACGAAGGCGGCCAGCGTGGCCGGCCCACGCGGGGGCACCATTACGGCGGAATGCGAGCGGCTCATCAGCCCGACCGGGGCGAACAGCCTCAGCGGGTCCTGCAGGCCGTCCGCGGCCTTGGGGTCCAGCAGCAGGGCGCCGTCGGAGCCGACCAGCAGCGTAAAGCCGTCCGGCCGCGCCTGCGCGACCAGGCCAGCGGCCAGGCTGCCGCCGGCGCCGGCGCGGTTCTCCACCACGCAGGGCTGGTGCAGCCGCTCCGACCAGTTCGGCGCCAGCAGTCGGGCGATCTTGTCCACGTTGCCGCCGGGGGCGAAGGGCACCACCAAGCGGATGGGATGGTCCGGCCAGGTCTGCGCCCGCGCTGGGGTGGCCAGCAGCGAGGCCCCGGCCAGCAGCGCGCGGCGGCTAGCCACGCGGCAGCCACTCCGGCGCATGGGTGCCGAGCGGGACCGGCGGCAGGGTCGGGCGCGGCGGCGTCGCGCTCATCCTGAGCGGCGAGCGCATGCAGCGCAGCAGGCCGAGCGGGCCGGGGAGTTCCACCTCCATCATCCCAGCGGCGGCCTTGTCCGGCAGGTCGCCGGGCATGCGCGCGGCGGCCTCGGCGTCGATGAGCCCCTGCGCGCGCATCCAATGGCCGATCCCGGCCAGAGAGACCCGCACCAGCCAGGAGCCACCGATGGTGGCGCGCCGATGCAGCGCCACCATGGTGCCGAAGGCCATCAGGTTGCCGCTGATGTAGTCGATGGCGGCGCAGGGCAGCAGCGCCGGCGCGCCCGGCTTGCCCGTAGCGTGGGCGATGCCGGTGGCGCTCTGCACGATGGTGTCGTAGCCGCGCCGTTGGCTCCACGGGCCGACGCGACCCCAGGCGGAGAGGGTGGCCATGACCAGGCCGGGACGCATTGCCGCCAGCTCCTCGAAGCCGAAGCCGCGGCGGGCCAGCGTGCCCGGCCGGTAGCTTTGGATGAAAACATCGGCGTTCCGCACCAGTTCGCGCAGGCGCTCGGCCTGGTCGGCCTCACGCAGGTCCAGCCAGGTGCTGCGCTTGCCGATGCCGGTGTCGATATCCAGCATGCCCGCGCCGGGCAGGTCCCGCCGGCTGATCTTCAGCACGTCGGCGCCGTGTTCCGCCAGGGTGCGGCAGGCGACCGGGCCGGCGATGACGCGCGTCATGTCCAGCGCGCGGATGCCGCCCAGCGGGCGGACGGCAACCGGCAGCGGCTGCACCGGGCCATCGCCGATGCGTTCGATCTCGATGACCGGCAGGCTGGCGACGGCGGCGTTGTGCGGGTGCGCCTCCCACTCCGCCGGCGTGCGGACGAAGCTGGCGACGCCGCCGCCCTCGTGGATCGCGGTCTCCAGCTCCTCGCCCTGGCGCGTGAGGATGGCGGCGCGCACCGCCACGGGGTCCTGCGCCACGCCGAGCGCCTTGATGTTGGCGTCGCGCAGATGCGGGAAGTTGCAGTGCAGGAAGACGTGGCGGCCATCCGCCGTCGGGTAGAAGCCGCTGAACGGGTCGCGCTCATGCTTCGGCGGCGCGCCGTCCAGCAGCAGGTATTGGTGGCCGCGCAGGCTGGCCACGGCCTCGGTGACGTCCACGCTGAGCTGCTGCGCGGGGTGACGCAGCGACCACAGCGCGTTGGCGGCGACGCCGACGGCGGCGAGCGAGGCGGCACCGGCGGCGCCCAGCCGGTAGCGCGTGGGCAGCACCGGGTCGGCGCCGGTGAAGCTGACATCGCCATGCAGGCCGGCCAGGCCCAGCAGGTGGTGCAGCGCGGCGATGGGGCGTTGGGTTTCGGGCATCGCTGCCTCCTACAGGTGGGAAAACATGCGCTTGCCGGGCTTGGGCATGCGCGCGACCAGGATGCAGCTGCTCTCCTGTTCGGTGATGTAGATGTTGCGATTATCCTCGCCGCCATAGGCGATGTTGGCGGTGCCGCGGCCCTTGCAGGTCTTCACGATCGCCAGCTCCTCGGCATATCGGCTGTACAGCCGCACCACACCGGCGGTGGGGTGCGCCACCGCCAGGTTGCCGTCCTCGTCCAGCGCCAGGCCATCTGGCCCCGCGCTGGGCAGTTGCACGAACAAGCCGGTGCGGAGCTGCTCCGTCGGGTCCGCGGTGGCGATGCGCCAGATGGCGTTGGCGCGGGTGACGGCGACGAACAGCGCGGTTTCCCGTCGGTCGAACACCAGGCCGTTCGGGCTGGGCGCGTTGGCGATCAGGCAGTCCAGCTTGCCGGTGGCGGGGCTGTAGCGGAACACGCGGCCGCTCGGGTCCTGCAGGCCGGTACGACCCTGGTCGGTGAAGCAGACATCGCCGGTGCTGTGGAATACCAGGTCGTTCAGGCCCTTGAAGCTCTCACCCGGCGCGGGGCCGCCGACCAGGGTTTCCACCTTGCCGCTGGCAGGGTCGAACACGACAAGCCCGCGTCTGCGGTCGGCGATGAAGGCGCGGCCATCCTGGTGGAACTTCAGCCCGTTCGGCGCACCGTCGTATTCCAGCGCCATCTCCCAATGCCCGGCCGGCGAGATGCGGTGCAGCCGGCCGAGGCGCGTATCGACGCACCACAGGTTGCCGTCGCGGTCGAAGCTCGGGCCTTCCAGGCTGTTGCGGCGGGCGCTGCCGCTGCGCGGGTCGGCGACGCTGGCCCGCAGGCTGTCGGGAATGGTGGCGAAGACGCTGCTCTCGATGATCTCCGGCATCAGATCACCCCCTCCTCGCGCAGCGCGGCAATATCAGTGGCGTCCAGGCCGAGTTCGCCCAGCACCGTAGCCGTATCCTGGCCCAGTTGCGGCGGCGGCGTCGCCACGCCGGGCAGCCCGCTGGCCAGGCGGAAGCCGGGGCGCGTAACGGCGATGTCGCGCTCCACGCCCGGAGCATCGGGGAAGTGCTGCACCACGCTGCGCGCTTCGATGTGCGGGTGTGCCAGCATCTCGGGCAGCGTCAGGATTGGCCCGACCGGCACGCCGGCGCCGGCGAGGATCGCCTCCCACGCCACCGCGGTCTTCTCCGCCAGCCGCGCTTCCAGCGTTTCCCGCAGCGCGACGCGATTGGCCAGGCGCAGCGCCCGGTTGGCGAAGCGCGGGTCGTCGCCGAGCGCCAGGCCCACCGCCTCGCACAGCAATGAAAAGTGCTTTTCCTCGTTGCAGACGATGTTGATCGCGCCCTCGCCGCACTGAAAGGTGCCCGACGGGCTGGCAGTGGGGTTCTCGTTGCCGATCGGGCGGGGCTTGATGCCGGCATTGTAGAAGTTGCTGACCGGCCAGGCCGCCATGGTCGAAAGCGTGGCGTCCAGCATCGATACGTCGATGCACTCGCCCTCTCCGGTGACGCTGCGGCGATACAGCGCCGAGGACATGGCGAAGGCGGCGACGATGGCGGCCATGCTGTCGCACACCACGTAGCCAGCGCGGGTCGGCGCGGTCTCGGCGGTGCCGGTCACGCTCATCAGCCCGGAGAAACCCTGGATGATCTGGTCGTAGCTCGGCCGCTGGCTGAGCGGGCCTTCCTGGCCGAAGCCGGAGACGGCGCAATAGATGATGCGCTGATTGGCCGCACGCAGGGCGTCATACCCTAGCCCAAGACGCTGCATGGCGCCGGGGCGGAAATTCTCGAAGACGATGTCGGACTTGGCCACCAGCCGCAGGAACAGCGCCTTGCCGCGCGGGTCCTTCAGGTTCAACGTCAGGCTGCGCTTGCCCGCGTTCATCGCCAGGAAGCTGGTGCCCATCAGTTTCTTGCTGAGTTCCAGGTCGGCGCCCAGCTTGCGCGCCAGGTCGCCGCTCCCCGGCACTTCCACCTTGATGACCTCGGCGCCCAGCATCGCCATCTGCAGCGAGGCCAAGGGGCCGGCGATGATATTGCTGAGGTCCAGTACGCGGACCCCTTCCAGCAGCCTTGCCATCTCGGACGCATTCTCCCGTGGTTGCTGCAAGTCTGGCACCGCAACGCCACGCTGGCCACTTCCCCTCGGGCGAGGGATGTGGGAAATTTTCACGTCGGAGGAACGCTGGTGACATTTCGCAGGGCATTGCTGCTGGGCATGGCGGGCGCTTCGGCGCTGCGGCCGGCGCGGGCCGCCGCGTGGCCGGAACGCCCGCTCTCGCTAGTGTTGCCATTCAATGCGGGCGGGCCGAGCGACAACTTCGCCCGGGTATTGGCGCAGCAACTGAACCAAGCCCTTGGCGAACCAGGCGTTGTCGTACTGAACAAGCCGGGTGCGGCCGGCAATATCGGCCTGGCCGAAGTCGCCGCCAGCCAGCCCGATGGCTATACGCTCGGCATCATCACCAACTCGGTGGCGGCCCATGTGGTGCTGGCGCCCCGGCCGATCGTGACGTTCGGGAGCTTCACCTGGCTCGCGGGCTTGGTGGTCGAGCCGTCCGCCGTCGTGGCGCGCCCCGGCAGCTTCCGCGACTTTGCCGATTTCATCCTGCAGGCGCGGCGGCGTTCCATCTCGGTCGGCCATGCCGGCATCGGCACGGCGCATCAGATCGCGCTCTCCCTGTTGGAACGCAAGGCGGGGATCGAGCTGGTGCAGGTGCCGTTCACCGGCAGTTCGCCCGCCAAGACGCAGTTGCTCGGCGGCCACATCGACGCCGCCATCTTCCCGCTGTCCGAGGTGCTGGTGATGCTGCGCGAGAACGGCAGCCAGGCGCTGGCGGTGACGCTGGCGGAACGCACGCGCTTCGTGCCTGCCCTGCCCACCTTCCGCGAGAACGGCTATGAGGTGGTTTCCGGCACGCGGCGCGGCATTGTCGGGCCGGCGGGATTGCCGGCGCCGGTGCAGCAGCGGCTGGGCACCGCCTTGGCGCAGGTGATGCAATCGGCCGCGCTGAAGCAGGTGCTGGACGAGATGAATGTCGAGATCGACTTCCGCAGCGGGCCGGAACTGCTCGCGCTGATGCGCCAGGACGAAGCGACGATCCGGGCGCTGCGTCTGCCGACCTGAAGGGAAACAGCCATGACCGATCTGCCGAGCCGCGTCGATATCCACGAGGAAGGCCCACGCGAGGGCTTCCAGATCGAACCAGGCCCGATCAGCAGCGAAGACAAGATCGCGCTGATCGAGGCCCTGGCGGAAACCGGCCTCAAGCACATCCAGGTGTGCAGCTTCGTCAACCCGAAGCTGGTGCCGGGCTGGGCCGACGCGGATGCCGTGGCCGGCGGGTTCCGGCCCAAGCCGGGCGTGCACTACACCGGGCTGTGGTTCAACGACAAAGGCCTGCTGCGCGCGCTGGCGCACCAGGATCGGCTCTCGCTCTATGGCTCCATCACCACCACGGCCAGCGAGGCCTTCACCCGCAAGAACCTGAACCGTACGCATGCCGAGAACATGCAGGCGCAGCGCAAGCAGGCGGCACTGCACCTGTCGCATGGCATCGAGATACGCCGCGTCAGCGTGCAGGCGGCGTTCGGGTGCAACTACCAGGGCGACATCACGCCCGCCGACGTGATCCGTGTGCTGCAGGATGGCTTTGCCGTGGCGGAGGAGGCGGGCGTGAAGCCGGCGATCATCTCGCTGGCCGATACCATGGGCTGGGCCACACCGATCCGCGTCGAACGCCTGCTCGGTGAGGTGCGCAGCCGCTGGCCGGAGCAGCGCCTCAGCCTGCACCTGCACGACACGCGCGGCCTGGCGGTGGCCAACGCGCATGCCGGGCTGCGCATGGGCGTGACGCGGTTCGACAGCACGGTCGGCGGCCTGGGCGGATGCCCCTTCGCCGGGCAGAAGGGCGCCGCAGGGAATATCTGCACCGAGGAGCTGGTGCTGCTGTGCGAGGAGATGGGCATCGCCACCGGCGTCGACCTCGATGCGCTGATCGAGGTAGGCCGCATGGCGGAACGCATCGTCGGCCACCAGCTGCCGAGCGAGCTGATCCGCGCCGGTTCGCTCGACGCCTTCCGACGTAAGGCCGCGTGAGCATGGCGCAAGCGCCTTCGCCACACCTGGCGATACGCCCGGACTGGCTGGCGCTGCGGCCGGAGGCCGCGCTGGAGCCGGCGCTGCCGATCATCGACCCGCACCACCACCTCTGGGAGCGCGACGGCAAGCCGTACCACGCCGAGCATCTGCTGGCGGACATCGCTGAAAGCGGCCACAACGTGGTCGGCACCGTCTTCATCGAATGCAAGGCGCGCTATCGCAGCGCAGGCGACCCGCTGGAAGCCCCGCTGGGCGAAACCGCCTTCGCCGCCGCCAGCCGCGAAGGCCCGGTGGCGCTGGGCATTGTCGGCCATGTGGACCTGCGCGCCGGCGCCAGGGCCGCCGCGCTGCTGGAGAAGCATGTCGAGGCCGGGCAGGGCCGTTTCAAGGGCGTGCGCCACAGCAGCGCCTGGCACCCGGACCCCGCGGCCAAGGGCAGCTCCACCAGCCCGCCGCCCGGCCTGCTGCTGGACGCGGATTTCCGCCGGGGCTTCGCCTGTCTGGCGCCGCTCGGCCTGACCTTCGACGCCTGGATGTTCCACACGCAGTTGGCCGAATTGCGCGACCTCGCCGATGCCTTTCCTGCGACGAAGATCGTGCTGGACCATGTCGGCGGGCCGCTGAACATCGGGCCGTATCACAGCCGCCAGCCGCATGTGATGCGCGAGTGGCGCGCCAGCATGCAGGCGCTGGCGCAACTGCCCAACATGCATATCAAGCTCGGCGGCTTCGGTATGCGGCTGTTCAACTGCGACTGCTACGGGCAGGAACTGCCGCCGTCCTCCGAGCAACTCGCTGTGGCCTGGCGCCCGTACATCGAATGGTGCGTGCAGGTCTTCGGGGCCGGGCGCTGCATGTTCGAGAGCAACTTCCCGGTGGACAAGGGCGCCTGCAGCTACGGCGCGCTGTGGAATGCCTGCAAGCGCGTCACTGCCGGCTGGTCCGCCGATGAGCGCGCCGCGTTGTTCCACGGCACCGCCGCACGTTTCTATTCGCTCGGAGCTTGATGCCGCCTATCCTGCCGGACAAGAACCCGGAGGATCCGCCATGCTGCATCGCCGCCACCTGCTTGCCTCGCTCGGTGCCTCGGCGCTGCCTGCGCCCGCGCTGGCGCAGGCGGGCTGGCAGCCCAGTCGGCCCATCCAGTGCATCATCGGCTTTGCCCCCGGCGGCGGCGCCGACCAGATCGGTCGCGCCGTGTGCGAGGCTGCGTCCCCGCTGTTTCCACAGCCGCTGGTCATCAGCAACAAGCCGGGCGCCGGCGGCGCTATCGCGGCGCAGTACGTGGCGGGGCAGCCAGGCGACGGGCACACGCTGTTCATGGGCGGTGGCACCGAGAGCACCAGCCTGCCGGCCTTCCGCGAGTTGCCGTACGACCCCAAGCGCGACTTCCGCGCGGTGATGCGGCTGATGCGCCAGCGGCTGTTCTTCTTCACCTCGGCCAAGGGCCGCTTCAGCAGCATGGCGCAGGTGGTGGACGAGGCGAAGCGCCAGCCCGGCACGGTCAGCTACGGCACCTCGGGCATCGGGAGCATCCCGCATGCCGGCTTCCTGGTGATGGAGCGCGCCCGCGGGTTGGAGATGATCCATTCGCCCTACAATGGCGGTGCGCCCAGCGTGCAGGCCGTGGTGGCGCGGCAGATCGACCTGGCCGCCGCCCACCCCGAGGAGTTCCGTGGCATGGCCGATGCCGGCGAGATCCGCGTCCTCGCCGTGGCCAGCGCCGAACGCGCGCCGCAATACCCGGAAGCCCCGACGCTGAAGGAGCTCGGCTTCGACGTCGTCATCGAGAACATGAAGGGCTGGGTGGTGCCCTCCGCCACGCCGGACGTGGCGGTGCAGAGCCTGCACGACCGCTTCCGCCGGGGGATGCTGACGCCGCTGTGGCAGCGCTTCCTGGAACACGCTGGCGACACCGATGGCTATCTGCCCGGGCCGGAATTCCAGGCGGCCATGGACAGCCTGCTCGCCACGGTCCGCCGCGTCGCGCGGCCGGCCTAGGTTGTCTCAGGGCCTGATCACGCTTGCGGCGACGCCGCCTCAGCGGGCCAGTCTGCTAGAAGTCGTAGAGTTCCGCCGGGTTGGCCACCAGTACGGCCTGGCGCACCGCCTCGCTGGGGCAGACGCTGGCAAGCCAATCCAGCACGCGTGCCTCGTCCGGCTTCGGCTCGGGCTCGTTCGGGTGCGGCCAGTTGCTGCCCCAGACCACGCGCTCCGGCGCGGCAGCGATCAGCGCACGGGCGATGGCGCTGGTGTCGCTCCAGTCCGCGGTGCGGGAGACGCCGTAGGGCGAGGACGCCTTCATCCAAACCCGCCCGCTTTCCAGTAGCCGGCGCAGCGCCAGCACCGGCGCGCTGTCCGGCGTCACCGGTTCATGGAAGCGGCCGATATGGTCGATGACCACCTTGCAGGGCAGCGCACGGATCAGCGCCTCCCGCGCCACCATCCGCATGCCGTCGAACTGCATCTGGATGTGCCAGCCCAGCGGCGCCACGCGCGCGCCCAGCGCGGCCAGGTCCTGCCACGCCACCAGCGGATGCTTCAGCAGCACCGCCCGCGCGCCACGCGCCCCGGCGGCGTGCAGGCGCTGCAGTTCAGCCTCCGAGGTATCCGGCGTCACCGCCACCACGGCACGGGCGTCGCCCAGCCCGGCCACGGCGTCCAGCGTCGCGCTGTTGTCCAGGCCATAGGCGCTGGGCTGCACCACCACGGTACGGCCGAGGCCCAGCCGCGCCTTCACCGCCTGGTAGGCGGCCAGGTTGTAGGCGAAGGGGACGGGGGAGGGGTTGCTCGGCGCGACCGGGTAGCGCTCGGCCGGGCCATAGATGTGCATGTGGCAATCGGTTGCCCCGGCGGGCACGGCGGTTTTGGGAGTGCTGCTCATGGTGCGGGATTCTGCTCCCGCGCCGCCGTTGGCGCCAGGGGGCCCCACGGCGCCTGCTCCGCGGGGCCGATGGACGCGCACTGCTCCGGCGTTGCCCTGCCGCCCTCCCGGCGCCGCGGCGTTGACAGCCGGTTGGCGCGATACCTAGGATTTTCGCGACATCAACCGGGACGGACGTCGTGGCCAACAAGACGGGGACAACCCAGGCTGCCCTTCGCTTCGCGTACCAGGTCGGCGCGGTGGGGGAACCGGGCCAGGACGACCGCGCCCTGTACCGCGAGGCGGTCGCCGATGCGCAGCTGCTGCACCGGTTGGGCTACGATGCGGCCTGGCTGGTTGAGCACCACTTCAGCGACTACTACCCGCAGCCCAATCCGTTGCTGTTCCTGTCGCACCTGGCCGCGGCCTGCCCTGGACTGGGGCTGGGCACCGCCGTGATGGTGCTGCCGTGGTACGATCCGGTGCGCTTCGCCGAGGACCTGGCAATGCTGGGCAGCCTGACCGATGGCGAGCTGCATATCGGCATGGGCCGCGGCACTGCGAAATCCGAGTACGACGCCTTCGGCATCGGCATGGAGACCGCGCGCGAGCGGTTCCGCGAGACCTGGCAGTTCACCCGGCGCGCCCTGCAGGGAGGCCCGTTCACCTTCGCCGGCAAACACGTCAACTTCGCCACGCCTACCGAGATCCGCCCGGCGTTCGGCGCGCGCAAGCCGAACTTCTACGGCGCCATCGGCAGTATCGAGAGCGCCGGCATCATGGCTGATCTCGGGCTGCCGCCGCTCTGCCTCTCAAGCTTCCCCGACCATATCCTGCAGCGCATCCTGGCCACCTGGCGGACACGCAGCGCCGAGGCCGGCCACCCGACCGACGCCAATCTGCCGATCTCCATCAAGTGCTTCGTGGCCGATACCGACGCGGAGGCGCAGCAACTCGCCCTGAAGTACCTGCCGGCGTTCTTCGCGCTGCAGGTGCGGCATTACCAGAGCGACGACGCGCCCTGGGGCAACATCGAAGGCTACCAGCAGTTCAACCGGATGTTCGCCAACCTGCGGCTGCTCAGCGACCCAGCAAACCTCGGCCCCTACCTGGCCCAGAACCTGATCGGCAGCCCCGAGACCGTGGCGCGTCGGGTGCGGGAATACGCCGACCTCGGCTTCAACTACCTGCTCATCAGCAACGCCACCTATGGCGTGCCACGCGCGGTCCGGCACCAGACCATCCGGCTGTTTGCCGAGGAGGTGATGCCGCGCGTGCGCGCCGCTGCGCCGGCAGCCGCGGCCGAATAGCTACTCCGCGACCTTCGGCAATGCTTCTTCCGCGACCTTCGGTAAACCTTCTTCCGCGACCTTCGGTCCGACACACCCCATGTCGCAGCAGCGCCCCGGCTGGCGGCTGCTGCGCTGGCCCGCGGCGAGCACGCCGCGGTCCAGCAGCCGCTCAACCACCTGCTGCTTTTCCAGCACCGGGTAGTTGCGCCAGATCTCGCGCTTCATGGCTTCCGGGCTGCCGCCGCCATGCAGCGAGATCGTGCTCATCCAGCCCGCCTGGCCCGAGACGGTCAGGTCCTCGATAAAGCGCGCCACCTCCAGGCGCTGCGCCGTCGGAATGTCCTGCCGGCCCATCAGCACCGCGGAAAGCGAGGCAGCGGTTTCCGGGTTGTGATCCTCGTCCGGCCCCGGCAGCGCCACGATCAGGCCGCCGCTGACGTAGTGCGCCAACTTGTGCATCTCGTAGATCTGCGTCGCCAGCAGCAGCTTGCCGATATTGCTGAACACCGTGTCCGGCATGTGGCTGCCGCCGGGGTCGCGGGTGCCGTAGACCGAGGCGGCGACGCCGCAGGCGAAGAACCCCTCGACGATCTTTATCAGTTCCACCAGCGCATCCCGCACATGGGCGTGGCGGTCCACGTCCAGGCCGTTCGCCTGCACCATCATCGCGCCGGCGCCGATCAGCAGGTCGCCGAAGCCGGCACGCGCGCCAATGCAGCTGTGCCGGTGGTGCGTCGCGTAGCTGGTGGTCAGGAAACCGCCTTCCTCATGCTCGCCGGCCAGGAAGACGCGGTTCCAGGGGACGAAGACGTTGTCGAACATCACCACGCCGGTGGACTGCCCGTATTTGCCGCTGAACTTCGCCGCCGCTTCGCCCGGCCGTCCTGCCGGCCGCGCCACGATGGTGACGCCCGCTGCGTCCACCGGCACCGCGCAGCACACCGCGAAGTCGCGATCCTCGGCGGTCATGGTGCGGCAGGGCATCACCAGGAACTCATGCATGTACGGCGCGCCGGTCACGATCGCCTTGGTGCCGCGCAGCACGATGCCGTCCGCACGCCGCTCGGCGATGTGGACGTAGACGTCGCGGTTGGCCTGCGCGCCTGGGCGCAGGCTGCGGTCGCCCTTGGCGTCCGTCATCGCCACGCCCAGCGTCAGGTCGCGGTCCTGCACCTCATGCAGGTAGGCTAGGAAGCGGGCGTGGTATTCGGTGCCGTGTGCGGCGTCCGTACGTTGCGTCGCCTGGTACAGCGCGTTCAAGGCGTCGTGGCTCAGGTAGCGCTGGGCGCAGCCGCTTTCCCGGCACACCAGGCGAACCGCCTCCAGCTTGGTCAGCAGGTCGTCGTTGCTGGTGTTGATGTGCAGCATCCGGTTGACCCGCTTGCCGGAGGTACCCTGCACCGCGGTCAGCAGCGGAGCGGTGTCCGCCCGCAGCGCGTAGTCGTAGGTGATGCCGACCGCGTTGATGCCGGGCGCCAACAGTGGCTCGTCGGCCACGCACTCCACCCGCCGCCCATTGACGAAGACGCGCGGCCTGTAGGCGCGCAGCGAGTCGCGAAAGCCCTCGGCGGACATCAGCATGGCGCAACCTCCCGTTCGGCCGGCATGCTACCGCGCCGGGCGTCAGCCGTGGAAGGTGGTGAAGCCGTCCACCGGCTCACGCGGGGTGACCAGTTCGTTCGCCTTCTCGGCCGGGTCGGCATGGCCCAGCGCCATGCCGCACACCACCACCTCCTCGGCCGGAATGCCCAGCCGGCGGCGGATGATGCCGTGCCATTGCATGAAGGCCGCCTGCGGGCAGGTATCCAGCCCGCGGCCCCGCGCGGCGACCATGACGTTCTGCATGAACATGCCGAGGTCCAGGTAGCTGCCGGCCTGCAGGGTTCGGTGCAGCGTGAACATCAGCCCGACCGGCGCGCCGAAGAAGTCGTAGTTGCGCCGATGTTGGCGCGCGGTTGCCTCACGGTCGCCCTTGCCGATGCCGAGCAGGCCATACAGCGCCCAGCCCACCTGGCGCCGCCGGTCGATGTAGGGGGCCACCCATTCGGTCGGGTAGTAGCCGTATTCCGGCGCCGGGCTCTCGCCGGCCGCATGGGCCGCCTGGATCTCGGCGCACAGCCCGGCCAGGGGCTGGCCGGTCAGTACATGTACCTGCCAGGGCTGGGTATTGGTCATGCTCGGTGCCCGGCTTGCCACCGCCAGCAGCTCCCGCACCGTCGCCAGGGGCACCGGCTGGGCGGTGAAGCCCCGGATGCTGCGGCGCGAGACGATCGCCTGGTCAACCAGCGCGCAAGACGGGTCGGGCTGCGGCATCGCCAATACTTCCCTGCTAATGGTGCGAAGCCCCGGCGGTACTGCAACGCAGGGGTGCCGGCAACCGAATGCCGCGCGATTGTTGCATGACACCGGCAGCTATGGCTTTTCCTCGGGCGACATTTGGCCTAAACGGCAGCCATGCAATCCACGAAGCACGACACCTTCAACAACCGACTGACGACCGCTGCCAAAGCCAAGCAGGCCCTGCTGGAGCGCTTTCGCGCCAGGCCGGGACCCGATGACCCCGCCGTGATCGCCCGCATGGCCGAGCAGAAGGCCATTGCCGAAGCCCGCGAGCAGCGTGCGGCCGAGCGCAAGGCCGCCAAGGAAGCCGAAGCCGCCCGCCTGGCCGCCGAGAAGGCCGCGCACGAGGCCGAACTGGCCGCGCAGGCCCGCGAAGCCGCTGCCCGCCAGGCCGAGGCCGCCGCCCGCGCGATCGAGCTGGAAGCTGAGCACAAGGCCCGCGCCTTGGCGCTTGCCGCTGAGCAGAAGGCCGCCCGAGACGCCCGCTACGCGGCGCGCCAGGCCCGCCGCAAATAGCCAGCCGAGGCCGCGCCCGGCCGGTGCCGGGCGCGCGGCAGCCGCCTTCGGACTAGCGGTCGCTTGATCAGTCCGGGTGTTTGCCGGTCATGCCGGCGAACACCATCCGGTCCTTGTTCTCCCGCATTAGCATGGAAAAGCTCGGGATGGTCTCGAAGCCGAGGCCGGCCGGCACACCGGTTTCCTCGTCCGCCACCACCTTGGCGTAGGCTGCGCCCGCCACCTTCTCCCATTTGCCCGCCGGCTTCTTCACCTCCAGGTTCACCACCGTCGCCAGCATGACCATGCGGACAATGGCCTCCTTCGGCCGGTTCGGCTTGGTGAGGCTGGGGTGCCCGCCCAGCATCTGCCAGCCATGCGCCAGCGCCCAGGCGGTGAGTTCTTCCTTGGTCATGGCCCTGTCCCCTGCATCCGGGTCTACCTGTATGGAGGCGCCCGGCGGCGCGCAACCTCCTCGGCTACCGGCCAGCCACACCGCCCTGCGAGCCGCCGCCGGATGACTGCCTGCGTCGTGGCAACCCGGCTATGCTCCCGGCAACAACCAGGAGGAACCCGAGATGCGCCGTCGCGCCCTGCTCGCCACCGCCGCCCTTGCGCCCCTGGCCGCGCAGGCGGAGGACTGGCCGGCCCGCCCCATCACCATCCTGGTCGGCTTCGCCCCCGGTGGCGGCACCGACATCATCGCCCGGCTACTGGCGCCGGCGCTGCAGGCCGCGTTCGGCCAACCCGTCGCGGTGGAGAACCGCCCTGGTGCGAGTGGCACCATCGCCGCCCTGGCCGGCACCCGCGCCCCGCCGGACGGCTACACGCTGTTCATGTCCACGGTTTCCGCCAGCGCCGTGGTGCCGCCGCTGATGAAGCCGCCGCCCTTCGACATCTACCGCGACCAGGCCCCGGTGGTGCTGGCGGCCACGGTACCGCTGGTGGCGGTGGTGCCAAAGGACGCGCCCTCCCAAACCATCCAGCAGGTGCTGCAGCGGGCGCGAGAGAACCCCGGCAAGCTGAACTATTCCTCCAGCGGCGTCGCCACCCAGCAGCACCTGGCCGCTGAACTGCTGTGCGCCGAGGCCGGCGTCCGGATGACGCACGTGCCGTTCCGCGGCACCGGCCAGGCGGTGAACGAGATCCTCGCCGGGCGGATCGACCTGGCGCTGGACACGCTGCCGACCTACCTGCCGCACATCCGGGGTGGCGGCGTGCGCGCCCTGGCGGTGACCATGCCTGAGCGGGTGGAATGGCTGCCGCAGGTTCCGACCGTTGCCGAAAGTGGCTTTCCCGGCTTCGATTCCAATGTGTGGTACATGCTGATGGCGCCGCATGGCCTGCCGTCTCCCATCGCGCAACGGCTGGCGGCGGCGGTGGACAAGGCGCTGCGCGACCCGGTGCTCGGCCCGCGCGTGCAGCAGGCCGGTTTCATCCGCGGCGGCGGTACCCCGGCGGAAGCGGCGGCACTGCTGCAACGCGATGCCCAGCGTTATGCCGCGTTGATCCGCGCCGCCGGGGTCACGCTGGAATAGCTATTTCTCGCAGCGCACCAGTACGGTGCTCCGATGTGCCAACTCGCCGACTTCGGCCGCGCTGCGTTCCCGCCCGCCGCTCTCGGCCAGGCTCGGGGTCACCCCGGCGCCGCGCAGGTAGTCCACCGCCTCGGTGCCCTTCACCGCGAAGTTCACGTTCTGAGGAATGTCGCCGGTGCGGGCAGCGATGTTGGCCGCGTTCAGCTTGCTGACCACCACGCCCAACACGTTGCCTTGGCGGTCCAGCAGCGGGCCGCCCGAATTGCCCGGCTGCACCGGCGCACTGATCTGGAACTGCAGTGGATTGTCGCGCAGGCCTGACAGCGCATTGACCTCCCCGGTGGTCAGCGTCGGCCCGGAGGACAGCAGGCCCGAGAGCGGGAAGCCGTAGGTCACCACCTCCTCGCCGCGGCGCACCGGCGCCGAGCGGAAGCGCAGTACCGGGCCGGGGTCGCCCTCCACCGCCAGTACCGCAAGGTCGCGCCGGCCATCCTGCGCGGCGGCCAGGCTGGCGGCCAGCTCCCGTCCATCGGAAGCGCGCACGGTGATGCGGCGGCAGCCATCGACCACGTGCTGGTTCGTCAGCACGCGCTGCCGCGCCACGACAAAGCCGGTACCGGAGCTGACACGGCCGGTGGCGGGTGCGGCCCCGCCGCCGCCGGACCGCGGCAGGGCGAGGGTGGGGCCGCCGGCGGGCGGTGGCTTGGCCAGGCCGCCGGTGGTGCCGCTGCCCGGTGCGGTAGCCTCCAGCACCACCATGGACTGGACGCAGACATCCTGGCCAGTCAGGCGAGATTCCCGCCCGTCGCTCAGCACCAGCCGCAGGTCGAACCGGCAGCCGGCGCTCTCGGCGGCGCGCAGGCCGAAGCTTTCCTCGGGCGGCAGTGGGCGGGGCAGCAGGCTGCGGCCCCAGTCCTCGCCGCTGCCGCGCGGCGACCGCACGGCATACAGCGCGGTCGCGGTCAGGCCGGTGCGGTTCAGCACGCGGAAGGCCGGCGCGTCTGCGGCCACCGGGCCGGCCAGCCCAAGCAGCAGCACGGCAAGCGGCAACGGGCGCCAATGGGGGGTCATGCGGGGCTGGTCATACCGAGCCGGGAATATCACCCCCGGTTTGCGCTGGCGCAAGGACCACGGGGCTTGACCCTGCCATAGGGGCAAGCACCACATCTGCCGCATCATGCTCGATCATCCCGCCTCGCTCGCCCCGACCACGCTGCCCATCCAGGGCATGACCTGCGCCGCCTGTGCCGGCCGGGTCCAACGCGCCCTGGAGAAACTGCCGGGCGTCAGCGCCGCCAGCGTAAACCTGGCCACCGAAACGGCGGAGGTCAGCGGTACCGTGCCGCCGGCCGGCCTTGCCGCCGCCGTGGCCGGCGCCGGCTACCAGGTGGCGGAGCGCCAGCTGACCCTCGGCATCTCGGGCATGACCTGCGCCAGCTGCGAGCTGCGAGTGCGGCGCGCCTTGGCCGAAGTGCCCGGCGTACTGGCGGTGGAGGTCAGCCTGGCCAGCGAGACGGCCAACCTGCGCGCGCTGGCCAATGTCAGCGAGGCCGCGCTGGGCGCCGCGCTGC
>CAIMOR010000260.1 GCA_903843125.1 uncultured Rhodospirillales bacterium
CACCACGGCGTTGTGCATGGTGGTCAGCGCCACCGGCAGCGTCGCGGCCTGCACCCAGCCCATGTTGTTGCCGGGAATGGCGGCCACGGTGCCCCAATCGGCCAGCGCGTATTCGGCGTAGCAGCCGGCGCCCTTGGCCATCACCCGCATGCCCGGCCTGATGTGCGCCGGCACCTCCGGCCCGCATTCCGCCACCTCGCCGGCGAAGTCGAGCCCGATGATGGTGCCGGGGCCACCCTGGCGGCCATGCGCGTGGCCGGCGGCCACGGCCAGGTCGGCGCGGTTCAGGCTGGCGGCGCGGACCCGCACCAGCACCTGGGCGGGGCCGGGCTTCGGCGTGGCGACGTCCTGCACCTGGACGCCATGATCGGTGACGACGGCTGCCTTCATGGCTTCACTTCCTCAAAGCGTTTGACGAACCAGTGGCGGACCACGCCCTTCGGCATGTCCGCGATGCGGCCGGCCTCGACGAAGCCGTGTGGCGGATAATAGTGGGGCGCCTGGAACGACCAGGTGTTCAGGTGCAGGCCCAGCAGGGCCTTTTCGCGGGCGAAGGCCTCGGCCGCCGCCAGCAGGCGGCCGCCCAGGCCCTGGCGGCGATGCGCCTCCGCCACCCAGAGCCAATCCACGTACAGCCAGTCCCAAGCCTGGTCGCACTTGGCACCGGCAATGATCTCCCCGGCGGCATCGCGGGCGATGAACCAGCGCTCCCCGCCGCCCAGCTTGCCTGGATGAGCGGCGCGGTTGTAGGCGCCCAGGCCCTGGCCGATGGCGTCGCGTTCCGCCTTGGTCGGGCGGATGGTCAGGGTGATCGCCGGCATCTACAGCGTCTTCTTGAACCAGATGCGGGCATGGCCGGGCGGCATCTCGTCCAGCCGGCCGAACTCGGCATAGCCGGCGCGGGTCCAGAACTTCGGCGCCTGGAAGCTGAAGGTATCCGTATAGGCATTGGTGCAGCCACGGCCGCGGGCGATGGCCTCCGCCCGTTCCAGCAACTGGCCGCCCAGGCCCTGGCCGCGCATGTCCCGCGCCAGCCACAGCCAGTCGATGAACAGCCAGTTCCAGTAGGTCAGCCCCAGCAGCCCGCCGCGCACGGTGCCCGAGGCATCGCGCGCCAGCACCGTCACCGGCTCGCGGTCATAGGGGCCGCCCATCTCCTGGTTGTAGGCGTGCAGCCCGCGCTGGATCGCGGCGACGGCTTCCAGCTCTGGGAAGTCGTCCTCGCTGATCTCGATGCCTTCGTTGGCCATCAGCTTTCCCAGGCCGCGGCGCCGATGGTGAACAGGCCGATCAGCAGGTTCAGCCCGACCATGCCGCGGATGCGGCCGAAGGCGGCAGCCGCGGCGGCCAGGTTGCCGGCCTGCAGCGCGGCGCGTCCGGCCCGCCAGGGCACGAAGAACACGTACAGGAACACCAGCGTCATCAGCACGCCGCCGCCAACCATGGCGTGCAGCTCGGGCGGGGAGGCGGCCATGCTGCCGTAGCTGCGCTTCACCAGGAAGTAGCCGGTGACGAACATCACCGGGATGGCGTGCCAAACGATCAGGAAGAAGCGCTTCAGCACGGCGCGGTGCAGCGCCAGGCGCTGCGGCGGCTCCAGCACGGCCATGGCCGGGCGCAGCGCGATCCAGGCAAAGCCGAGGCCGCCGACCCAAAGTGCGGCGAAAACCAGGTGGAGGGTGAAGAGCACCCAGGTGAGGAACATGGCGTCAGCCTTTCTGCAGGGCGCGCACGGCTTCGGCCAGCGCGGTGAGTTCGGTGGTGGCCTGGTTGCGCGGCGCCGCCTCGCAGACCGCCAGCCCCAGCATGAAGGCGCTGGCGAAGGCGGTGCGGTTGCCCAGGCGCTGGGCGAGGACGGGGATGTGGCGCTCGGCCAGCAGGGCTTCGATCTGCTGCGGCAGGCGGCCGGAGGCCGGCACCCGGTTCAGCAGCACCACGGCCCGGCGACCCTCGGCGGCGGCCAGCTTCAGCGTGGCGTCGCTGGCCCACAGGTCCGCCGGGCTGGGCTGCATCGGCAGCAGCACCAGGTCGGCGGCGCGGATCGCGATCTTGGCCTCGGTCTCGGCATGCGGCGCGGTGTCGAGGATGATGACGTCGTGGCCGCGCTTGAGCCGGTCGATCGCGGCGGGGATGCGCCAGCCGGCCGGGGTCTCGAAGCTCAGCGGCAGCGCGCGCGGCTGGTTGGCGCGTTCTTCCCACCAGCGGGCCAGGGATTGCTGCGGGTCGGTATCCAGCAGCGCCACGCGCAGGCCGGTCGCCGCCATGGCCACGGCCAGGTTGGCGGCAACGGTCGATTTTCCCGCCCCGCCCTTCTGCTGGGCCACCGCCACCACGAACACCATGCCCCCGACTCCCCGCGCCGGGCGACACTGTAGCAGTGACGGGCGCGGAAGGTCAGGGCTGCTGGCGCGAGGCCTCCGGCTGCAGGCTGGTGGGCGGCGGTTGCGAGGACGCCGCCGGCCGGCCGCCGGCCGCCTCGCCATGCGCGGTGGCTTCGCCGCCGGTCGCCGCGGGTGGCGAGGCAGCCTGCTGCGCCGGGCTCGGCGCCG
>CAIMOR010000261.1 GCA_903843125.1 uncultured Rhodospirillales bacterium
AGCGCGGCGCGGCGGCGCAGCAGGGCCGGGGTGGGACGGAACGGGGCCATCGGGGACTCCTGGGAGGCTGGCTGGGGTCAGCGGGGCGTTCGATAGACGCCCTGGCCCAGCTTTGCCAGAGCGGCGCGCAATTCCTCCCCCGGCACGGCGGCGATGCCGGCCTGCACCTGGGCGGGCAGCGGCGCCGGGGCTGGGCGGGGCGGCGTGGCGCGGGGCCGGCCGGCCAGCGCCTCCTGCACGAATTTCAGCTGCGCCACCGCCTGGCGGCCCAGCGCGCCGTTGATGCGGCTGATGATCTGCGGCGCCAGGTGGGTCAGCTCCATCGCCACCGGCCCGGCACAGGCAATGGTCAGCGTGGTGCCGGAAAGCCGCCGCGGCGCGGTCACGGCGGCCAGCGCCGGGCCGATGATCTCGGCCCAATCCGCCATGATCTGCGCGCCCGCCGGCGACTTCCGGCGGAACACCGGCCTGGTCAGCCGGGGCAGCAGGGCACCCAGGGCACGTGGCCCTCCGAAGAATCGCTGATCGCCGCTATCCTCGGCCATGAATGCGCCCTGACCCCGATGCCCTGCTGAATTGGTACGACCGCCACCGCCGGGCAATGCCCTGGCGCGACAGCGGGCGGGACCCCTACCACGTCTGGCTCAGCGAGGTGATGCTGCAGCAGACCACCGTGGCCACGGTGGGGCCGCGCTTCCGGCGGTTCCTGGCGAAGTTTCCCAGCGTGGCGGCCCTGGCGGCGGCGGCGGACGCCGATGTCATGGAGGAATGGGCCGGCCTGGGCTACTACGCCCGCGCCCGCAACCTGCTGGCCGGCGCGCGCGCCGTGGTGGCGCTGGGCGGCTTCCCGCGCACGGTCGAAGGGCTGCGCGCGCTGCCGGGCGTCGGCCCCTACACGGCGGCGGCGGTGGGTGCCATCGCCTTCGACCTGCCGGTGGTGCCGCTGGACGGCAATGTGGAACGCGTCATGGCCCGGGTGCATGCGGTGCGGGAGGCTTTGCCCGGCGCCAAGCCCCGCCTGGCCGCGCTGGCGCAGGACAGCATGGCCGACGCCGCCGCCCGCGCCCGGCCGGGTGACTTCGTCCAGGCGCTGTTCGACCTGGGCGCCACCATCTGCACGCCGCGCACGCCCGCCTGCGCCCTGTGCCCATGGCGCGGCGGCTGCCAGGCCCAGGCCGGCGGCTTCGCGGCCGAACTGCCGGCCAAGGCGGCGAAGCCCGAGCGCCCGCTGCGGCATGGCAGCCACTTCCTGCTGCGGGACGCTGCCGGCCTGGCGCTGCTGCGCCGTCGGCCGCCGAAGGGGTTGCTGGGCGGCATGCTGGAGATCCCCGGCACGCCCTGGCGCGACCAGCCCTGGGGTGCCGCGGAGGCGCTGGCATTCGCGCCGGTGGCCGGCCTGGCCTGGCAGCGGCTGCCGGGCGTGGCCGCGCACGGCTTCACGCATTTCCAGCTGGAGATGGCGCTCTACCTGGCCACGGTGCCGCGGCTGGTGGCGCCGGCGGGCTTCGAGGCGCGCCCGCTGGCGGGGCTGGCGGCGGCGCTGCCGACCGCCATGCGCCGGGTGCTGGCGCTGGCCGGGGGCTGAGCCTACTCGGCCGCGCCCTGGCCGTGCGCCGCGAAGATCGCCGCCAACGCGTCCTCCACCTCGGCCGCCGGTGCCGCCACCAGCGCCCGCCGCGCCAGGCCGATGCTGCGCGACAGCTGCCGCAGGTATTCCCGGCAGTTCGGGCAGATCCGCAGATGCGCCCAGACGCCGAGCCGCCGCAGCGGCGGGGCGGCGCCTTCCATGTAGTCGGTCGCCCCCGCGGCAACCTGGTGGCACGTCAACATCCAGGCTTCTCCTCGCCCTGGAGTATCCTGGCGGGGCCTGGGGTTACAGCCCGGTAAGCATGTTTTTCCGTCATGCCGGACCCACCAGCCGGGCGGCGGCGTCCCGCAGCTTGATGCGCGCGCGGTGCAGCAGCACCCGCAGGTTGGCCTCCGAGATCCCGAGCGCTTGGCAGATCGCCGGGCTTTCCAGCCCCTCGACATCGCGCAGCAGCACCACGGCGCGCTGCGCCGGCGGCAGCTGCTCCAGCGCCTCGCCCACGCCGGCCAGCAGCTCGCGGTCGCCGGCCTCGCGTTCCGGTGTCAGCGCGTCCCACGGGCGCACCGGGCTGGCCCAGTGGCCATCGGCGGCGAAGCGCTCCGGCTCGAACGCGTCGCCCTCGCCCTCCTCCCGCGCCAGGTCGGAGAAGTTCACCATCCGGCCGTCACGCACCGCCCGGGTCTTCGCCTTGTTGACCAGGATGCCGTTGATCCAGGCCGCCAGCGGCGCTTCCCCGCTGAAGCCGTGCAGCCCGGTGATCACCGCCAGCCAGGTTTCCTGCACCACTTCCTCGGCGCTGGCGCGGTTGCGGCAGAAGGCGCCGGCCAGGCGCAGCAGCCGGCCGTGCCGGGCGCGCACCAGCTGGCGGAACGCCGCCTGGTCGCCGGCGCGCAGCCGCGCCACCAGCCCGGCCTCCTCCGCCCCATCCCGTTGCGTGGCCTGCAAGCGCACGTCGATTCCGCCCTGTCTGCGCGGCATGCTTCCCCCGCCGCCGGGCTGCCGGCAAGGCCGGAATGGAAAATCGTCGCCGCGTTGTAACGCTTGGCACGGCGACGACACGCTACGGGGAAGCCTGGGAGGACCCCTGACATGACCCTGAACCGTGCACTCCGCCTGCTGGCCTGGGCCGCCGCGCTGTGGATCGGCTATGAGTTCCTGTGGTACGAGCAGTACAAGCTGGCCGGCCCGACCCTGGTGTTCGAGAAGCTCTCGGCCTGGTCCGGCATTCCGGAAAAGCCGTTCCGGCTGTTCGTCGCCAGCATGGAGATTGCCGCCGCGGTGCTGGTGCTGATCCCGCGCACCCGGCCCTTCGGCGGCCTGTTCGCCATGGGCGTGATGAGCGGGGCGATCTTCTTCCACCTGTTCACGCCTTTGGGAGTGGACCCCTACGAGGATGGCGCCAAGTTGTTCAAGGAGGCGTGCTTCACCTGGGTGATGGCGGCGATCGTGGTGCTGGCGCACCGCGCCGAGCTGCTGGCGTTGGCCCGCCAGCTGCTTGCCCGCTTCGCCCCGGCGGCCGTGAACCGCTGAACGAGGAGACCAGCCGCATGCGCCAGACCGTTCGCCCCTTGGCCCGTCCCTTGGCTCGGCCGGCCCGAGACACCCGGCTGGATATCGTCCGCGGCTGGATGCAGATCTCGATCTTCGTGTCGCATGTGGTTGGCAGCGTCTTCGCCTGGGGCATCCACGCCGCCTGGGGGCTCAGCGACAGCTCCGAGCAATTCATCTTCCTGTCCGGGCTGACCCTGGGCTCGGTGTTCACGCTGAAGGCCTCCCGCGACGGCCATCTGGCGGCGCAGCGGGACCTGCTGAAGCGGACCTTCAAGCTGTACCGCACCCAGCTGCTGCTGTTCTTCGGCTTCTCGGTCATGGTGGTGTTCGCCGCCGTGCTGCTGCGGGACACCTCGGACCTGGTGCAGGGCGGCTGGTGCCTGCTGGTGGACGAGCCCTGGGTGGCGCTGCCGGCCGCCTTCGCCATGCTGTACCAGCCGGAATACATGGGCATCCTGCCCGGCTTCGTGTTCGGCATGCTGCTGCTGGGGCCGTTCCTGTGGCTGGTGGAGCGCTGGGGCAACTGGGCGCTGCTGCCCAGCGTGGCGGTCTACGCCGCGACGCAGCTGGGCTGGATCGCCACGCCGGGCTTCGGCGCGCTGGGCATTGCGTTCGACCCGCTGGCCTGGCAGTTGCTGTACGTGCTGGGCGGGCTGCTCGGCCGGCGTTCCCTGCTGGGGCAGGGCCTGCCGCGGCAGCGCTGGGTGTTCTGGGGCGCGGTGGCCGTGGCGGTGCTGGGCTTCGCCGCCCGGCTGGTGGAGCACGGCTTCATCGCCGGCCCCGGCCTGGCGGTGGCGGCGTTTCAGCACAAGGAGGTACTGGCCCCGACGCGGCTGCTGCACGCGCTTTCGCTGGCCTATCTCGTGGCGGTGCTGGTGCCGCGGGAGCGGA
>CAIMOR010000262.1 GCA_903843125.1 uncultured Rhodospirillales bacterium
CCCCGGAATCGCCTCGTACATCGTGCGGTCGGCCACCATCGGCGCAATAACCGCGCGCATGCCCACCTCGGCATAGGCTTCCGCCACCGCATCCAGCCCATCCTGCGACGGCAGCGGGAATTCGTAGAACAGGTCATAGGCCGCGGTGCAGCCCTTGCTGACCATCTCGGCGGCGACGATCTGCGTCGTCAGCTTCTTGTCCGCGGTCGCCCGGTTGCCGGTGATCCACGGCGCCGCCGCCAGCAGCAGCTCCAGCGTCCACTTGTCGCCCTGGCCGCGCGCCAGCCCGCCATGGCCGTGCGTATGCGCGTTGATCAGCCCGGGGTGGATGATCATCCCCGCGGCATCGACCACCTGCGCGCCCTCCGGCGCCGCCAGCGCGGTGCCGATCGCGGCGATCACGCCATCGGTCGCCAGCACGTCCGTCGGCTCGGCGCGGCGCTTGGCCGGGTCGATCAGCCGCGCGCCCTTGATCAGCACGTGGCCGGGTTGGTTCTGCGCCATCATGCGCTCCTATTCACATGCCGGCGGGCGGTTGATCCGCTCCGCTGGACCAGGGAAACAATACCCGCTCGACCACCGTCACCGCCTGGAACAGCACGATGCCCATGACCGCCAGGATCACCACCGCGCCGAAGGCCAGCGGCGTCTTGAAGAACGCCATGCTGGTCTGGATCAGGTAACCCAGCCCGGCATCCGCGCCCACGAACTCCGCCACCACGGCGCCCACCACCGCCAGCGCCGCCGCCACCTTCAGGCCCCCGAACACGAAGGGCACCGCAAACGGCAGCCGTATCCGCGTCAGCTCCTGCAGCTTGCTGGCCCGGCAACTCCGCCCCAGCTCGATCAGCTCCGGCGGCGTTGCCAGCAACCCGGCCACGGTGCCGACCACCAGCGGGAAGAACGCCACCAGGAAGGTCACGATGATCCGCGGCAACTCGTTCGAGCCCAGCGCGATGATCAATATCGGCGCCAGCGCCACTTTCGGAATGCTCTGCGTCACCACCAGCAGCGGATAGATCGCGGCCGAGATCGCCGGCGACGCCGCGATCAGCATCGCCAGCGGCAGCGAGATCACCACCGAGGCGCCGAACCCCCACATCACCGTGCCCAGCGTGGCCAGCGTATGGTGCAGCACGTTCGGCCAGGCGGCATAGCTCTGCGCCCAGATCACGCTCGGCGCCGGCAGCACGAATTCGCGGATATGCAGGAAGCGGCACGCCGCTTCCCACCCCGCCACCACCAGCACCAGCGCCATCAGCGAAGGCATCGAGCTACGCAGCACGCGGCACCCTCTCGCCATAGATCAGCGCGCGAATCCGCTGCGCCGCCGCCTGGAATTCGGGCGTGCCTTCCTGCTCGAAGCCACGCGGCCGCGGCAGCCCCACCTGGATCACCTCCGCCACGCGCCCCGGCCGCGGCGACATCACCACCACCCGGTCGGCCAGCAGCACCGCCTCCGAGATCGAATGCGTCACGAACAGCACCGCCATCCGCAGCCCGGACCAGATCCGCAGCAATTCAAGCGACATCTCCTCGCGCGTCAGCGCATCCAGCGCGCCGAACGGCTCGTCCATCAGCAGCACGCGCGGCTGCTGCAGCAGCGCCCGGCAGATCGCGACGCGCTGCTGCATGCCGCCGCTCAGCTCCTTCGGCAGCCGATGCTCGAAGCCGGCCAGCCCCGCCGTCTCCAGCAGCGCCCGCGCCCGCGCCTCGGTATCGCCGCCGGCCAGCTTCATCAGCCGCAGCGGAAAGGTCACGTTGCGCAGCACGTCCGCCCAGGGCAGCAGCGTCGGCGCCTGGAACACCATGGCGGTATCCGCCCGCGGCCCCACCACCGGCGTGCCATCCAGCACCACCCGCCC
>CAIMOR010000263.1 GCA_903843125.1 uncultured Rhodospirillales bacterium
AAGCGCGGCCTGGTGCTGGTGGACCCGCCCTTCGAGCAGGAGGGTGAGTTCGAGCGCATGGCGGCCGGGGTGGCGCTGGTCAGCCAGCGGTTCCGCGCGGCGGTGCAGGCCTGTTGGTACCCGATCAAGCACCGGGCGCCGGTGCGGGCCTTCCACACGGCGCTGCGCGAGTCCGGGGTGCGCGACATCCAGGCCGCCGAGCTGTGGCTGCGCGAGCCGACCGACCCGACCCGGCTGAACGGCTGCGGCCTGGTGGTGGTCAACGCGCCGTGGAAGTTCGAGGAAGAAGGCGGCGAGATATTGGCCGCGCTGCTGCGGCGGCTGGGCGACCGGGACGCGGGCGAGGGCAGCGCCATGCTGCGGATTGCCGATGAATAGGGTGGCGGTGCTGGGCGCCGGCGCCTGGGGCACCGCGCTGGCGCTGCAGGCGGTGCGGGCCGGGGCGGCGACCACGCTGTGGGCGCGGGACGCGGCGCGGGCCGCGACCATCCAGGATGCCCGCGAGAATGCGCGCTACCTGCCCGGCCAGGCGCTGCCGGTGGGGTTGGCGGTGACCGCCGATCTGGCCAGGGCGCTGGACGGCGCCGCGTTGGCGCTGCTGGTGGTGCCGGCGCAGCATCTGCGCCCGGTGCTGGCGGCCCTGCCGGCCGATGCGCCGCCGCTGCTGGTCTGCGCCAAGGGGGTGGAGCGCGGCTCCCTGCTGCTGCCGCTGGAGGTGTGTGCCGAGGCGCGGCCTGACCTGGCGCTGGGGGTGCTGTCCGGGCCGAATTTCGCGCATGAGGTGGCGGCGGGGTTGCCGGCGGCTGCCGTGGTGGCCAGCGCGGATGGCGCGCTGCGTGACCTGGCGGACCGGCTGCTGGCGACGCCGGCCTTCCGGCTCTACGCCAGCGAGGACCCGATGGGGGTGCAGGTGGGCGGCGCGGCGAAGAACGTGATCGCCATTGCCGCCGGCGTGGTCAGCGGCGCCGGGCTGGGTGAGAACGCGCGGGCCGCGCTGGTGACGCGTGGGCTGGCGGAGCTTTCCCGCCTGGTGGTGGCGCTGGGCGGGCGGGCGGAGACGGCGGCCGGGCTTTCCGGCCTGGGGGATTTGCTGCTGACCGCCGCCGGCGCGGGCTCGCGCAATACTTCCCTGGGGCTGGCGCTGGGGCAGGGGCAGGGCGTGGCGGAGGTACTGGCCGGGCGCCACGGCGTGACCGAGGGCGTGGCGACCGCCCCGGCGCTGCTGGCGCGGGCGGCGCGGGCCGGGGTGGAACTGCCGATCTGCGCCGCGGTGGCCGCACTGCTGGCGGGCGAGGTGACGGTGCCGCAGGCGATTGCGCAACTGCTGGCGCGGCCGCGGCGCGGCGAGTGACGGCGCGGCGGGGCGGCCGCGCCGTGCTGGGGTGCGGCGTGCGGCGGGCCTACTTGGCGGACAGGCCCTGGTCGGTCAGCACCACGCGGGTGATGCTGCAGATGTTGATGCGGTAGAGGTCGAAGCGGCGGCCATTGTCCAGCACGGCGCGGATGTCATAGGGCTCGCTGTACATGGCGGCGAAGCGCATCTGGCGGCCGGGCGGCAGCACGTTCTGGCCCAGTTCGTCGCGGGTGAAGTCCGGGCGGGAGGAACGGTCGAAGTAGAACTCGTTCACCGTGCGGCTGGACTGGTTGATGAAGTCGAAGCGCGTGTCGCAGCGCTGCGCCCGCGCCGGGACGGAGGCGGCCAGGAGCGCCACGGCGGGTGCGATGGCGAGGGCGAGGCGACGGAGCATGCGGCTTCCTTTCCGGCATTTGGTTCGGGCCAGGATAAAAGCAGCGGAACGGTTGCGACAAGCTTTTGCGAGGCAGGCGAGCGGCGCCTGGCGTCATTCCCCGCGCAGCGCGGCGCCGGCGGCCAGCGGCGCCAGCGGCAGCGCCGCGACCAGCAGCGCGCCCAGCAGCAGCAGGTAGGGGCGGGCTTCCAGGCCGGCGGCGGCGGCCTCGATGCCGGCCGCGCCGAAGATGACCGCCGGGATGGCCAGCGGCAGCACCAGCAGTGGCAGCAGCACGCCACCGCGCCGGGCGCCGAGCGTCAACGCCGCGCCGGCGGTGCCGAGCAGGGAGAGGAAGCCGGCGGCCAGACCCAGCACCGCGACGGCGACGCCCCAGGCCTCGGTGGCCAGGTTCAGCATGGCGCAGGCGATGGGGGTGGCCAGCATCAGCGGCAGGCCGGTGGTGAGCCAATGCCCCAGCGCCTTGGCCGCGGCCACCGCGCTGGGGCCGAGGCCTGAAAGCAACAGCTGGTCCAGCGTGCCATCCTCGGCATCGGCGCCGAACAGCCGGTCCAGCGGCAGCAGTGCGGCCAGCAGGGCGGCGGCCAGCAATGCACCGGGGGCCAGGCGGGCCAGCGCCTGGGGTTCCGGCCCGACGCCGAAGGGGAACAGCGCGGCGACGAGGACGAAGAACATCACCGCGGCCAGCGAATCCGCGGGATGGCGCAGCGCCAGGCGGAGCTCGCGGCCGAGCAGCGCAAGCCAGGCGCCGAGCGCCGGGCGCTGCTGGCTCTCCGGCGGCGTCACAGCCGCAACTCCCGCGCGCCGGGCAGCGGCAACGGCAGGTGGGTGGCAGCCAGCACCAGGCCGCCGGCCGCGCGGTGCTGGGCGAGCAGCACGCCCAGGCGGTCCACGCTGGCGGCATCCAGTCCCACGGTCGGCTCGTCCAGCAGCCAGATCGGGCAGGGCGCCAGCGCCAGCCTGGCCAGCGCCAGGCGGCGCTTCTGGCCGGAGGATAGGACCCGGGCCGGCAGCTCCGCCAGCTCCGCCAACCCCAGCGCGGCCAGCGCCGGCGCCACCGCGCCACCCCAGAGCCGGGCGTAGAAATCCAGGTTCTCGGCCGCGGTCAGCGCCGGCTTCAGCGCGTCGCCATGGCCGATGTAGCGCAGGCGGCGGGCATGGGCGGCGCGGTCGGCCAGCGCCTCGGCGCCGTTCCACAGCAGCGTGCCTTCCAGCGGCGGCAGCAGGCCGGCCAGCACGCGCAGCAGCGTGGACTTGCCCGCGCCGTTGGCGCCGACCAGCAGCACCGCCTCGCCGGCGCCGACGCTGAACGACAGCTCGGCGAAGACCAGGCGCTCGCTGCGCAGGCAGGCCAGGTCCTGCGCCTGCAACATTCTCAAAACCCTATCGCCACGATACGCCCCCCGCCCGTGGACCCCGCCGGCCCTGCGTGCTTAAACGCCGCTTATCCGGCGCCCGGGCTGGGCGCAACGCCGAGAAAGGTTTTCGCAGATGCGCATGATCGGGCAGGACACCCTGAAGACCCGCCGCACCCTGGTAGTGGACGGCAAGACCTACAATTATTTCAGCCTGCCCGAGGCCGCCAGCGCGATCGGCGACATCAGCCGCCTGCCGCACAGCCTGAAGGTGCTGCTGGAGAACGTGCTGCGCTACGAGGACGGCCGCAGCTACACGGTGGACGACGCCCGCGCGATTGCCGGCTGGCTGCCGGCCGCGCATTCCGAGAAGGAAGTGCCGTTCCGTCCCTCCCGCATCCTGCTGCAGGACTTTACGGGTGTGCCGGCGGTGGTGGATCTCGCTGCCATGCGGGATGGGATCATCAAGCTGGGTGGTGACCCGCGCAAGGTGAACCCGCTGCTGCCGGTGGACCTGGTCATCGACCACTCCGTCATGGTGGATTTCTCGGGTTCCGCCGATAGCCTGCAGAAGAACGTCGATGTGGAGTTCGAGCGCAATGGCGAGCGCTATGAGTTCCTGCGCTGGGGCCAGAGCGCGTTCAACAACTTCCGCGTGGTGCCGCCGGGCACCGGCATCTGCCACCAGGTGAACCTGGAATACCTGGCGCAGGTGGCCTGGACCACGACCGACGCCGGCGACACCTATGTGTACCCCGACAGCTGCTACGGCACCGACAGCCACACCACCATGGTCAATGGCCTGGGCGTGCTCGGCTGGGGCGTCGGCGGCATCGAGGCCGAGGCCTGCATGCTCGGCCAGCCGCTCTCCATGCTGCTGCCCGAGGTGATCGGCTTCCGCCTCACCGGCGAGCTCAGGCCCGGC
>CAIMOR010000264.1 GCA_903843125.1 uncultured Rhodospirillales bacterium
GCGCCCGGCGGGGGCCGCGCCGGCCCCGGCGGTGGTGCCGGCGGCGACGCGGCGGGCCCGCGGCTGAAGCCCTGGCCGAGGCTGGGGCTGCCCGCTATTCCGGCGTGATGGCTTCGGTGCGGACCAGCTGCGTGATGACCGGGCGGCGCGCAGCCAGGTAGGCGGCGAAGCCGGCGGGGTTGCTGCCGACCAGCACGGCGCCCATGGCGGCCAGGCGCTGCTGCACCGTGGCATCGGCGACGGCATGGCGGACGGCGGCGTACAGCACATCCATCGCCGCGGGCGGTGTGCCGGCGGGCAGGAACAGGCCGTTCCATTCATTCATCTCGAAGCCCGGGAAGCCCTGCTCGGCGACGGTGCGGATGTCCGGCGCGGCGGGTATGCGGGTTGCCGAGGAGACGGCGATGCCGCGGGCGGTGCCGGCGCGCACCAGCGGCATGGCCGAGGCGACGGTGGCGAAGACGAAGCCGAGCCGCCCGGCGATGAGGTCCTGCAGCGCCGGGCCGATGCCGCGATAGGGCGCGTTCAGCACCTGCACCTCCGCGCGGCGGGCCAGGATGACCGAGGCCAGGTGCCCGGCGGTGCCGTTGCCGGACGTGCCGAAGGCGAGTTCGCCCGGCCGCGCGCGCAGCTGCGCCAGCAGGCCGCCCAGGTCCTGCGCCGGGGAGGTATTGGGCACCAGCAGGATGTGCGGCAGCTCGGTCACCAGGGAAAGCGGCGCGAAGGCGGTGGCGTAGTCCAGCGCCAGGTGCAGCATGGCGGGGGTGACGAGATGGGCCATGGCATCCATCATCAGGGTATGGCCGTCGGGTGCGCTGCGGGCGACCTCGGCGGCGCCGATGCTGGCGCCGGCGCCCTGGCGGTTCTCCACCACCACGGTCTGGCCGAGCACGGCGCCCATCGGCCCGGCGAGCAGGCGGGCGGTGGTATCGGCGCCACCTCCGGGGCCGTAGGGCACCAGCAGGCGGATGCTGTGCGTCGGCGCCCAGGCTTCGGCCCGGGCCAGGACCGGCGCGGCGAGGCCGGCCAGCAGCGTACGGCGGGCGATCATACCGCCTGCTCCGCGCGCAGGGCCGCGATCTGCCCGGCGTCCAGGCCCAGCACGTCGCGCAGCACTTCCTCGGTGTGCTCGCCCAGGTCGGGCGGGCGGCCACCGGGCGTGGGCGGCGTCGCGCTCATCTCGATCGGCGTGCTGCACAGGCGCAGCGTGCCGCCGCGGCCGTCCGGCACTTCCTGCACCATGCCGAGCGCCTGCACCTGCGGATGCGCCAGCGCCTGGGCGACATCCTGCACCGGGCTGCACGGCACCTTGGCCGCGTCGAAGCCGGCGACCCAGTCTTCCGTGCGGCGCGCGAGGAAGTAGGGCTCCAGCTTCGCCACCAGTTCCAGCCTGGCCTGGCTGCGGCCGAGCGTGCTGGCGTAGGCCGGGTCCTCGGCCAGTTCAACCGCGCCCAGCACCGTGGCCATGCGCTGCCAGACCGCGTCGTTGGTGGCGCCGGCCAGGATCCAGCCATCGGCGGTCCGGAAGCACTGGTAGGGCACGATGTGCCAGACCGCGCTGCCGGTGCGCTGGGGCACCACGCCGGCCATGGTGTAGGCGGTGAAGTGGTAGCCGAGCTGGCTCAGCGCGGTCTGCAGCAGCGAGCATTCGACGTGCTGGCCCTTGGCCCGGCCCTCATTGCGGGCCAGCAGCGCGGCGCAGGCGGCGGCGAAGGCCAGGGCGCCGGTGCCGAGGTCGATGACGCTGGGGCCGAGGCGGGCGGGGCCGCGGTCGTGCTCGCCGGTCATCGCCATCATGCCGCTGAAGGCCTGCAGCATGTTGTCGTAGCCGGGGCGGTCCTTCAGCGGGCCGCGGCTGCCGTAGCCGGTGATGGAGACGTGGACCAGGTTGGGGTTGATGGCCTGCAGCGTCGGCCAGTCGAGGCCGAGGCGCTTCGCGGTCTCGGGCGGGAAGTTCTCGATCAGCACGTCGCTGCGGCGGACCAGGGCGGCCAGGATCTCCTGGCCCTGCGGCGACTTCAGGTTCAGCGTGATGCCGCGCTTGCCGCGGTTCACGCTCATGTAGTTCGCGCCGCGGCCATCGACGACGGGGAGCCAGGTGCGGTTCTCGTCGCCGGCGCGGTCTTCCACCTTGATGACCTCGGCGCCCATGTCGGCGAACAACTGCCCGCAGGAGGGGCCGGCCAGCACGCGGCTGAGGTCGAGTACCTTGGTTCCGGCGAGTGCCGACATGCGCGCGTTTCCCCATTCGTCGAAGCGAGGCTAGCATTGCCACCGCATGACCGAAACCGCGCCCGCCTTCACCCGGCAGCAGACCCGCAGCATCATGTTCGGCTTGATGCTGGCCCTGTTCCTGTCCAGCCTGGACCAGACCATCGTGGCGACGGCGCTGAGTTCCATCGCCACCGACCTGGGCGGCTGGGAGCGGCTGAGCTGGGTGGTCAGCGCCTACCTGATCGCGTCCACGGTGACGACGCCGATCTACGGGCGGCTGAGCGACCTGTATGGGCGACGACCGGTGCTGCTGGTTTCCGTCGCCGGCTTCGTGTTCGGGGCGCTGCTGTGCGCGGCGGCGCAGGACATGACGCAGCTGATATTGGCGCGGGTGGTGCAGGGGCTGGGCGGCGGCGGGCTGCGCAGCGTTTCGCTGGCGGTGGTGGGCGACATCTTCGCGCCGCGCGAGCGCGCCAAGGTGCAGGGCTATCTCTCCAGCGTCTTCGCCAGTGCCAGCATCGGCGGGCCGATCCTGGGCGGGTTGTTCTCGGACTATCTCAGCTGGCACTGGATATTCCTGATCGACGCGCCGTTGGGCGGGGCGGCCTTCGCGCTGACCTATTTCCAGTTGCGCAAGCTGCCGAAGCCGGGGCGGCGGCCGGTGATCGACTGGCTCGGCGCGCTGTTCATCCTGCTGTCGGCGACGCCGTTCCTGTTCGGCATCTCGGCGGCGCAGCGCGATGGCAGCTTCCTGTCGCCGCTGGCGCTGGGCTGCTTCCTGATGGGGCTGGTGTTCCTGGTGCTGCTGGTGAAGACCGAGAAGGTGGCGCCGGAGCCGATGCTGCCGCCGCGGCTGTTCCGCAACCGCGAGTTCGTGCTGGCCAATGCGGTGACCTGCCTGGCCAGCGTGGCGAATATCGGCCTGGTGATCCACATTCCCCTGGCGTTCCAGCTGATGGGCGGGCTGGCCGCCAAGGATGCCGGGCTGCGGATGATCGCCATCACCATCGGCAGCGTCAGCGGCAGCTTCGTCGGCGGGCAATTGGTCGGGCGGCTCGGGCGGTATCGGTTCGCGCCGATCGTCGGCGCGGCGGTGGCGTCCACCATGTGCTTCGTCATCGCCGCCGTCGGGCTGGGACATCACCTGGCCTTCGACATGGGCGCGACGCTGTTGCTGGGGTTGGCCTTCGGCGGCAGCTTCGCGCCGATGACGGTGGCGATCCAGAACGCGGTTGACCCACGGGATGGCGGGATCGGCGTGGCCTGCATGATGTTCTTCCGCCTGCTGGGCGGCGCCTTCGGCGTGGCGGCGCTCTCGGCGCTGCTGTTCAACCGGCTGCAGGCGGCGGTGCCGGGCGGGCTGGTAGGCCGGGCGCTGCTGGATGCCGCCGGACCGCAGGCGCTGGCCGGCGCGTTCAGTGCGGTATTCGCCGCGGCGGGGGTGGTGATGCTGGCGAACCTGGCGGCGGCGGTCTCGCTGCGGGGGCTGCCGCTGCGGACCCGGTAGCGCGCCGGGCGCGTTACAGGCTGTAGATGTCCAGCATGGTCGGCAGCCGGTCGTTCAGCAGCAGGGCGTGGCGACGGGCGATGCGCCAGGTGTCGGCCTCGCGCACCAGGCGGTGCTCGACGCGGCTGAAGAACACGTGCTGGTCCTGGCGCTTCACGTTGAAGACGTGGCTGGTCCACAGGCTGTTGACCCGCAGCGCCGCCGCGCCTTCCTCCACCAGCATGATGTTGCTGACCACATGCGCGGTGCGCGGCAGCGGCAGGCTGGCGACGCTGCGGCCGCCGGTGATGCGCTGGATGCGTTCCGCCAACTGCGCCCGGCCGGCGCAGTGGATGATGGAGATTTCCGTCCGCGGGTCGGTGGTCGGCGTGACCTCGTCGCGCCAGGCGGGAACGTGGTAGAGGCAGTCCTCGGTGAACAGCGCCAGCCAGTCGGCCCAGCGGCATTCGTCCAGCGCGGCGGCTTCGGCGAACAGCAGGGCGCTTGCTTCCGGCAGCGCGCTCATGCGCCGGCCACCAGGCGGTCTCGCCAGTAGCGGTAGGGGCCGTGGAAGATGGTCTCGTCGCCCATCTCGAAGCCGCCATGCGCGCTGGTCTCGGGCGTGATGCCGAGTTCGGCGGCGTAGCGGTCGCCGCCCCGGCGCACCACGGCCATGCCGCGCATGTAGCCCTGGTGCCAGTCGATGCGGCCGGCCTGCATGCCGGCCTGGCAATCCTCATAGGCGGTGGTGTCGTCCGGCGTGGCCAGTCCCGAGGGGTTGAAGAACTCCTCGTACTGGCGGATGCGGCGTTCTCGCGCGGCGGGGCTTTCGCCCCTGGCCGCCAGGCAATAGCCGGTCATCTCGGTCAGGTCCGGCGCCAGCGGGCGGATGACGCGCATCTGCAGGCTGGCGTTCTCGGCGAACTGCACGTTGGGGAAGACGGTGATGTTGCGGACGTAGAGCATCCAGCGGGCCCGTGCCTCGCCGACGCGGGCGGCGACGTCGTCCAGGCTCTCGTGCAGCGGCCGGGCTTCCGGCGTGGGGTTGCTGCCCCACATGGCGCTGTGGCCGCGGCCGAAACACATGCTGCCGCGCACCAGCTCCTTCTCGCGGAAGCGGGCGTAGGTGGTGGTGTCGGCCGCCGCGCCGTCCTTGGCCTTACGGCTGGCCAGGACGTCGATGTAGGAGGGATGCGTCGAGGTGAAGTGGTAGACGTCGCCGGTGTTCTCCACCTGGAATTTCCAGTTGGCGCGGAAGGTGTAGGTGACCGTGCCCGGCAGCAGCTCCATGCCATCGGGCGACTGGTCGGCGATCAGGTCGAGGAAGGTCGCCATGCCGCCCAGGTGCTCCGCCAGGGGCGGCACGTCGTGGTTCAGGCTGACGAAGATGAAGCCGCGATGGCTTTCGCAGCGGGCGGCGTGCAGGTCGTGGTTCTCGGCGTGGAAGGCCGGGCTGTATTCGCCCTGGCGCAGCAGCTTGATGCCGACATTGGCGCCGGCGCTGTCGTAGGCCCAGCCGTGGTAGTGGCAGGTGTGGGTGCGGGCGTTGCCGTGCTGCAGGTGGCAGACCATGGCGCCCTTGTGGCGGCAGGCGTTGAGGAAGGCGCGCACCACGCCATCCCCGCCGCGCTGCACCACCACGGGCTGCCGGCCGATGCGGGTGGTGAAGAAGTCGTGCGGGTTGGGCAGCTGGCAGTCCAGGCCGGCGAAGCACCAGCCGGCCTCGAAGATCGTCGCCATCTCGCGCTCGAACACGGCGCGGGAGCGGAAGGCGTCGGCGTGGACGCGGAACACGCCTTCCGCCGGGCGGTCATCGACCAGGCCGGCCAGTTCCTGCGGCTGCATCCGCGGCGCCCTAGGCGGGCTTGACCATCGGCTTGCCGGTCCAGCCGGCGGGCGGGGCTTCCTCCGGCGCGAAGTCGAGTTCCACCTCCTCGCCGTTCGGGCCGGGGAAGAACATCTGCCAGATATCGAACGGCTCCGGCGCGCGCTGCAGGCGGTAGGGGATGCCCTTGGCGTTGATCCAGTCCAGCGCGCGCTGCACGTCCGTGCTGAAGAAGGCCATGTGGTCCAGCACGCCGCGGCGGGGCTGCGGCATGGCGTCGGTCTCGATCACGTGCAGGATCGGCTTGCCGGCAGCGGCGTACAGCCACAGGCCGTCGCGCGAGAAACGCGGGCGCGGGCCGGGGGTCAGGCCGAGTTCGGCGTAGAAGCGGCGCGTCGCCTCGATGTTGTCGGAGACGATGGTGAAATGGTCCATGTGCTGGACCTGCGGCGGGCTGACGGGCGGGTTGCTCACGGGGCGCTCCCTTGGACGATTTCGCCCAAGGGTGGCGCGGATCGGCGCCGGACGGAAGGGCGGTTCTACGCCTGGTCGGCGACGCGGTGCTGGGCCTCGGCGGCCGCGATGTAGTCGCGGGTCAGCGGCACCGCATCCGGCTGGTGGGCCAGCTGCAACTGCCAGTTCATGTGGCCCATGCGGCGGAAGGCCAGTTCGCAGCCCGCCAGGTAGAACTCGAACATGCGGCAGAAGCGTTCGTCGTACAGGCTGGCGATGGCGTCGCGGTTGCCGGCGAAGCGGCGGCGCCAATGGGCGATGGTCTGGGCGTAGTGCAGGCGCAAAATCTCGATGTCGGTGGCCCAGAGGCCGGATTTCTCGACCGCCGGCAGCACCTCCGACAGCGCCGGGGAGTAGCCGCCGGGGAAGATGTACTTGGCCAGCCAGGGGTTGGTGGCGCCGGGGCCGTGCGCGCGGCCGATGCTGTGCACCAGCGCCACGCCGTCCGGCTTCAGCGCGCCGGCGACAGTGGTGAAGAAGCGGCCGAAATGTGCCAGGCCGACCGCCTCGAACATCGCGACCGAGACGACGCGGTCCATGGGGCGGCGCCAGTCGCGGTAGTCCATCAGCTCGAAGCGGGCACGGTCCGCCAGGCCCGCCGCGTCGGCCCGCGCGCGGGCGACCTGGAGCTGTTCGGTGGAGAGCGTGAGGCCGGTGACGCGGGCGCCCCAGTCCCGCGCCAGGTGCAGCGCCAGGCCGCCCCAGCCGCAGCCGATCTCCAGCACCTCGAGGCCCGGCCGGTCCAGCTTCAGCTTGGCGGCGATGTGGCGCAGCTTGAGCTGCTGGGCCTGTTCCAGCGTCTCCTGCCCGGTGGGGAACAGGGCGCAGGAATACTGCATGTCGCGGTCGAGGAAGAGCCGGAACAGCCGGGCGTCCAGGTCGTAGTGGTGGGCGGCGTTGCGGCGGGCGCGACCGGCGGGGTTGAACTGGTCCAGTCGGCGCCGGGCAGTGCGCCAGAGGTCCATGGCGCGCTCGGCCGGGTGGCTGCCGCCGGCCTGGCACAGGTTCAGCAGCAGCAGGTCCAGCACGTCGTGGATCGAGCCGTCGATCGGCTCGACCTCGCCGTCCATGTAGCTCTCGCCCAGGCTCAGCCCGGGGTCCACCACGAAGCGCCAGGCGGCGCGGCGGGTCACGAAGGCCAGGCCGACGGCGGGGCCGGGGCCGCCCTGGTAGCGGCGCAGGCTGCCGTCGGGATAGCGGATGGTCAGGGTGCCCTGGCGGATCAGCCGGGACAGGATGGCGTGCAGCGCTTGCGACACCGGCTGGCTCCTCGGCCGGGGCGGGCTGGCGGGCCGGCGCCGGCTTGGTCGGGGGTTGGGGCCAGGTTGCGCCCGCCGGCGCACCCGGCCAGGCAACTGGACCCGCGCCGCTGCGCCTGCGCAGGGGCGGTGTGGCGGCAACGCGCGGAACGGGCTGCGGATGCGCCGAGATGCCGGCGGTGCCGCCCCGGCCGCATGCGTCGCGCGGGGGGGCGGCCCGATGGGCCGGCGCGATGGGCCGGCGCGGTCGGTCGGCGCGGTTCTGCCGCCGAAGCGCGCAGCGGGTGGCGCTTCCTGCCGCAACCCGCCGGGCAGAGGCTTGCGCTGCGGCATTTAGGGAGTTGACGGCCTCGCCCCGCGCGGTGCGCAATCCGCTACCCGTTACCGGGAGAGAAGATGCCATGCGTGCCTTGGTGCTGCGTGAACACGGCGGGCTCGACAAGCTCGCGCTCGAAGCCGACTTCCCCGATCCCGTCGCCGGACCGGGCGAGGCGATCGTGCGGGTGCGCGCGACCTCGCTGAACTATCACGACGTCTTCACCCGGCGCGGCATGCCAGGCATCCGCATTCCGTTCCCGGTCATCATGGGGCTCGACATCGCCGGCGAGATCGCGAGCGTCGGGCCGGGGGTGACGGGGTGGCTGCCGGGCCAGCGCGTGGTGGTGGACCCGATCAACCGCGTGGAAGGCGGGTTGATGGGCGAGACCATGCATGGCGGCCTGGCCGAGCTGTGCAAGGTGAAGGCGCACCAGCTCATTGCGCTGCCGGACAGCGTGAGCTTCGAACAGGCGGCCGCCCTGCCCTGCGCCTATGGCACCGCGCTGCGGATGATGACGCGGATCGGCCAGGTGCAGGCCGGCGAGCGCGTGCTGATCCTGGGGGCCTCGGGCGGCGTGGGCGTGTGCTGCGTGCAGCTGGCCAAGCTGGCGGGCGCCGAGGTCATTGCCTGCGCCGGCACGCCGGAGAAGGCCGAGAAGCTGAAGGCGCTCGGCGCCGACCACACGGTGCTGTACACCGAGGTGGACTTCATGAAGGACGTGCAGGAGCGGTTCGGCAAGCCGACGCGGCGCGCCGGCAGCAACTCCGGCGGCGTCGACGTGGTGGTGAACTTCACCGGCGGCGATACCTGGGTGAAGTCGCTGCGCTGCCTGAAGCTGGGCGGCCGGCTGCTGACCTGCGGCGCGACGGCCGGCTACAACCCGCCCGAGGACATCCGCTACATCTGGACCTTCGAGCTGCAGCTGCGCGGCAGCAATGGCTGGGCGATGGAGGACATCTCCGCGCTGCTGGAGCTGGTGCAGGCGGGCAAGCTGAAGGCGCTGGTGGACAGCACCTGGACGCTGGACCGCGGCATGGAGGCGATGGGCCGGCTGGAGAATCGCGGCGTGGTCGGCAAGGTCATCGTCACGCCATGAGCGCGGGTCGCGCCGGCGCGACGGTGCCGCTGACCGCTGCGGAACTGCAGGCCTCGCTGGATGCCTCGCCGTTCATCGCGTTCTCCGGCCTCACGGTGGTGAGCACCGATGCCGAAAAGGGCGAGGTGACGATGCGCTGCCCGATGCGGCCGGAGTTCGAGCGGGGCGCCGGCACCGGGCAATGGCATGGCGGGCCGCTGGCCGCGATCATCGACACGGTGGGCGACTATGCGCTGATCATGCTGGTGGGGCGCGGGCTGCCGACGGTGAACTTCCGCGTCGACTACTTCCGCCCGGCGATCAACACCGCGGTGACCGCGGTGGCGAAGGTGCGGCGCAACGGGCGCAGCGTCGGGGTTTCCGATGTCGACCTGTTCGACGAGCGCGGCAACCTGCTGGCGGTCGGTCGCGCCACCTATTCCACCCTCAGCGCCGGCTAGCCGGCCCCCCCTGAACAGGAGAGCAGCATGCCGCTGTCGCGTCGCAGTATCCTGGCTGGTGGCTCCGCCGCGGCCTTCGCTGCCGGGTTGCCGGGGCTTGGCCGGGCGCAGGGCACGCCGAAGCGTGGCGGCACGCTGGTGGCCAGTTGGGGCGGGTTCGAGCCGCAGGCACTGTTCGTGCCGCCGGGCGGCGGTTCCTCGCCGTTCTTCACCTCGACCAAGCCGCTGGAGCGCCTGCTGGCGCTGGACCAGCAGCTGAAGTGGCAGCCGGTGCTGGCGGAACGCGTGGAGGCTGCCGCCGATTTCCGCAGCTACACCGTGCACCTGCGCCGCGGCGTCACCTGGCACGACGGCAAGAACTTCACCGCTGACGACGTCGTCTTCTCGGCGATGCAGTACTGGAAGCCGCTCACCCTCGGCGTGGCGCTGGCGGCGCTGGTCGTCACCAAGGCGCTGGACAGCCACACCGTGCGGTTCGAGTTCGACCGGCCGGTGCCGGAGTTCTTCTTCAACTCCGTCCTGGCCGGCCAGGGTGGGCTGGTGCTGCCGAAGCACCTCTACGAGACCGGCAACATCGTCACCAACCCGGTCAA
>CAIMOR010000265.1 GCA_903843125.1 uncultured Rhodospirillales bacterium
CCAGCAGCTGCGCGCCGGCCGCGGCGATGAACAGCCCGGGCGCGGCGCCGGCCTCGGCCTGGCGCAGCAGGCCGAAGGCGGCCGGGGCGAAGGCGTAGGCCGCCTGGCTGCAGGCGGTGACCAGGGCCACCACGCGGGCGGTCTCGGCCGGGGTGAAGTCCTGCTGCGCCATCAGCGGCGGCAGCGACGTGGCGTTGCCCAGCCCCAACCCGAACAGCACCACGCCCAGCACCAGCAGCGGCACCACCGCGCCGCCCGCGGCCAGCAGCACCAGGGAGCCGCAGGCCTGCATGGCGTAGTTTGCCGCGGCGGCGCGGCGGCGGTCGGCCCCGGCCGGCAGCAACCAGCCCATGGCGGTGCGCCCGACGATGGCGCAGACCGTGGCCAGCCCGGCCACCATGCCGGCCAGCGGCGCGCCGAGCGCCGGCACCAGCAGCGAGAACAGGTGCGCGATCAGCCCGATCTGCGCGAACAGCCCGAGCGAACTGGCGGCGGCCAGGGTGACGAAGCGCCGGTTGCGCCACAGCGCGGCACCGGGCAGCGGCGGTGCCGCCGGCGTGCTGGCGGGCGCCGGGGGTGGGGCTTCCCCGTCCGGTGCCAGGCCCAGCGCGGCCGGGCCGGCGGCGAAGTAGCGCCCGGCCAGCCACCAGAGCAGCGGCACCATGGCCAGGCTGACCGCCAGCACTGCCGGGGCATAGCCGAGCCAGGCGATCAGCAGCACCCAGAGCGGCGAGAACACCACCCCGCCGATGCTGGCGCCGTTGTAGGCCATGCTCAGCGCGGCCGGGCGGCGACGGATGAACCAGGGCGCCACCATGGCATTGATGGCGGCGCCGCCGGTGCCGGCCCAGCCGAAGGCGGTCAGCGGTGCGGCGGCGAAGAGCTGCCAGGGCTGGTCCGCCAACGCCCAGCCGAGGAAGCCGAGCGCGGTGGCCAGCGCCGCGGCGCGGGTTACCGCCGGCAGGCCGAAGCGGCGGTGCAGCGCGGCCAGGCCGGCGACGAAGCCGGCACCAACCAGGAAATGCGCGGTGATGGCGGCGGAGACCAGGGGCAGCGAAAATCCGCGTTGCTGGTGCAGCGCATGCAGGAACACCGGCGGGCCGTAGAAGCTGACGCCCCAGCCGAACACCGCGACGACGAAGGCGGCGGCCACCACGCGCCAGCCGAGGAAGCGCGCCGGGCCGGGCGCGAGGGTGGTGGCGACGAGGGGCATGGCGGCTCCGGCGGTGATGCGGCGCCAGCATGGCAGGCGCCGCGCCGGCAAGCTTAGGCCGGGGCCGAAGCGGTGACAGCCGGGAACCGGCCGCGGCAACCCGCGCCGGGGGTCAGACCAGCTTCAGCACCACGAAGCCGCCGACGATGCCGGCCGCGGCGACGCTGGTGATGAGCGTCAGCCGGCGTTCGATGAACTCGCGGATCGGCTCGCCGAAGCGGCGCAGCAGCAGCGCCAGCAGGAAGAAGCGGGCGCTGCGGGTCACGATGCTGGCGGCGAGGAAGGTCAGGAAATCGAAGTGCGCGGCGCCGCTGGCGATGGTGACGATCTTGTACGGGATCGGTGTCAGCCCCTTGATCAGGATGACCCAGACGCCCCATTGGTCGTACCAGGCGGTGAAGCGGGCCAGCGCGTCGCCATAGCCGTAGGTGCGCAGCACCGGCATGGCCAGCGCGTCGAACAGCCAGAAGCCGATGGCGTAGCCGAGGATGCCGCCGACCACCGAGGCCAGGCTGCAGATGGCGGCGTAGCGCAACGCGCGGTCCGGCCGGGCCAGGCACATCGGCACCAGCATGGCGTCGGGCGGGATCGGGAAGAAGCTGCTCTCGGCGAAGCTGACCACGCCCAGCCAGGCCGGCGCGCGCGGATGCGCCGAAAGGGCGAGGACGCGGTTGTAGAGGGCTCGCAACATGCATCGGTCCCGCGGTTGGCGAGGCTGGGCTTGGCATGACCCGGGCGGGGAAGCAACTCACGCCTTGCCCAGTCGGCGGCGCCCAGCGGCCGGCGCTGGCCTTCTGCCGCCAGGGCGCTAAAAAGGCGCCCCCTTGGTGGTGGAGGCGATGCATGCGGCGCAGGTTCCTGCTCGGCGGCCTGGTGGCGCCCGGCCTGATGCTGGCCGGCCCGGCCCCGGCCCAGCGGCCGCGCCAGGCGCCGCCGCATGCCTGGGTGTTCGGCACCTGGACCGGCGGGCAGTTCCCGCCCGGCGACGGCACCGGCCCGGAATGCGTCGGCGCGCCGACGGTGATCTTCACCCGCGACCTGGTGATGCGGGCCACCGCGCTGGACCTGACGCTGCGCCAGCGGGTGATCGAGACCGTGGCGCTGACGCCGAACGGGCTGGAGTTCCGCTTCACGCCGCTGGGGCCGGGGCGCATTCCGCCCGACTTCGCCTTCGGCTGCGCCAGCAATCCGAACCTGCTGCGGGTGGAACGGCGGGGGCCGGACGAGATCGTCTTCCCCGGCTGCACCGAGTTTCCCTCTCCGCTGCGCCGCTGCAGGTAACTGCCTGAACCGCTGCCGCGGGCGATCCGGCCCGGCGCAGCCTGCCTTGAGGACCGACCGATGCGGATTGCCCTGATCCACGCCCTGCGCCATTCGCCGCCGCCGATCGAGGCGGCGTTCAAGGCGGCCTGGCCGGAAGCGACGCTGATGAACCTGCTGGACGACAGCCTTTCGGCCGACCTGGCGCGGAGCGGCGCGCTGGACCAGGCGATGACCGACCGCTTCCTGAACCTGTCGCGGTATGCGGTGGGCACTGGGGCGGACGCGATCCTGTTCACCTGCTCCGCCTTCGGGCCGTGCATCGAGGCGGTGGCGGCCGAGCGGGGCACGATGCCGGTGCTGAAGCCGAACGAGGCGATGATCGAGGAAGCGGTGGCGATGGGGCGGAAGATCGGCCTGCTGGCCACCTTCGGGCCGACCCTGACCAGCATGCCGGCCGAGTTCCCACCCGGCGTGGAGGTGACGTGCAAGCTGGCCGAGGGCGCGCTGGCGGCGATGGACCGCGGCGACTTCGCCGAGCATGACCGGCTGGCGGCCGAGGCGGCGAAGGACCTGATGGACTGCGACGTGATCGCGCTGGCGCAGTTCAGCCTGGCGCGGGCCAAGCCGCTGGTGGAGGCGGCGACCGGCCGGCCGGTGCTGACCACGCCGGAGAGCGCCATTCGCAAGCTGCGGCGGGTGCTGCGCGCATAGGCGTTGGTTTCGGACAAATTGCCCGGGTGGCGCAGGGGCGCGCTGGCGGCCGCGCCGCGCCGGGGGATGCGCCCGGCCGGTTTGGGGCGGCGCCTCGGGCGGGATGCGCTGGTTTCGGACAAATGCCGAGTGGGCGCGGGGGCTGGGACGCGCGGTGGCGGGCCGGGCTGCGGCGGTTCGGACGAAGGCGCCGGCCTGGTCAGTCCTGCACGTCGGCGGCGAACAGCCAGGCCTGGTCCACCGGGGCGAAGCCGCGGCGGTGGTGCGGGCAGGGGCCATGTTCCGCCAGCGCGGCGCGGTGGCGCGCGGTGGGGTAGCCGACATGGCTGGCGAAGCCGTAGAGCGGCCAGCGCGGGTGCAGCCGGGCCATGGCGCGGTCCCGGATGACCTTGGCCAATATGCTGGCGGCGGCGATCGAGAAGCTTTCGGCGTCGCCGCCGATGACGCATTGCACCCGGCAGGGCAGCGGCGGCGGCTGGTTGCCGTCCACCAGCGCCAGGTCCGGCAGCAGCGCCAGCCGGGCGATGGCGCGGGACATGGCCAGGTGGGTGGCGCGCAGGATGTTGAGGCGGCCGATCTCGGTGGCCGAGGCGGCGGCGACGGCATAGTCCAGCCGGCCCTTCGCGGCGGCGGCCAGCAGCGCGGCGAAGGCGGTTTCGCGGGCGGCGGCGGAAAGCTTCTTGCTGTCGTCCAGCAGCGGGCCGAGGCCGCGCGGGATGCCGGCGGTGAACACCACGGCCGCGGCCATGACCGGCCCGGCGAGCGGGCCGCGCCCGGCTTCGTCCACTCCGGCCACCCGGCCCCCGGCCAGCGACTCCATGCGGTAATGCGGCATGGGACGAGCATAGCGCAAACCGCGGCCGCGCCATGCCCCCGCAGCCCGCGCCGCTACAGCAGCGCGAGTTGGCGCTGCGGCACGCGGGGCACGGCGAATTGCGTGGAATCCAGCCCCTGGCCCGAGACGTTGCCGCGACCGATGCCGAGGCGCTGCACCGTCATGGCGAAGCGCCGGGCCAGCATGTCGGCGTAGACGCCGGTGCCGGATTGGCGCTGGCCGAACTGGCTGTCGTACAGCTTGCCGCCGCGGGTCTGCCGCACCAGGGCAAGAACCTTGGCCGCGCGGTCCGGGAAGTGCTGGTGCAGCCATTCCTCGAACAACTGCTTGATCTCCAGCGGCAGGCGCAGCAACACGTAGCCGGCCCGGCCGGCGCCATGCGCCACGCAGCGTTCGATGATGCGCTCCAGCTCCGAGTCGTTCAGGCCGGGGATCATCGGTGCGGCCAGCACGCCGACGGGAATGCCGGCCTGGGCCAGCGCCTGGATGGCGGCCAGGCGGCGGGTCGGCGTCGCGGCGCGGGGCTCCATGCGGCGGGCCAGGTTGGCGTCCAGCGTGGTGACGCTGAGGCAGACATGCACCAGGTTGCGCGCGGCCAGCCGCTTCAGGATATCCAGGTCGCGCAGCACGCCGGCGGACTTGGTGACGATGGTGACGGGATGGCCGAAGCGTTCCAGCACCTCCAGCACCTGGCGGGTGATCAGCAGGGTGCGCTCGATCGGCTGGTAAGGGTCCGTGTTGGCGCCCAATGCAACGGGCTTGGCGACGTAGCCGGGGCGGGAGAGCTCCTTTTCCAGCAGCGCCGGCAGGTCGGGCTTGAACATCAGCTTGGTTTCGAAATCGAGGCCGGGCGAATAGCCGACATAGGCGTGGCTGGGCCGGGCGTAGCAGTAGACGCAGCCATGCTCGCAGCCGCGATAGGGGTTCAGCGACCGGTCGAAGCCGATATCCGGGCTCTCGTTCCAGCTCATGGCGGATTTGGCGCGCTCGCGGATCAGCGTGGTCGGCAGCGGCGGCAGGTCGGCCAGGTCCGCCAGGCTGTCCCAACCGTCGTCGAAGGCCTCGCGCGACTGGCTCTCGAACCGGTTGGCCGGGTTGGAGACGGCGCCCCGCCCCTTGCGCAGGCCGGGGGGGATCGCCGAGGCTGGGTGCACGCTACCGTCTGGCATGGTGTTCCGTTCCTCGTCTGTTCCGTGGCAAATTGCCTCAGGGCGACGCGGCGCGTCAAGAACAGAATGGGAACTCACTTGCTTGCGATCATCATTCCCACGCTGAACGCGGCGCGGACCCTGCCGGCGGTGCTGGAGGCCTGCGCCGAGACCTGGGCGCCGGTGGTGGTGGCCGATGGCGGCAGCACGGATGGCACGGTGGAGCTGGCCCGGGCGCTGGGCGCGCGCGTGGTGGCGGCGCCGCGCGGGCGGGGCCCGCAACTGGCCGCGGGCGCGGCGGCGGTGCGGGCGGAGTGGCTGCTGTTCCTGCATGCGGATACCCGGTTGCAGCGCGGCTGGTTGGCGGCGGCGCGGGCGCACATGGCCGAGCATCCGGGCATGGCCGGGTATTTCCGCTTCGCGCTGGATGACGCCTCCGCCGAGGCGCGGCGGCTGGAGCGGCTGGTCGCCTGGCGGTGCCGGCGGATGGCGCTGCCCTATGGCGACCAGGGGTTGCTGATGTCTCGTGCGTTGTACGAGCAGGTGGGCGGGTTCCGGCCCTTGCCGCTGATGGAGGATGTGGACCTGGTGCGCCGACTCGGGCGGGCCAGGCTGCGGGGGTTGGAGGTGGCGGCGGTGACCTCGGCCGAGAAGTGGCGGCGGGAGGGATGGCGCCGGCGGTCGGCGCGGAACCTGGCGTGCCTTTCGCTGTGGTACGTGGGCGTGCCGCCGCGCGTGATCGCCAAGGTGTACTGATGGAACAGGCGCACATGGGCGTGCCGCCGGGCGTGATCGCCAGGGTGTACCGATGGATACGCTGATCCTGTTCGCCCGGGCGCCGCGGCTGGGGCGGGTCAAGCGGCGGCTGGCGGCCGGGGTCGGGCCGGTGGCGGCGCTGCGCTTTCATCGCGGGCAACTGGCGCGGCTGGTGCGGCTGATGCGGGGCGAGCGGCGCTGGCGCACGGTGCTGGCGGTGACGCCGGACCGCGCCTTCCTGCGCGCGTCGTTGCCGCAGCTGCCGCAGGGGCGCGGCGACCTCGGCGCCCGGATGCAGCGGGCCTTGGGGCGGTATCGGCGGGCGGTGCTGGTGGGCTGCGATATCCCCGGCGTGCAGCCGCCCGAC
>CAIMOR010000266.1 GCA_903843125.1 uncultured Rhodospirillales bacterium
GGCCAGTACGTGCTGAACCCGACCATGGCGCAGAAGAAGCAGAGCCAGCTGGACCTGGTGCTGGCCGGCACCGCCGAGGGCGTGCTGATGGTGGAATCGGAAGCGCATGAGCTGACCGAGGACGTCATGCTCGGCGCCGTGACCTTCGGCCATGCCGCGTTCCAGCCGGTGATCCAGGGGATCATCGAGCTGGCCGAGCACGCCGCGAAGGACGCCTGGGCGCTGCCCGAGCCTTCCGAGGCGGAAGTGGCGCTGAAGGCGCGGATCACCGCGCTGGGCCATGCCGAGATGGCGGAAGCCTACAAGGAGACCCAGAAGCTGGTGCGCCAGGGCAAGGTCTCGGCGGTGAAGAAGGCCATCGTGGCCGCGCTGGAGGCCGAGGGCACCGACGCCGGCGCCGCCAAGGGACTGCTGAAGGAGCTGGAGGCGGACGTCGTCCGCAACAACATCCTGAACACCGGCCTGCGGATCGACGGCCGCGACACCAAGACCGTGCGGCCGATCGTCGCCGAGGTCGGCGTGCTGCCGCGCGCGCATGGTTCCGCGCTGTTCACCCGTGGCGAGACGCAGGCGCTGTGCGTGGCGACGCTGGGCACCGGGCAGGACGAGCAGATCATCGACGCGCTGGCGGGCGAGTACCGCGAGAACTTCATGCTGCACTACAACTTCCCGCCCTACAGCGTGAACGAGACCGGCCGCATGGGTTCGCCCGGGCGCCGCGAAGTGGGCCATGGCAAGCTGGCCTGGCGCGCGCTGCACCCGCTGCTGCCCGAGAAGGACAAGTTCCCGTACACGATGCGCGTGGTCAGCGAGATCACCGAGTCGAACGGCTCCTCCTCGATGGCGACCGTCTGCGGCACCAGCCTCAGCCTGATGGATGCGGGCGCGCCGCTGAAGCGCCCCTGCGCCGGCATCGCCATGGGCCTGATCAAGGAAGACCACGCCTTCGCCGTGCTGTCCGACATTCTGGGTGACGAAGACCACCTGGGCGACATGGACTTCAAGGTGGCCGGCACCGAGATGGGCATCACCGCGCTGCAGATGGACATCAAGATCACCAGCATCACGCCGGAGATCATGCGGATTGCGCTGGAGCAGGCCCGCGACGGCCGGCTGCACATCCTGGGCGAGATGGCCAAGGGGCTGACCGGCGCCCGCGGCGATGTGGCGGCGACCGCGCCCCGCATCACCGTGATCAACGTGCCGAAGGACAAGATCCGCGACGTGATCGGCAGCGGCGGCAAGGTGATCCGCGAGATCTGCGAGCAGACCGGCTGCAAGATCGACATCGAGGATGACGGCACCATCAAGGTGGCGGCGACCCCGATCGAGGCGGCGCAGAAGGCGATCGACTGGATCCAGGGGATCACCGCCGAGGCCGAGATCGGCAAGATCTACAATGGCAAGGTGGTCAAGACTGCCGAATTCGGCGCCTTCGTGAACTTCCTCGGCGCCAAGGACGGCCTGGTCCACATCTCCGAGCTGGCCAACGAGCGGGTCAACAAGACCAACGACGTGGTCAACCAGGGCGACGCCGTGAAGGTCAAGGTCATTGGCTTCGACGAGCGTGGCAAGGTGAAGCTTTCCATGCGCGTGGTGGACCAGGCGACCGGCGCCGACATCTCCGACCAGGTGGGCGCCAAGCGGCCGCGGGCCGAGGGTGAGGGCGAGGAACGGCCGCGCCGCGAGGATGGCGACCGCCCGCGTCGCGACCGTGGTGATCGTCCGCGCCGTGGCGATTTCTGATCGCTGACCCCATATAGCGTGGCCGGGGCTCCCCAACGGGTCCCGGCTGCGTCATAAACTTGACATGCAACACTGGAGCCGCTGTTCGTGAAGGCCATCAACGCTATCCGCATGGGCGGCGTCGACGTCCTGCCGCTGGTCGAAGGCGGCAAGGGTGTTGCCATCTCCAATGGCGCGTCATCGGGGGCCTGGGCGGCCGCCGGTGGCGTCGGCACTTTCTCCGCGGTGAATGCGGACAGCTACGACGAGCAGGGCCGGGTCATCCGCCAAGTCTACCATGGCAAGACCCGGCGCGAGCGGCACGACGAGCTGGTGGCCTACGGCATCCGCGGCGGCATCGCCCAGGCGCGCGAGGCGCATGAGCGCAGCGACGGCCGCGGCCGGGTGCACGCCAACATCCTGTGGGAGATGGGCGGCGCCGAACGCGTCATCCGCGGCGTGCTGGAAGGGGCCAAGGGGCTGATCAACGGGATCACCTGCGGCGCCGGCATGCCCTACAAGCTGTCCGAGATCGCCCGGGAATTCCGGGTGCACTACTACCCCATCGTGAGCTCCGCCCGGGCCTTCGGCGCGCTGTGGAAGCGCAGCTATTCCAAGACCCGGGAATGGCTGGGCGGCGTGGTCTATGAGGACCCCTGGCTGGCCGGCGGGCATAACGGGCTCTCGAACAGCGAAGACCCGTTGCAGCCGGAGCCGCCGTTCGGGCGGGTGCTGAAGCTGCGCCAGCAGATGCGCGAATTCGGCCTGGGCGACGTGCCGATCATCATGGCCGGCGGCGTCTGGTGGCTGGAGGAATGGCAGGACTGGATCGACAACCCGGAGCTGGGGCCGATTGCGTTCCAGTTCGGCACCCGGCCGCTGGTGACGCAGGAAAGCCCGATCTCGGACGCCTGGAAGCAGCGGCTGCTGACGCTGAAGGAAGGCGACATCTCGCTGCAGCGGTTCAGCCCGACCGGGTTCTACAGCAGCGCCGTGCGCAACGACTTCCTGGCCGAGCTGGAGGCGCGGAGCGAGCGCCAGGCGGCCTTCACCGCCGAGCCGATCGGCGACCATGTCTGCGAATACGGCGTGGGGCCGCGCAAGCGCAAGGTGTGGGTGACCGCGCATGACCTCGCGCGCATCCGCCAGTTCGAGGTCGAGGGCTTCGTCGAGGCGCTGCGGACGCCGGACAATACCCTGATCTTCGTGACGCCGGAGAAGGCGCAGGAGATATTGACGGATCAGGTGGACTGCATGGGCTGCCTGAGCCATTGCCGGTTCAGCAACTGGGCGCAGGTGGAGCCGGACTACACCAACGGCCACAAGGCGGACCCGCGCAGCTTCTGCATCCAGAAGACGCTGCAGGACATCAGCCATGACGGGGCGCTGGAGCACAACCTGATGTTCGCCGGGCACAACGCCTATCGGTTCGGCTCGGACCCGTTCTACTCGAACGGCTTCATCCCGACGGCGAAGCAGCTGGTCGAGCGGATCCTGACCGGGCGGTAGGCTTCCCCTGGCGCCGGCCACCGCGGCCGGGCTAGTCTGCCCGCTGCCGAAACGGCATCGGGGGGAAGCTGTGCAGAGAAGGTTGTTGCTGGGCGCCGCGGGCGCCGGGCTGCTGGGGCGCAATGCCCTGGCCGAGGGCGTGGCGCTGGATACGCGGCTGCCCGAGGGCCTGCGCGAGAACGCCGCGATGGAGGCGCTGCCGGGCAAGGCACCGCTGATCCGGCTTTCCAGCCGGCCACCGAATTACGAGACGCCGCTGGCGGCCTTCCGCACCGCCATTACCCCGAACAACCAGTTCTTCGTGCGCTACCACCTCTCGGGCCTGCCCGAGCAGGCGGAGCTGGCGCGCGACTGGAAGCTGAGCGTGGGCGGCGATGCCGCGCGCCAGCCGGTGGCGTTCAGCCTGGCCGAGTTGCAGCGGCTGCCGGCCGCCGAGGTGATTGCGGTGTGCCAATGCTCGGGCAACCGGCGCGGGCTGTTCCAGCCGCATGTGCCGGGCGTGGAGTGGGGGCTGGGCGCCATGGGCAATGCCCGCTGGCAGGGCGTGCGGCTGCGCGACGTGCTGGCCCGCGCCGGGGTGAAGCCGGAGGCGGTGGAGCTGTTCCTGGACGGCGCCGACGGGCCGCCGGTGGCGGAGACGCCGGACTACCGCAAGTCGATCCCGATCTCGCGGGCGCTGCATGAGGACACGCTGCTGGCCTTCGCCATGAACGGCGAGAAGCTGCCGCTGCTGAACGGCTACCCGGTGCGGCTGGTGGTGCCCGGCTGGACCGCGACCTATTGGATGAAGCACGTGACGCAGCTGACCGTCTCGGCCAAGCCGCTCGACAACTTCTGGATGAAGGCGGCGTACCGGGTGCCGCGCAACCTGTTCGCCACCGACGCGCCGTTCACCACGCAGCAGACCGCGGCGAACGAGCCGATCACGCGGATACTGGTGAACTCGGTGGTGGCGAACCTGCGGGATAGCGACCGGGTGGCGGCGGCCGGCTTCAGCGTGGAGGGCGTGGCCTGGGATGGCGGCGCCGGCATCCAGCGGGTGGAGCTCTCGACCGATGGCGGCAAGGCGTGGCGGCCGGCGACGCTGGGGGAGAATCTGGGGCGGTATTCCTTCCGGCGCTGGTCGCAGCGGCTGAGCGCGCCGGCCGGGGCGGTGGAGGTGCGGGTGCGGGCGGTCAGTCGCTCGGGCGAGCAGCAGGCTGACCATTTGGTAAGCAACCCTGCCGGGTATCATCACAACGTGGTCCAGGCGCTGCGCCTGGTGGCCGCGTGAGGCGCCGGGCGATGCGGGCCCTGCGGGTGGCCGCGGTCGGGCTGGCGCTGGCGCTGCCGGCGCGGGCCGCGGTGACGGAGCTGCGCCCCGGGCCGGGCGCCGAGGTGACGGCGGCGAACTGCGCCGCCTGCCACAGCCTCGATTACATCATGATGAACGCGCCCTTCCTCGACCAGGCTGGCTGGACGGCGGAAGTGGCGAAGATGGTCAACGTGTTCCGGGCGCCGGTGGAGCCGAGCCTGATGCCGGAGATCGTCGCGTACCTGGCGCGGCACTACGGGCCGGCGCCGCGCTGAGTCGTTGGCATGGCCTGATCATTGCGATCTGGCCTGATGATTGCATGGGTGTTGGCGCAGCCGAGGGGCTTCCGCCATGCCCATGCCGATCGACGCCGAACCCTATGCCATCGCGGTCGAGCCGGGCCGCACGGCGCTGGTCATCATCGACATGCAGCGGGACTTCCTGCTGCCGGGCGGCTTCGGCGAGAGCCTGGGCAATGACGTCTCCCTGCTGAACGCCGCGGTGGCGCCGTGCCAGGCGGTGCTGGCGGCGGCGCGGGCCTGCGGCATGCTGGTGATCCATACGCGCGAAGGCCATCGGCCGGACATGGCGGATTGCCCGCCGGCCAAGTGGGCGCGCGGGCCGGAGGGAATGCGGATCGGCGACCCCGGGCCGATGGGGCGCATCCTGATCCGCGGCGAGGTGGGGCACGACATCATCCCGGAACTGGCGCCGGCGGCGGGCGAGGTGGTGCTGGACAAGCCCGGCAAGGGCGCCTTCTGCGCCACCGACCTGGACCTGATCCTGCGGTCCAAGGGGATCGAGGCGCTGCTGGTCTGCGGCGTGACCACGGAGGTCTGCGTCAACACCACGGTGCGCGAGGCCAATGACCGCGGCTACCGCTGCGTCGTCGTGTCCGATGCCTGTGCGAGCTATTTCCCGGCGTTCCACGCGGCCGCGCTGGCCATGGTGAAGGCGCAGGGGGGGATTTTCGGCTGGGTGGCGCCGTCCGGCGCGGTGCTGGCCGCATTGGGGTAGCCGCGGCGCGCCCGTGGGGAAGCCCCCCGGGGTTGCGTGGTGGCCTGAAGGGCATGGCGGCATTCCCGCGCGATGGCGCGCGGGGGTGGACGCTCCGGCACCACACCTCGGGGGAGTATGAAGATGTCCGCTACCACGTCTGGTCCGAAGCTCTGGACGCCGGGGGATTGGAACGCGTTGTTCGGCTTCGGCACGAACATCCTGGTCAACCTGCTGACGCTGACCGCGCTGCTGCGCTTCGTGCTGCAGATGCCCGACGAGATCGTCTTCGGCCGCATCCTGCCGGCGACGGGGCTGATGATGTTCCTCTCCACCGGGTACTACGCCTGGCTGGGCTGGAGCCTGGCGAAGAAGACCGGGCGCAGCGACGTGTGCGCGCTGCCCTCGGGCATCTCGGTGCCGCACATGTTCATCGTGTGCTTCGTCATCATGCTGCCGATCGCCTCGGCCACGCATGACCCGGTGAAGGGCTGGGAGGCCGGGCTGGCCTGGGTCTTCGTGCAGAGCTTCATCCTGATGATCGGCGGGTTCGTGGCGCCGTACATCCAGAAGATCACGCCGCGCGCCGCGCTGCTGGGCACGCTGGCGGGCGTTTCGGTGACCTTCATCTCCATGCGGCCGGCGCTGGAGATGTTCATGACGCCGGTGATCGGCCTGGTCTGCCTGGGCGTGATCCTGGCCAGCTGGTTCGGCGGCTTCCGCTACCCCAAGGGCATTCCGGCCGGGCTGGTGGCGATCGCGGCGGGCATGCTGATCGCCTGGGGCAGCAAGCTGTTCGGCATCGATGTCGGCGGCGTTGGGCTGGCGGGGGTGACGAGCGCGATCTCGGGGATCGGGTTCTCGGTGCCGCTGCCGGCCTTCGACCATGTGTTCGGCGGGTTCGAGTTCATCGGGATCATTCTGGTGACCGCCATTCCGTTCGGCATCTACGACCTGGTCGAGGCGATGGACAATGTGGAGAGCGCCGAGGCGGCGGGCGACCACTACCCGACGACGCGGGTGCTGACGGCGGATGGCGTGGTCAGCCTGATCGGCTGCCTGATGGGCAACCCGTTCATCAACGCGGTCTACATCGGCCATCCCGGCTGGAAGGCGATGGGCGGCAGGATCGGCTATTCGGCGGCGACCGGCGTGCTGATGCTGGCGCTGACCTGGCTGGGCATTGGCGGGCTGCTGCTGGCGCTGGTGCCGCTGGTCGCGATTTTGCCGATCCTGCTCTACATCGGCATGCTGATCGGGGCGCAGGCCTTCCAGACCACGCCGGCGAGCCATGCGCCGGCGGTGGTGCTGGCGCTGGTGCCGCACCTGGCGGCCTGGGGCAAGACCATGATCGATGGCGCGCTGGGCGCGGCGGGCACCAATGCCGCCGCGGTGGGCCTGGACAAGATGGCGCAGAACGGCGTGCTATACGCCGGGCTTTCGGTGCTGGGCGAGGGCAGCATCCTGGCTGGGCTGGTCTTCGCGGCGATCGGCGTCTTCGTGATCGAGAAGAAGTGGACCAATGCGGCGGCGTTTGCCGCGGCCGGGGCGGTGCTGACCTTCTTCGGCTTCATGCATGGCCCGGCGGTGGGGGTTGCGGTGATGCCGGTGGTGGCGGCGGCCTATGCGGTGCTGGCGGTGATGCTGCTGGGCTTCGGCCGGGTGGCGCAGCCGGTGGCGGTGATGGCCGCGGCGGAATAGGCGCC
>CAIMOR010000267.1 GCA_903843125.1 uncultured Rhodospirillales bacterium
GGCCGCCACCGCGCCCATTCCCACGGCCGCCACCGCGCCCGTTCCCACGGCTGCCACCGCGCCCATTCCCACGGCTGCCACCGCGCCCGCTCCCGCGGCCGCCACCGCGCCCATTCCCACGGCTGCCACCGCGCCCGGTCCCACGGCTGCCGCCGTGCCCCCCCTTGCAAGCCCGCCGCCCGGCGCGCCGCGCCACCGGCCGGACCCCATCGCCATCCTCGGCGCCGCCTGCCGCCTGCCCGGCGCGCCGGACCTCGACGCCTTCTGGGACCTGCTGATCGCGGGGCGGGACGCCGTCACCACGGTGCCGCCCAACCGCTTCACCCAGGCCTACTTCCTGCACCCGCGCCCGGGCGAGCCCGGCCGCACCCACAGCTTCGCCGCCGGCACGCTGGGCGACGTCGCCGGCTTCGACGCCGGCGCCTTCGGCATCTCGCCGCGCGAAGCCGCCGAGATGGACCCGCAGCAACGCCTGCTGCTGGAGGTCACCCAGCGCGCCCTGGAGGACGCGGGCATCCCGCCCTCCCGCCTCGCCGGCAGCGGCACCGGCGTCTACATCGGCGCCTCGCTGACCGACTACGCCGACCTCCGCCTGGCCGACCCCGCCTCCGGCGACCGCTACTTCATGACCGGCGGCGCGCTCAGCATCCTGGCCAACCGCATCGGCAACGTCTTCGACCTGCGCGGCCCGGCGCAGACCATCGACACCGCCTGCTCCTCCGCGCTCGTCGCGCTGCACCAGGCGTGCGAGGCGCTGCGCGCCCAGCGCCTGCCCAGCGCCGTGGTCGGCGGCGTCAACCTGCTGCTCTCGCCCTTCCCGTTCCTCGGCTTCGCCAAGGCGGGCATGCTCTCCGCCACCGGCCGCTGCCAGGCCTTCGCCGCCGGGGCGGACGGCTATGTCCGCGCCGAGGGCGCCGGCGTCGTCATCCTCAAGCGCCTGGCCGACGCGCTGCGCGACGGCGACCAGATCCGCGCCGTCATCCTCGGCACCGGCAGCAACGCCGCCGGCCGCACCCTCGGCCTGTCGTTGCCCAGCCAGTCGGCGCAGACCGCGCTGATCCGCCAGGTCCTGGCCGAAAGCGGCGTCGGCGCCGACCGGCTGGCCTACTTCGAGGCGCATGGCACCGGCACCGCGGTCGGCGACCCGGTGGAGGCCATGGCCATCGGCCACGCCGTCGGCCAGCAGCGCCAGGGCGCGGCGCTGCCGATCGGCTCGGCCAAGGGCAATATCGGCCATACCGAACCCGCCTCCGGCCTGGTCGGGCTGCTCAAGGCCATGCTGGTGCTGGAGAAGGGGCGCATCCCGCCCAGCCTGCACTGCGCCACGCCCAACCCGGCCATCGACTTCCCCGGCCTCGGCCTGCGCGTCGCCACCGCCGCCGAGCCGCTGGCCCGCCGCGCCCGCGCCGTGGTGGGGGTGAACAGCTTCGGCTTCGGCGGCACCAACGCCACCGCCATGCTGACCGCGGCGCCGCCCCAGGTGCTGCGCCAACAGGCCCAGCGCCCGGCCACCGCCGCGGCGGCGGAGGCCCTGCCGCCGCTGCTGCTCTCGGCCCGCTCCGCCGCCGGCCTGGTCGCCCTGGCCGAGGCCTGGCACGGCCGCCTGGCCACCACCTCGCCGCACGCGCTGCCCGCCCTGCTGCGCGGCGCCGCCCGCCACCGCGACCTGCACCCGCACCGCCTGGCGCTGCGCGGCACCACCCCGGAAGCCCTGGCCGGCGCCCTGGCCGGCTGGGCCAATGGCGAAGCCGCCACCGCGCCCCCAGCCACCGCGTCCCCAGCCACCACCCCCCAGGCGCCGCCCCCCATCACCGGCACCGCCCCGCGTCACGCCGCCGCCACGGCCTTCGTGTTCAGCGGCAATGGCGCGCAATGGGCCGGCATGGCGCAGCCGGCGCTGGCCAACCCCGCCTTCCGCGCCGCCCTGGCCGCCGCCGATGCCGAACTCGCCCCGCTGCTCGGCTGGTCCGTGCTGGCGGCGCTCGAAGCCGGCGTCACGGCGGCGCAACTGGCCGACACCGACCTGGCCCAGCCGCTGCTCTTCGCCATCCAGCACGCCATGGTCGCCGCCCTGGCCGCCCAGGGCATCCGCCCCGCCCTGGTGCTCGGCCATTCGGTCGGAGAGGTCGCCGCCGCCCTGGCTGCCGGCCTGCTCACCCTGCCCGCCGCCGCCCGGCTCATCGTCGCCCGCAGCCGCCAGCAGCAGCGCCAGCGCGGCATCGGCCGCATGGCCGCGCTCGGCGCGCCCGAGGCCGAGGCCGCGCCGATGCTGGCCGAGCTCGGCCTGGAGGTCGCCGCGGTCAACGCCCCGGCCGCGCTGACCGTCGCCGGCCCGGCCGCCGCCATCGCCGCCCTGGTGCCGCTGGCCGAGGCCCGCCGCTGGAGCTGCATCCCGCTCGACCTCGACCACGCCTTCCACAGCGCCGCGATGGACCCGGTGCGGGAGACGCTGCTGGCCGACCTGGCCGGGCTGCCGACCCAGCCCGGCAGCGTGCCGATGCTGTCCTCGGTCACCGCCCAGCCGCTCGGCGCCGCCGACTGCACCGCCGCCTACTGGTGGGACAACCTGCGCCAGCCGGTGCGCTTCCAGGCCACGGTGCTGGCCGCGGCGCGCCAGGGCGCCCGGCTGTTCATCGAGATCGGCCCCCACCCGGTGCTGCAGTCCTACCTGCGGGAGACGCTGCGGGACGCCAGCCTGGACGCCGTGGCGCTGCCCGGGCTGAGCCGCCGCGACCCACCTGGCGACCCCTTCCCCGCCCTGGCGGACCGCGCCTTCGCCGCCGGCGCGGACCCGCGCGAGGGCCCTGCCTTCGCCGGCCCGGCGGACCGCCGTGGCCTGCCCGCCACCCCCTTCATCCGCCAGCCCGCCTGGTTCGGCGCCACGCCGGAAGCGCAGCACCTCACCAACCCGGTGCTGGAACACCCGCTGCTCGGCTTCCGCCGCGACGCCACGCCCACCCGCTGGACCCGCCTGCTGGACACCGCGCTGGAGCCCTGGCTGGCCGACCATCGGCTGGCCGGGGAGGCCGTGCTGCCCGCCGCCGCCATGCTGGAGATGGCGCTGGCCGCCTGCGCCGCCCGCCACCCGGAAGCCGAGACGCTGGAGGTTGCCGACTTCGCCATCCACCGCGTGCTGCCGCTGGCCGCCGAGACCAGCTGCGAGATCCAGGTGGAGGCCGATGCCGATGGCGGCTTCCGGCTGTTCTCCCGCCCGCGCCTGGCCGCGGCGGACTGGCTGCTGCACGCCAC
>CAIMOR010000268.1 GCA_903843125.1 uncultured Rhodospirillales bacterium
CCGCGGCGAGCGCCAGGTCACCGCCATCGCCAAGGCGATGAAGGGGGCGCGGCGCCTCTACCTGGCCACCGACCCGGACCGAGAGGGCGAGGCGATCAGCTGGCATGTGCGGGAGATGCTGGCCAAGAAAGGCGTGCTGAAGGGGGTGGAGGTCCACCGCATCACCTTCAACGAGATCACCAAGCGCGCCGTGCAGTACGCCCTGGCGCACCCGCGCCAGCTCGACGTGCCGCTGATCGATGCCTACATGGCGCGCCGCGCGCTGGACTACCTGGTGGGGTTCACGCTCTCGCCGGTGCTGTGGCGGAAGCTGCCGGGCAGCCGCTCGGCGGGCCGGGTGCAGTCCGTGGCGCTGCGGCTGATCTGCGAGCGCGAGGCCGAGATCGAGGCGTTCCGCGCCCGCGAGTACTGGAGCGTGGAGGGCCGGTTCCAGACCCCAACCGGCGCGCCCTTCGCCGCCCGGCTGACGCATCTGGACGGCAAGCGGCTGGACCAGTTCGACATCAATACCGAGGCCCTGGCCAATGCCGCCAAGGCGAAGGTGGAGGCCGGCAGCTTCACCGTCGGCTCGGTCGAGAAGAAGCGCACCCGGCGCAACCCGCCGCCGCCGTTCACCACCTCCACCCTGCAGATGGAGGCCAGCCGCAAGCTGGGCATGGGCGCGCAGCTGGCCATGCGCACGGCGCAGCAGCTTTACGAGGGGGTGGAGATCGGCGGCGAGACCGTGGGCCTGATCACCTACATGCGGACCGACGGCGTGCAGATGGCGCGCGAGGCAATTGCCGAGATCCGCGACCACGTGAAGCGCGAATTCGGCCCCGACTACCTGCCCGGCCAGGCCCGCGAATACAGTACCAAGGCGAAGAACGCCCAGGAAGCGCACGAGGCGATCCGCCCGACCGACGTCTCCCGCCGGCCCGAGGATGTGGCCCGCTACCTGGATGAGCGCCAGCGCCGGCTGTACGAGCTGGTCTGGAAGCGCGCGGTCGCCAGCCAGATGCAGTCCGCCGAGCTGGACCAGACGGTGGTTGAGCTGGTCGACCAGAGCGGCAAGACCAGGCTGCGGGCCAATGGCTCGGTCATCGCCTTCGACGGCTTCCTGAAGCTGTACCGCGAGGACGAGGACGACCGCGCCGCCGATGCGCGCGCCGGCATCGCCGCCGCCGCCGGCACCGAGCAGGACGACGACAGCCGGACCCTGCCGCCGATGCGCGAGAAGGACCCGCTGAAGAAGGGCGCCGTCACCGCCACCCAGCACTTCACCCAGCCGCCGCCGCGCTTTTCGGAAGCGACGCTGGTGAAGCGGATGGAGGAGCTGGGCATCGGCCGCCCCTCCACCTACGCCTCCATCCTGCAGGTGCTGCAGGACCGGCAATACGTGAAGCTGGACAAGCGCCGCTTCGTGCCCGAGGACCGCGGCCGGCTGGTGACCACCTTCCTGGCGCATTTCTTCGAGCGCTACGTCGATACCGGCTTCACCGCCGGGCTTGAGGAGCAGCTGGACGACATTTCCGGCGGCAAGGCCGACTGGAAGGCCGTGATGCGCGCCTTCTGGGAGGAGTTCTCCAAGGCAATCGACGCGACCAAGGACCTCAAGATCAGCGACGTGATCGACGCGCTGGACGAGGAGTTGGGCCCGCACTTCTTCCCGCAGCGCGAGGGCGCCGGCGATCCTCGTTCCTGCCCGGCCTGCGCCAACGGCAGGCTGGGGCTGCGGCTGGGCCGCACCGGCGCCTTCATCGGCTGCAACAACTACCCGGAATGCCGCTACACCCGGCCGCTGATCGCGCCAGGCGCCGAGGGCGACGGCACCACGGGCCTGAGCGAAGGCCAGCGCGAGCTGGGCACCGACCCCGCCAGCGGCCAGAACGTCAGCGTCCGCCGTGGCCCCTACGGGCTGTACGTGCAGCTCGGGGAGGCCGGTACCGATGACAAGGGCAAGCCCACCAAGCCGCGCCGCGCCAGCCTGACCAAGGAGATGGTGCCGGACCTGCTGACGCTGGAACAGGCGCTCTCCCTGCTATCCTTGCCACGCGTGATCGGGCTGGACCCGGAGACCGGCGGCGAGATCAGCGCCGGCATCGGCCGCTTCGGCCCCTACATCAAGCTGGGCAGCACCTACCAGAGCCTGGAGCCGGGCGACGACGTGCTGACGCTTGGCATGAACCGCGCCATGGACCTTCTCGCAAAAGCCCGCGCCAAGGTTCGGCTGCTGGGCGAGCACCCCAAGGACAAGGCGCCGGTGGAAATCCGCAAGGGGCGCTTCGGGCCCTACGCGATGCACCACAAGACCATCGCCAACCTGCCGCGTGGCGTGGAGATGGAGGAAATCACCCTGGCCGAGGCGGTGACGCTGCTGGCCGAGAAGGGCAAGGAGCTGAAGCCGAAGCCCGGCGCCAAGGGTCGCACCGCAGGCGCGCGGGGTGCGGGTGGCAAGTCGGCGGCGAAGGCTGCACCGAAAGCAGCGGCGAAGGCCGCGCCCACGGCGGCGGCGAAAGCCGCGCCCACGGCAGCATCGAAAGCCGCGGCCAAGGCGGCCGGCGACGCTGCGGCGAAGGCACCGGCGGCACGCAAGGCACCGGCACGGCCGGCCGCCACCGCCAAGCCGAAGGCCAAGCC
>CAIMOR010000269.1 GCA_903843125.1 uncultured Rhodospirillales bacterium
GCGGGTCGCCTCCGGCTCGTCATCCCGAATGAAACGCAGGGTCGCGTCCTCGCGCCCCTTGTTCCACAATACATGAAAGTCGCCCGCCAAGTCATGGAGAAAAAACGCGATCCGGTGAGGTTCGCGCGCCAGCGCCGCGGCTTCCACGCTGCGCGGCCAAGCGGCGATGCGCCGGATCAGTGCCAGCTCGGCCGGGTCGGTCAGCGCCTCCAGCGGCGCGCTGGCCAGGTCGGCCGGCTCCCCGGCGGTGCGCAGCACCGAACGGCAGCGGGCATGGGCGTACTGCACGTAGAAGGCGGGGTTGTCGCGGCTCTGCTCCACCGCTTTGTCCAGGTCGAAGTCCATCTGGGCGTCGGCCTTGCGGGTCAGCATGGTGAAGCGCACCGCGTCCCGCGCCGCCGTGGGGCTGCCGGTCATTTCGGCCAGATCGTCCAGCAGGTCGCGCAGGGTCACGAAGGTGCCGGCACGCTTGCTCATCCGCACCGGCTCGCCGTTCCGCATCACCCGCACGATCTGGCACAGCACCACGTCCAGCGGCACTTTCCCGTCGCTCAGCGCCTTCACCGCCGCCTGCATGCGCTTCACGTAGCCGCCATGGTCGGCGCCCCAGACGTCGATCAGCAGCGCCTCGCCACGGGCGATCTTGTCGGCGTGGCAGGCGATGTCGTTGGCGAAGTAGGTGTTGCTGCCATCCGACTTGCGCAGTGGCCGGTCGACGTCGTCGCCGAACTGGGTGCTGCGGAACAGCGTCTGCTCGCGCGGCTCCCAGTCGTCCGGCGTCTTGCCCTTCGGCGGCTCCAGAACGCCCTCATAGACCAGGCCCTTCTGCGCCAGGCTGCCGATGGCGGCACCGACCGCCTGGGCCTGCACCAGGGCGAGTTCCGAGGTGAACACGTCCTGCCGCACGCCCAGCGCGGCCAAGTCGGCGCGGATATCCACCATCATCATGGCAACCGTGGTGGCCTGGACCTCGGCCAGGGTCTCGGCGGTGGGCTGGCCTCCATCTGCCGGTATCAGCCCAAAACCATGCTTTTCGACCAGCGCCCGACCTACCGGTAGCAGATAGTCGCCGCCGTACTGCAAAGTCAGCCCGAACTTACGCTCAAAATCCTCTCGCTCGCGTGCGGATGCCGCAAAATCGCGCAGCGGGACGTAGCCTGCGTTGGCAACCTCCTTGCCCTCGCAGGTCTCAAGCAGCGCCTGCAGGTAGCGCCAGTAGCTGGCCCAGGCCAGCGCCTGCACCTGCGCGCCGGCGTCGTTGATGTAGTATTCCTTGGTCACGGCATAGCCGGCCTTGGCCAGCAGGTTGGCCAGCGCGTCCCCCACCACGGCGCCGCGGCAATGGCCCACATGCATCGGCCCGGTCGGATTGGCCGAGACGTACTCAACGTTGACCTTCAGCCCGCCGCCCAGGGTGCTGTCGCCATAGCCCTCCCCGGCCGCCAGCACGGCGGCGAGCTGAGCACGGACAAAGCTTTCCTCCAACCGCAGGTTGACGAAGCCCGGCCCGGCCGGCGCCGCCTCGGCCACCTCGGGCAGCGCCGCCAGGCGCTCGGCCAGTTGCGCGGCCAGCTTCGGCGGCGGCAGTTTGGCGAGTTTGGCCACCACCATCGCCGCGTTGGTCGCCATGTCGCCGTGGCTGGCGTCGCGCGGCGGCTCCATCTGCACGCGGGCGAAGCTGTCGGCGGGCAGCTCGGGCAGCAGCTCGGCCAGGATGTCGACGGTGCGGGCGCGCAGCGTGGCGAAGATGTCGTGGGTGCTCATGATGGCCGGCGGTTTAGCGCGCCCGGGCGGCCAAACCTAGCCCGGCAATCCTTCCCTATCCCGGCACGTTCGGGTCGGTCAGCCGCTTGTGCTCCTCCAGCGCGTAGCGGTCGGTCATGCCGGCGATGTAGTCGCAGACCAGCTGGGCGCAGGCGGCGCTGCCGGGTTCGCCGGCGCGGCGGCGCCATTCGTCGGGCAGCATCTGCGGCCCGCCATGCAGCAGCTGGAACAGCAACTGGCTCACCCGCTTGGACTTCTGGATCTGCCGGTTGACCCGCCAGTGCCGGTACATCCGCTCGAACAGGAAGTCGCGGATCGCCTGGTTCGCCTCCTGCATCCGCGCGGAGAAGGTCACCACCGGGCCGGCCGCGGCGCGGATATCGTCGGCGCTGCGGGCGCCCAGTGCCTCGATCCGGCGGCCGGCCTCGTCCACCACGTCCTGCACCATGCGGTTGATGACGCGGCGCACCGTCTCGCTGCCCAGGCGGTCGCGGGCCATGCCGGGGTGGTGCGCCTGCGCCTCCTCGAAGCAATCGCCGATCAGCGGCAGCGTCGCCGCCTCCTCCAGCGTGAACAGCCGGGCGCGGACGCCATCGTCCAGGTCGTGGTTGTTGTAGGCGATATCGTCCGAGATCGCGGCCACCTGCGCTTCCGCGCTGGCGTGGGTGGTCAGCTCCAGCGGGTGGCGGCGGTCGTACTCCACGATGTAGGGGCTGGGGCGGCGCAACGGCCCATTGTGCTTGGCCAGGCCCTCCAGCGTTTCCCAGGTCAGGTTCAGGCCGTCGAAGGCGGCGTAGCGGGTCTCCAGCTGCGTCACCACCTTCAGGCTCTGGGCATTGTGGTCGAAGCCGCCATAGGGCCGCATCTGCGCGTCCAGCGCTTCCTCCCCGGCATGGCCGAAGGGCGGGTGGCCCAGGTCGTGCGCCAGGGCCAGCGCCTCGGCCAGGTCCTCGTCCAGCCGCAGGCGGCGGGCGATGGAGCGCGCGATCTGGGCGACTTCGATGGAATGGGTAAGCCGGGTGCGGAAATAATCGCCTTCATGGAAGACGAAGACCTGGGTCTTGTACTGCAGCCGGCGGAAGGCCGCGGCGTGGATGATGCGGTCGCGGTCACGCTGGAACGGGCTGCGCGCGTCGCCGCCGGGTTCCGGGTGCAGTCGGCCACGGGAGGCTGAGGGGCGGACCGCCCAAGGCGCAAGCGCTTCGCTGGACATGGGTCTGGCCTAGCACGCCGGCCGTGACGGTTGGAAGCCGCGCCGGCTGCGCCTATCTTGGGGAGCCAGGGCCGGGTCGCCGGTCGTGGCCCTCGTTTGGGCGGGTGATGCACGCCTTGCGATCCACCCGTCCCAGCCGATCACGCGCCAGGAGTACCGCCGATGTCCACCACCGCCACCCTCCCCTTCCGCGTCACGCCCCGCGCCGCCGAGCAGGTGGCCGAGATCGCCGACCGCGAAGGCAGGCCGGGCGCCGGCCTGCGCGTGGCGGTGGACGCGGGTGGCTGCTCCGGCTTCCAGTACCGCTTCGCGCTGGAGGACACCGCGCAGGAGGCTGACCTGGTGATCGACGCCGGCGCCGCGCGGGTCTTCGTCGACCAGGTCTCGCTGGACCTGCTGGCGGGCAGCGAGCTGGACTGGAACGAGGCGCTGATCGGCGCGCATTTCACCGTGAAGAATCCGCAGGCGGTCAGCGGCTGCGGCTGCGGCGCCAGCTTCGCGGTGGCGTGACGGCGTGCGACTCGCCACCTTCAACGTCAACTCGGTCCGCAAGCGCGCGGCCCATGTGCTGCGCTTCCTGGAGCGCCACCAGCCGGATTACCTGTTCCTGCAGGAAACCCGCTGCAAGGCCGAGGAATTCCCCGCCGCCGACTTCGCTTCCAGCGGCTACCAGCTGCACGTGGTCGGCCAGCACGGTGGCCGCAACGGCGTGGCGGTGCTGAGCAAACACCCGTTCGAGGTGACCGAGGAAGCCCTGCCCGGGGAGGCCGCCGACGACCACGCCCGCTTCATCGGCGTGCGGGCGGAGGGCATGGCGCTGGCCGGCATCTACCTGCCCAATGGCAATTCCGGCGGCGCCGAGGGCTTTCAGTACAAGCTGCGCTGGATGGACCGCCTGGTGGACTGGACCGCCGAGCGGCTGGAGCATTTCCAGCCCACCGCCGTGCTGGGCGACTGGAACGTCTGCCCGACCGACGCCGACCTGGCGCCCGGCGCGCTGCCAGCCACCGACGCCCTGGTGCGGCCGGAAAGCCGCGCCCGCTTCCGCACGCTGTGCCACCTGGGCATGACCGACGCGCTGGCGGCGCTGCATCCGACCGGCGCGCCCTACACCTATTGGGACTATGGCGCCGCCTTCAACGCCAATCGCGGCCTGCGGATCGACCACATCCTGCTCTCGGCGGAACTGGCGGAGCGCCTGGTGGGCTGCGGTGTCGATACCGAGGCCCGCGCCGAGGAGCAACCCAGCGACCACGCGCCGGTCTGGTGCGAGCTGCGATAGCGCCCGCGCCGGGGCGCTACCGCATCGCGCGGCCTCAGCAGTTCGGCCGCACCGTCACGGTCGGCGCCGGGGTCACCAGCGTGGCCGGCGGCGCCTGCTGCACCACTGGCGCGGCGGTGCGCTCGAATCAGGTGGTCCGGCTGGCGCAGGCGCCGAGGCTGGCGGCCAGGGCAATGCCGGGATCGAGGGACCCAGTGCACCTGAGCTCCCTCGATGTGGACCGAACCGCCGGCAACAACTGCGCTGCCCTGCCTTGGGCGCCGTTAGTGCCGGCAGGCTGGCTCAGGGCGCTGCGCGGCCCGTGGTGCGCTGCCGCCCGGATGTCACCATCCGGGCGGCGTCCGCGCTAACCCCAGTGCTCCGGTTCCCACACCCAGCCACGCGGCGTGCGCACCCAGCCGCCGGGTTGCCAGCGCCGGTAGTGCGGCAGCCTCTCGACGTAGCGGCCAGGCTCCCAGTCATACCTGACCCCATCCCAGCGCCAGTGACCCGGCCGCCAGATCCAGGCCCCGCGCGGCGGCGGCCCCGGCGCCGGCTCGTAGCGCGGCGGCGGCAACGGCGGGTAGGGCGCCGGCTGGGCCCCGGCAGGCGTGGCGGCAAGGCCCACGGCCAGGGCCCCGAGCAATCCGCGACGTGCGTACGGCATCGGCTCCCCCTGGCCTACCAGTGGCGATAGCCCCAGCCGCCGTAATACGGACGGTACGCCGGGGCATAGTAGTAGCCGCGCGGCCGGGGCGGCGGCGCCACGATGCATCCCGCCAGGGTGGACAGGACAAGGCCTAGAAGCGTCAGGCGGACAAGCATGGGTCTTCCTCCGAATTCGCAAGCCGGTTGCCGGGTGCCGGCGCGGCACGCAGCCCGGGCGTCAACAATGCCACTACAGCACGTTTCGGCTAACGGCAGGCCCCGGCGGCGGGTGAAACTACGGCAAACCGGCGTGACGCCAGTGTTACGCTGGCCACGCCGCCGCCACATCGCCGCCGCCATCCGCCATCAGATATCGGCGTAGCAATGCGTTTCCGCCGCCGCGCCCGGCTGGGTCACGGCGCCGAAACAGGCCGGCCCGACGGTCTGCGCGTACTTCCACAGCGCGCCGGAATTGTAGTCCGTCCGCCGCGGCTGCCAGGTGGCGCGGCGCGCGGCCCATTCGGCGTCGCTCAGCTGGGCGTCGATGGTACCGGCGCCGGCGTCGATGACGATGCGGTCGCCATTGCGCAGCAGCGCGATGGGCCCGCCCACCGCGGCTTCCGGCCCGACATGGCCGATGCAGAAGCCGCGCGTGGCCCCGCTGAAGCGCCCGTCGGTGATCAGCGCCACGCTCTCCCCCATGCCCTGGCCATAGATGGCGCTGGTGGTGGACAGCATTTCCCGCATGCCTGGGCCCCCCTTCGGCCCTTCGTAGCGGATGACGATGACGTCGCCGGCCTTGTAGGCGCGGGCGTCGACCGCGGCGAAGGCCTCCTCCTCGCTGTCGAAGCAGAGCGCGGTGCCCTCGAACCGCAGGCTGTGCAGCCCGGCGATCTTCACGATCGCCCCCTCCGGCGCCAGGTTGCCGCGTAGGCCCACCACGCCGCCGATGGCGGTGATGGGGTTGCTCACCGGGTGCACCACGTCCTGCCCGCTGGGGAAGACGATGTCGGCGTGGTTCTCGGCCAAGGTCCGGCCGGTGACGGTCATGCAGTCGCCATGCAGCAACCCGCCCTCCAGCAGCGCCTTGATGATGACCGGCACGCCGCCGACCCTGTGCACATCGGCCGCCACGTAGCGCCCGCCGGGCTTCAGGTCCGCGATCAACGGCGTGCGGCGCATGATCTCGGCCACGTCCTGCAGGGTGAAGCGGATGCCCGCTTCATGCGCCATGGCCGGCAGGTGCAGCGCGGCGTTGGTGGAGCCGCCGGTGGCGCCGACGATGACGGCGGCGTTTTCCAGCGCCTTCAGGGTCACGATATCGCGCGGCCGCAGGTTGCGGCGCAGCAGCTCCACCACGGCCTTGCCGGATTCCTCCGCCCAGTGGTCGCGGGCATGGTCTGGCGCCGGCGCGCCGGCGGAATGCGGCAGGGCCAGGCCGATGACCTCCGAGATGCAGGCCATGGTATTGGCGGTATACTGGCCGCCGCAGGCGCCCTCGCCTGGGCAGGCCAGGCTTTCCAGCTCGGCCAGCTCGGCGTCCGACATCTCGCCGGTGGCGTGCTTGCCCACCGCCTCGAACACGTCGATGACCGTGACATCCTTGCCGTGAAAATGCCCCGGCATGATCGAGCCGCCATACATGAACACGCTCGGCACGTTCAGCCGCAGCATCGCCATCATCATCCCCGGCAGGGATTTGTCGCAGCCGGCCAGGCCGACCAGCGCGTCGTAGCAATGGCCGCGCATGGTCAGTTCGACGCTGTCGGCGATCACCTCACGCGAGACGAGCGAGGACTTCATGCCCTGGTGGCCCATGGCGATGCCGTCCGTCACCGTGATGGTGGTGAACTCGCGCGGGCTGGCGCCGGCGGCCTTGACGCCGCGCTTGGCCGATTGCGCCTGGCGCGACAGCGCGGTGTTGCAGGGCGCGGCCTCGTTCCAGCAGGTGGCAACGCCGACCAGCGGCGCGGCGATCTCCTCCGCCGTCATCCCCATGGCGTAGTAGTAGCTGCGATGCGGCGCGCGTTCCGGCCCGACCGAGACGTGGCGGCTGGGCAGGCGGGACTTGTCCCAGTTGGTCATGGCAGTGCGCTCCCTCGGAAGGTTGCGGGGGATGTTGGCGCATTCGGTGGGCAGGGCAAGGCGCCCTGCCCTTTCAGCGGCGCCAGCGCGGCGAAGCGGGCCTGTCGGCGCCGGCGCCTCGCCCCTCGGCGCTACCCGCCGATGCGGGCGATGGCGGCGTCCAGCCGGGCCATCTCCGCCTGGAAGTTGGCCAGGCGCTCCTGGTTCTCCTCCACCACCTCGGGCTTGGCGCGGCTGACGAAGTCCGCGTTGGACAGCTTGGCCTGCACCTTCTTCGCCTCGGCCTCGGCGGTGGCGCGGGCCTTGGCGAGCCTAGCGCGTTCGGCGCCGAGGTCGATGACATCGGCCAGCGGCAGCATCAGCGTCGCCTCCCCCAGCACCGCCTGCACCACGCCCTTCGGCGCCTCGCCAACCAGAGGCTGGATCGCGGTGATGCGCGCCAGGCGCCTGATGCTGTCGATCCAGCGGTCGGCGCGCGCCAGCGATTCGGCGGTGGCATCCTTGACCAGCAGCGGCGTCGTGATCGAGGGCGCCACGTTCACCTCGGCCCGCACGGCGCGCACCTCGCTTATCAGCGCCACCACCCAATCCAGCTCCGCCCGCGCTTCCTCGGCGCCGGGCACAGCCACCGCCACCGGCCAGCTTTCGCCGATCAAACTGCACTCGGCGCCATAGCCGAAGCGGTCCCACAACTCCTCGGTCACGAACGGCATGGCAGGGTGCAGCAGGCGCAGGATGGTGCCCAGCACGTGCTGCGCCACGCCGCGGATTTCCTCCTTCTCCGCCCCGTCCGGGCCGTTGAAGACCGGCTTGGCGAACTCCAGGAACCAGTCGCAGAAGCTGCCCCAGGTGAAGCGGTAGCAGGCCGCGGCGTACTCATCGAAGCGATACGCCTCCAGCGCCGCCGTCGCCTCCGCGATGGCCTTGTTGGCGGCATCCAGCAGCCAGCGGGAGAGCGGCAGGGTCACGCTGCCGGGGTCGAAATCCGGCCGCGGCGCAATGCCATTCATCTCGCAGAACCGCGCCGCGTTCCACAGCTTGGTGCCGAAGCTGCGATGGTCCTCCACCCGCTTCCGCCCCAGCTTGATGTCACGCCCCGGCCCGGCCAGCGAGCAGATGGTGAAGCGCAGCGCATCGGCGCCATAGGCGTCGATCAGTTCCAGAGGGTCGATGACGTTGCCCTTGGACTTCGACATCTTCTGGCCCTTCTCGTCGCGGACCAGGCCATGGATGTAGACGGTGTGGAACGGCACCTCGCCCATGAAGTGGCAGCCCATCATCATCATCCGGGCCACCCAGAAGAAGATGATGTCGAAGCCGGTCACCAGCACGTCGCCGGGGTAGTAGCGCGCCACCTCCGGCACCTTGTCCGGCCAGCCCAGCGTGCTGAACGGCCAGAGCGCGCTGCTGAACCAGGTGTCCAGCACGTCGGGGTCGCGCTGCAGGGTCACGTCCTCGCCCAGCTTGGCGCGGGCCTGGGCCAGCGCCTCCGCCTCGGTGCGGGCGACGAAGATTTCGCCATTCGGGGCGTACCAGGCCGGGATCTGGTGGCCCCACCACAGCTGGCGGGAAATGCACCAGGGCTGGATGTCGCGCATCCAGCTGAAGAAGGTGTTCTCCCACTGCTTCGGCACGAACTGCGTCCTGCCGGTCTCCACCGCCTCGATCGCCGGCTTGGCCAGCGTCGCGGCATCCGCATACCACTGCCAGGTCAGCCGCGGCTCGATCGGCACGCCGCCACGGTCGCCATGCGGCACCTGGTTGGTGTGCGGCTCGATCTTCTCGACCAGCTCCATTTCCTCAAGCCGGGCGATGATGGCCTTCCGCGCGGCGAAGCGGTCCTGGCCCTCAAGCCCCCGCACGAAATCGAGGTCGCTGATCCCTGCGGCCTCGGCCAGCTCGATCTCGGCCAGCGTCACCCTGGCCTCGGCATCCAGCACGCTCGGCATTTCCAGCCCGTGCCGCTTGCCCACGTTGAAGTCGTTGAAGTCATGCGCCGGGGTGATCTTGACCGCGCCACTGCCCTTCTCGGGGTCGGAATACTCGTCCGCCACGATGGGAATGCGCCGCCCGGTCAGCGGCAGCACCACGTGCTTCCCAACCAGATGCGTGTACCGCGCATCCTCCGGATGCACCGCGACCGCGGTATCGCCCAGCATCGTCTCCGGCCTGGTGGTCGCCACCACGATATGCTCGCCGGCCGCGCCCTCCACGGGGTAGCGCAGGTACCAAAGACTGCCCTTCATCTCCTTGTTCTCGACCTCAAGGTCGGAGATGGCGGTGAGCAGCTTGGGGTCCCAGTTCACCAGGCGGCGGTCGCGGTAGATCAGGCCCTGGCCGTGCAGGGTCACGAAGACCTCGCGCACCGCCTTGGACAGCCCCTCATCCATGGTGAACCGCTCACGCGGCCAGTCCAGGCTGGCGCCCAGCCGGCGCAGCTGGCGGGTGATGGTCCCGCCGCTCTCGGCCTTCCATTGCCAGACGCGGTCGAGGAAGGCTGCGCGGCCCATGCTGCGGCGGTCCTGGTTGCCCTCCGCTGTCAAGAGGCGCTCCACCACCATCTGCGTGGCGATGCCGGCATGGTCGGTGCCCGGCTGCCACAGCGCGTCGCGGCCCTGCATCCGGCGCCAGCGGATCAGCGCGTCCTGCAGCGTAAAGGTCAGCGCGTGCCCCAGTGCAGGCTGCCCGTTACGTTGGGCGGCGGGATCATGATGGTAAAGGGCTGCGCCGGGCTTTCCGGGTGGCAGGCGAAGGCACCCGACTTCTCCCAGCCCTCATACAGGCGGGGTTCGAATTCGGCGGGGGTCAGGTTCTTGTCGAGCATGCCGTCTCGTCCATCGCGGCGGGAGCCGCGTCAAGAGCGGACAGGCGGGAGCCGCGTCAAGAGCGGACAGGCGCGAGCCGCGTCAAGAGCGGACGGACCGGCGCCGAAACCGGGTCAGCTCAGTGCGCGGCCTACGACGCGCTCGATCTCCGCCCGTACCAGGCGTTCGACCATCGGCGGCAGGTTCTGGTCCAGCCACTGCTTGAGCATCGGGCGCAGCTCCTCGCGGACCACATCCTCTATGCTCGGCCCGCCGGAGCGATAGACCGAAGCGCCGCGGTCCTGGGCCACGGCGCGCATCAATTGGCCCATGGCGGCACTGGCGGCGGCGGCGGCGGCCGGGGCCAGCAGTGCCTCGGGCGGCAAGGCCAGCGGTTCCGGCGCCACCGGCAGCGGCTGCACAGGCGGCGGCGGTGGCGGCGGCGCGGCAACCAC
>CAIMOR010000270.1 GCA_903843125.1 uncultured Rhodospirillales bacterium
ATCGTGAACCCCACCGTCAGAGGGGTCCCTTTTGGACGCCGATCACCCCGCTAACGGGGTCCTTTTTCCACGCCGGATCACACGCCATTCTCTCCCGAAAGAGGGCATGGGCCATACGCTTCGCTCCTTCGCGCCGAGACAGGCCGATACGCTATCGCATCTCAAGCGCGCGTCCAGGGTTCGGCCGCCTGCCGAAATCAGCATGTCCGGCCGACATGGGACCCATTTTCAGCGGCTCGGAACCCCCAGGGGGGAGGGGGGCCGGCATAGCCCGGCGCAGGAATGCCGGCGGGGGTGCATTTATACGACCCACTCCCCCCTCCGTTCGATGCACTGGGGGGGGGGAGGTGCCGGCCTGGCCGCCACGGTGCAGAGGTGCCCGCCCTGCCGGCTGCCTGCCCTCGCTGGTGCTACCGGGCCCGCACCCCGCCTGCTGCTGCCCTGCACCGGCTCCCGCCCGTCCACCTATGCCTGGGGTGGCTGAAGTACAGGGGCCAGCACGAAGCCAGCAGGGGACCGCTGCCATGGCCCCAACGCGCCGCCCTCGCCCTGGGCAGGCTGGGGCGGCAGGGCGCGAGCACCTCGGCTGCCCTGCCTCTGCGGCCTGCTGGTGGCGCGCTGATGGTGCTGGGCAACGCCACTCCCGCCGGCATGGAACACGACCGCCGGAACGCGCTATGATGTCTCCACTGCCCGAGGCCGCCATGCTCCCCACCCTTGCCCAGCACCGTGCCGCGATCACCGTCCTCTGCCGCCGCTTCCACGTGCGGCGGCTGGACCTGTTCGGCTCGGCGGCCCGCGGCGAGGCCTTCGACCCAGCGCGCTCGGACCTCGACTTGCTGGTAGAGTACGAGGCGGGCCACACCCCGCCGGCGCTGGCGGACTTCCTGGCGTTGCGCGCCGCGCTGGAGGCGCTGCTGGGGTATCGCGTGGACCTCGCCATGGCTTCGGCCATCCGCAACCCCTACCTGCGCGCCAGCATCGACGCCGCCCGCCAGCCGCTGCATGCCGCCTGATCCGCGCGCCTTCCTGTGGGATGCCCGGGAGGCCGCGGCGGCGCTCGCCAGCTTCATCGCCGGCCGCAGCCGAGAGGACTACTTGGCGGATCGGCTGCTGCGCTCGGCGGTGGAGCGGCAATGCGAGATCGTGGGCGAGGCGCTGAACCGCCTGTCCCGCAGCGCGCCCCACCTGGCGACCCGCATCCCGGACCTGGCGCGCGCGGTGGCGTTCCGCAACCTGCTGATCCATGGCTACGCCACGGTGGACGACGCGACCGTGTGGCGGACCGTGACCGAGGACATGCCGGTGCTGGCCGGCCATGTCGGGCGCCTGCTGGCCGAACTGGGCGAGGCACCCTAGCCTGAGGCAGCGGCTGCGAAGTTGGGGGTAGAGACGGGGGTAAAGTCCCGTTACCGCTCCATAATCCGCACTTTCCCTCACTTCTTGGCAGACACCCCGGCACAAGGCCCGCGGCATCGAGACCGAGCACCCCGCGGTGTTCCCGGTGGCGCTGCCAGAATTCCTGATGCGCGCCTATGCCGACGAAGGCGATGTGGTGTTCGAGCCATTCGGCGGCGCCGGTACTAGCATCATCGCCGGCCAGCGCACGGGGCGGCGCGTCCGCGCGGTCGAGCTCGCGCCAGCCTATGTCGACCTGGCGATTGCCCGCTGGCGGATGCTGTTTCCGGACCAGCCGGTGACGCTGGCCGATGATGGGCGGGACTATGACGCCGTGGCAGCGCAGCGGACGGAGGGACTGGCCAATGCAGCTTGACCTGGTGGTCACCAGCCTGCCACTGGCGGCGCTGGTTCCCTATGCCGAGAACGCCCGCACCCATTCAGACAGCCAGGTAGCGCAGATCGCCGGCAGCATCAGCGAGTTCGGCTTCGTCAATCCGGTGCTGGTCGACGCCGATGG
>CAIMOR010000271.1 GCA_903843125.1 uncultured Rhodospirillales bacterium
CCAACCATGAAGCCGCCACCACCGCCACCGCCATAGCCACCGCCACCGCCGGTAGCGAGGTTGCCGCTGCCGCCAGAGACGCCACCGCCTCCACCACCGCCGGCGGAAACGCCGCCGCCGCCGCCGCCGCCGCCGCTCACGCCGGCATTGCTAAGGGAGTAGCCATTGCCAGCGGCTCCCGCGCTCAAACCTGGAATGATCCCCCCGGCGCCCAGGTGACCGCCGCCGCTGCCACCGCTACCGCTACCGCTGATGCCGCCGCCGCCGCCACCGCCGCCACCACCGTTGAATCCAAGAGGCGCACCGCCATTGCCGCCCAAGCCGCCACCGCCGCCGTTGCCGCCGCCTCCGCCGTTACCGCCCGCGGCACTATTGCCGCTGAAGGTGACGTTGCTCAGCGTAACGTTACCTTCATCGCCCACCACGCTAGAGCCGATGAACAGGCCGCCACCAAGGCCGGCACCGCCGCCGCCGCCAGTAGCATTGCCGCCCTGCGCCTGCATGTCGGCCAGCGCCAGGTCTTCGATGCTCACAGTGCCAGCGTAGACGAACAAGCCGCGCTCGGTGCCGACGCCATTCAGGGTGTGCCCGGCGCCGGCGATATCCAGCGTGACGCCCGCAGCGAGGTTGATCGCCTCCAGCTGCGCACCGCCCAGCCGCATGTCGGCGCCCAGGGTGATGGTGTAGGCGCCGCTGATCTTCCCAGCGAGTTCGACGAACGCCGCATTCAGCGCCGAAACCGAGGAGACCGTAACGCTACCGCTGGTGAAAACCGACATCTACCAAATCCCCCACAGCCAACCCTGGGGAGGGATGGCATCACGTTCGGGAGAAGGTGTGCGACGTGTAGCCGGCCTGCCGCGTGATGCATTTGCATCAGAAGCGCCGACTAATTCACTTTTTAGTGGAGCGGAGAAAGGCCTCTTACAACCATAAGTGATAGCTGTGTCTGGCTTTTCGCGCTGGTCTTACCCATGGCGCGCTGCAGGTGGTTGCGCACCGTTACCAGCTTCAGCCCCATGCAAGCGGCAATTTCGGCGGAATCCATGCCGGTACTCAGCAAGGCAGCAACTTGGGCTTCGGAGCGCGTCAGGCCCAAGCAGTCGGCAACCAGCCGGGCCTCCGGCGGTTTGGTCAGATGCACATTGCTCAGTGCCATCAACACCCACTGCGCACGAGCGCCGACCAATTGCAGATAAATGATCAGATGCGGCGTTCCGGTCCTGCTCGGCAGAGCACAGGTCATCTTGCCTTCAGGCGACGTGGCCAGCGCGGCCCACGCCGCGTCCAGCAACTCACGATCCTTCTGGCGGCGGAGCAACACCTTGCCGCCCTCCAGCCTCAGGGCCCAGCCAGCGTTTAGGAAAGAATCACCCGCCTGGTTGCTGGTGAGCAGGTTGCCTCCCTGGTCCAAGATCAGCAGTGGCAATGGCAGCCGTGCCACAACCTCGCTCCAAAACTCCTGCCCGGCCATAGGATCTGCCGTTGAAGACATTAAATAATATTCTCCCAAGCATCCAGCGCGCCGGCCTGCTTCAATTCCGCAATCAGTGGCTGCAGTTCCTTGGCATAGGCGCGCCAACGGCCCAGACCACGGCCGTTGACCGGCCGGCGCACTTGGCTACGACTGACTGTCCGCACGCGGCTGTCGCCCTCGTAGAAGCGCGCGCAGGCGTCGTCATGCGGCAGGCCGACATGCGCCAGCACGCGCGCCAGCGTGCCTTCGAAGTCACGCACCCATTCCGCTAGCTTTACAACAAGCACGCGCCCAGGCATTGCCGCGGCCCAGTGGTCCATCAGCCGCTGCTGCTGCGCGATGGTCCAGCCGAGGTCGGCCAGGTCATGCGCGTAGCCGTGGCTGCCGTGGAACCTAAAGGTGAAGATCGACAGGCCGATATCGCGTGGGTCGCGCTGGCAGTGGATGAACCTTGCGCCCGGTAGCATCACCCCGGCCAGGCCGAGATGCATATAGTTGCCCGGCATCTTGTCGACGATGCGCGCCGCCTCCGGCGCCAGCGCGCGCATGTCGGCCAGGTAGGCAGCCGCCGCCGCATCCAGCGCCGGCATGTCCAGCGCCGCATGCCGCCGCACAGCCGCGGCACCCTCGCCGGCCAGCCAATACGCCATCTGCCCAAGCGCAACCCGCTCGCCGGCGTCGTACGCCTGGGGGTGCGCGGCCAGAATCTGCTCGCACAGCGTTGTGCCAGAACGCGGCATCCCCACGATGAAAATCGGCGCTGGGTCGGCGTTGCCCGCCTGTGGCCCGGCGGCGAAGCGCGCGGCCGAAAACGCGGCGATATTGGCCTCGACCTCAGCCAAATGCACAGCGCGCGAGAAGGGTTGCGTGCGCTTCAGCAGGTGATGCCCGGCCTGCCACTGCGCCATGGCGGCGGCCGGCATCTGCTGGCTGGACCAGAACTTGGCCAGGTCATAGCGCGCCATGATTTGGTGCTCGGGCACCGCCTTCGGCCCGCTGAGATCCAGCGCGTCCTGCATCGCTTCGGCCGCGCTCCGCGCCGCTCCGGCATCGCCCAAAGCCAGCGCCAGCAGAACATGGCGCCAGTACCACAGCGGCAGCACCTCCGCCGGCAGGGGCCCGCTGGCCTGCACGGCGGCCAGCACCCGCACCGCTTCCCGCGTGTGGCCGCGTTGCAGCAGCGCCAGCGCGGCCTGCAGGCGCCAATGCCGCAGCGCGCCGGCTTCGGTCGGCAAGGCCGGGGCGGTGGCCAGCAGGTCCAGCGCGTCGGCGGGCCTTTCCTCCTGCAGCAGGTCGGCCACCAGGTTGAGGCGGGCCGCGTGGTTGAGCGGGTTAGCGGCCAGGCTCTCGCGCAGCAGAGCCTCGGCGTCTTCGTGCTGCCCGGTCAGACGGAGGAAGGCGCCCAGATTGGCCGCAGCCGCAGCATGGCCCGGGGCGCAACGCAGCGCCTGGCGCATCGCTGCCTTGGCGTCTTCGATGGCGCCCTGGTGGTAGCGGGCGACACCGTAGTTTACCCAGGCATCGGCCCAGCCGGGGTTGCGCTGCAACGCGGCGGCGAAGGCCTGCTCGGCCTTGGCGTGGTCGCCCCAGGCGGTCCAGGCTTCGCCATAGGCGTAGTGCGGTTCCGCCAAGTGCGGGTCCGCGTGGCAGGCTTCGCTGGCAACGTCGAGCGCCGCCAGCAGATCGTCGCGCTCGGGGCTAGAGTTGAGGACTGGATTGGTCAAGCGCCCGCCCCAACGAGCAGCTTTGGCGGATATCCTGCAATGAGATTTATCGTAGGGGATAGAAAGCCGCACAAATACGGCAAGTACATCGGCGGCGAAGGGAACGATTCAGCTTCCAACTGAGCAAATCCCGTATCTTACATCAGGATAAATAGTGCCCCATTTTCGTCGGGATCGGAATCCGTAGTGATACTTAATAGCCCGACCGAGAGGGTATGAACCGCGGCAAGACGGCTCTGCTTCTCTGCGCACGACAGCAAAGGCGAAACAGGCATGGCTGGCTCTCGCCGAAGCGTCGGCTGCCCTGTAGCCGGCCACACCGCCGCTGGATCCCGCGCTGAGCGACCGTTGGGGCAGCTCGGGTCTTCCGTAATCACGGCAGGGTCAAACGGCGCAGCGTCGCGCCGCGCATCATCCTGCCGCGCTGCCGCCCGCTTCATGGCGCGCTGTGTCGCTGCCGCTGCATCCTGCAGCTTGAGCGGTTTCGCCAGGAACTCCACCGCGCCATGGCGCATCGCCGCGATGGCCGCTGATCAAAACCACTCCAGCGCCACTGGGTTAGCTCAGGTTTGTCAACGCAACCTAGTCCGTTCAGTGGTGATATCGGCTAGCAGGTCTATGCCGCTGCGGGCGGGCATGCAGATGTCCGTCATTTCCTCGGGGATGTCGGGATTCGCGCCGGCCAACTTTAACGCCGCGTCGGCGGTGCTGGCCACCAACACACTCAGGCCAAAGGCCCGCGGGCCAACCGCAGCACCCCACTGGCGTAGCCGTCGTTAATTTTAGCCACCGCGAAGACCTCTTCGGTGGTGCCGCACCGCCTGCTTCATCCTCCGGCGCGCGGCGCCGTCCGTGGCAAGATCAGTGAACGACGCTGGTGCAGGGTCAACGCGGGGCAATTCCAACCCTGCGCAGGTCTACGAAACCCGTTGCAGTAATCTCGGGTTGTCGAAATCTTGGTTCGGCCCATCAAAACGTTCCCGTTGATAAAATCTTTTTATCATTCCGATTATTAACCGAGAAACGCCGAATGTCCGTAGATACGTAAAATTGCCTATTTTTACTGCCTTACCCAAACGGCGGAGCCTGCGCTGACAAAAGCCGCCGGCCCCAGAGAGGCGGCTCCATTCCAAGGCTGGCCGGTGGCTATTGGTGGCCGCCACGCAACACAATATTTACGCGGAGGTAGCGCGTATCGAGAAATCCTGGGTTGATTTCATCCTTGAGCATGTCACAATTCTCCCTGCCAAAAATAGGCGCTTCGCTCGCTTTTCTTCCACGGTACGCCACCACTAGGGTGCACTATCTCCTACGCCGGAAGCTGGCATGAACGAACCGCAGACATCCGCCCCGCCGACCATCTTCGCGCCCTTGGGCCTGCTCGTGGTTGATGACGAACCTGAGGTGCTGGGGGCCATGGCGGAGTTTCTGGGAGCGGTTTATCCCGTCATCCATCGGGCTGGCAGCGCCGCCGCGGCCCTGGCCCTGGTACGCCAGCACGCCGACATCGCCACGGTGGTCGCCGACATCCGCATGCCGGAGGTGGACGGCCTGAGCCTGCTGCGGCAGATGATGGCCGAGCGCGGCTACGGGCCGGCCGCGCTGACCGTGGTGATGATCACCGGCCATGGCGGGCTGGAAGCCGCCCGGGGGGCGATGCGCGAAGGCGCCGTGGAGTTCCTCACCAAGCCCTTCACCGGGGGCGAGTTGCGCGCAGCCGTCCGCCACGCCTTGAGCATGGCCCGCGCCCGCCGCGCCCAGGCCGAGGCAACTACCTCCCAGGCACAGGCGCTCGCCCTCGCGCTGGCGGCCGCCCGGCCCGGCCCGGAGAGCGAGACGGCACCGGCCCCGGTAGCCATGCGCCCGGACCAACTGGCGGTGCTGGCGCATGGGCTGCGGACCCCGCTGGTGCCGCTGGTCGGCCTGGCCGAATTGCTGCAGGAGTCGGACCTGCCGCGCGACCAGATCAATGAAATCGCCCGCTCCATCGCCGAGAGCGCTGACCAATTGCGGCACAACGTCAATCGCCTGCTCGATTTCGACGGACTGACCCATGGCGCCATCACCATGCGGCCGCAGCCCATCATCGCCAGCCGCCTGGCTGCTGACGCCCTGCGCCGGGTAGCGCCCCAGGCGGCGCGCGGCAAAGTGACGCTGCACCACGCCGTGCCGGACGCCCTGAGGCTGCGGGCCGACGCGGACTGGCTGGCCTGGGCTGTGACCGAGTTGCTGACCAACGCGGTGCGGGTCAGCCCTGCAGGCGGCATCGTCGCCCTGGCCGCAGGGCCGGAAGGTGCAGGCGCCTGGTTCACCGTTACCGACCAAGGCCCCGGCTTGCCGGACACGTTGCTGAACGGAGGGCGCGAGCCCTTTGCCAGTGCAGAGCCGGTGCTGAACCGCAGCAGCACCACGCTTGGCCTCGGCCTGGCCATGGTGGACCGCATCGTCGCCCTGCATGGTGGCACACTGGTGCTGCACCGCCTGCCCGCCGGCGGCAGCGAGGCCCGCCTGCTGCTGCCGGGCTGATGCCCTTCCTCCCCGCACGCTGGGGCGCCACCCTCATGGCCCGCTGGGGCCGCGCCACTACGGCGCGCCGGGACGATGCGACCCTGGCCCTGCTGGCGCTGCTCCTGCTCGGACTGGTCCATGCCGGCACCCAATGGGCGCTGAAAGGGGCGGAACGCGTGGCCGAGGCGGAAGCATTGGTCGCGGTCGAACTCGGCAGCAGCATCGTCGCCGAGTCCTTGCGCCGCAGCCTGGACAGTTGGAACACCTATTTCGAATTGCTGGAGTCCCTGGCGCAGACGCGCGCCAGCGGAAGCCCCTTCGCGCCTGCCATCGAGTTCCGTCTCAGGCAATTGAGCGAAGCCGGACGCGCCGGGGTATTCCAGGCCGCCATCATCGATGCCGATGGCTACGCCCGCTGGTCCAGCCTGCGCGACGCCGTCGAACCGACCGACGTGCGGGACCGCGAGTATTTCCAGGCCCAACTGCACCCGGGGCGCGGCATCTTCGTCACCGAACCGGTGCTCGGCCGCGTCAGCCAACGCTGGAGTGTGCAGTTGAGCCGGCGCCTGGTCCTGCAGGATGGAAGCTTTGCCGGCGTCGGGGTTGTCTCGCTCGACCCGGACTACCTTTCCCGCCAACTGGTCAGCCTGGGAGCCTCGCCCTACGGCCAGGCCTCGCTGTTCCGCCTGGACGGGCTGTTGATCGCGGCTGGCCGGCTGGACGACCCGGCGCTGCCGCGCGGCTTCAGGTCGCCCCGAATGCCAGTGCCGGGTAGCCCTCTGCTGGGCAAGTTTGAGGCGGGACCGGGGTTGGGATCACGCTTCATTTCGCGCCGCTTCTCGCCTGGGCTGCCGCTGCTCGCCGCTTATTCGGTGCCGGTCAACAACGCCATGGCGGCCTTCTACCAGCTGCGCCGAGCGGTCCGCTTCGGCGAAGCAGGGCTGGCGCTGCTCATCCTCGGTGCCGCGTTGCTGGTACGGCAGCGGCGGCAATCGCAGCAGGCCGAGGCGGCGCGGGAGCTGGCGCAGGAACTGCACGCGGAAACCTCGCGCATGCTGGATGGCCTGCGCGCCGCGGTGTTCCTGCAAACCATCGGGCCGGAAGGCCCGCGGACGCCAAGCCATGTCAGCGCCGGGATTCGGACCTTGCTGCGCATGGCCAACCCGGCGGCCGACATTCGGAAGAGCGTGCTGCTGCGGGCCGAGCCGCCGGTCTCGGTGGCGGAGCGTGCCGCATTACTGGATGACCTGCGCCGTGATGGGCACCGGACCTTCGAGCGACGCTTCCGCTGCGACGATTGCACCCTGCGCTGGATGCGCCTGGAATCCACCGTCATCGGCCGCAGCGGCGCCGATATCGAGGTGCTCGGCCTGATCACCGATATCGAGGATCAGAAGGCCGCAGAGCGGGCGTTGGCCGAGGCTGCGGAGGCGCGGCGCGCCGAGCTGGAGGCGCTGCTGGACGGCATTCCCGGCGCCGTGCATGTCGGCCGGCTGAGCCCGGACGGGAGTTATTCCGGCGACTACATGAGTCGTGGTGCCGCCCGCTTGCTCAGACTGCCGCCGGGCACGCCGGTTGCCTCCGTGATGCAGCGGACCGATCCGCCTCAAACGGCGGCGGATCGCCGGCAAGAGTACGAGACCTGCCTGGCCACCGGCATGAGTACAGTGGACCGGCAGCTCCGCTTGGCCGATGGCACCCTGCGCTGGGTCCGCCATCACGCCGCGCCATTGGTCCTTGAGGGCGATGTACTGCACGTCATCGGCCTGATCACGGATGTGGAGGACGAAAAGCAGGCGCAGCGGGCGGTACAGCAGGCCGCCGAATTGCGCGAGACGGCATTGAAGGCCGCGCTGAACGGCATCGAGGGCGCCGTGTACTACGGCCGCTTTGCCCCCGATGGCAGCTACCAGCGTGAGTTCGTGAGTACCGGCGCGCGCCGACTGTTGCGGCTGCAGCCCGAGGATACCAACGACAACATTCTCAGCTATTCCGTACTGCCGCCAACCGCCGAGGAATTGCTGCAGGGCTACGCCACTCTCCTCGCCGCCCGCCGGCTGACCAACGAGCGGCAGATCCGCCGGCCCGACGGAACGCTGTTCTGGAGCCGCCACAATGTCTCGGTGCTTGAGCAGCATGGCGATGTCCTGCGGGTCATCGGCCTGTTCACCGACGTGACCGACGAAAAGCAGGCACAGCAGGCGGTAGCCCACGCCGCCGAGCTGCGCCGGGCCGAACTGGCACGCGTGCTGGATGGCGTGGACGCCATGGTTTCGCTGACCAGGTTGGACTCCGACGGGCGGCTGACACGCGACTACGTCAATGCCAATGCACGGCGGATCCTGCGGTCCGGACCAGATGCGGCCTACGACGATGACCAGCTGGTGCTGCATGTTGAGCCGCCCCTGGACACGACTGACATGCTTGCCGAGCGGGACATGCTTCTCGCCAGCGGCCGCCTTCAGCGGGAACACCAAATACGGCGTGGCGACGGCTCCTTGGGCTGGGTCCGGGCCATTACGCGGGTGATCAACGAAGCCGACGGAGCGCTGGAACTGGTCAACCTCGTGTTTGAAATCGATGACGAGAAGGCCGCCACCGCCGCCGCCATCGGCGCCGCCCGGCTGGCCAGCGTGGGCGAACTGGCCGCCGGCCTGGCGCATGAGATGAACCAGCCGCTCGCCGTCATTCTGCTGGCCGCGGAGCTGGCGCAGGATCAGCTTTCGGCCGGCGGTACCGACACCCTGCCCTTCGTGCTGGAACTGCTGGACCGGATTGTGCGCATGACAGGCCGGGCACGCGACCTTACCGGCCACCTCCGCCTGTTCACCCACTCCGAGGATGGCCCGCCCGGCCAGGTCGCGGTGGCCCAGGCGCTGGAAGGCACGCTGGTGCTGTGCGGGCAGGCGCTGAGAGATGCCGGGGTTCAAGTGGAAACGGCGCTACCGGATGACCTGCCGATGGTGGTGGGCAAGCAGGTGCTGCTGGAGCACGTGCTGGTGAACCTGCTGCTGAACGCCCGCGACGCCCTGGCCGAGTTGCCGGAGCGGGAGCGGCGCGTCTGCATCAGCGCCGAGGCCGACGGGCAGGCGGTGGTGCTGACGGTGGCCGATTCCGGCCCGGGCGTTCCGGCCACGGTGCTGGCCAACCTGTTCCGCCCCTTCTTCACCACCAAGCCGGCGGGCAAGGGCACCGGCCTTGGCCTGAGCATCTGCCAGGGCATTCTGCAGCCCTGGGGCGGCAACCTGGGCGTGGGCAACGCGGCGCCCGGTGAAGCGCTGGGCGGTGCCCGCATGACGGTGACGCTGCGCATTGCCAGCCCCGAGGACAGCCTCGCCAGGCTTTAGCAATGCGCCGCCCGGTCAGCGCATGGGATGCGTGCCGGGCCGATCGGACCTGGGTGTTGGGTCGGACCCGGACCCGGCATTTGGGCGGACTCAGGCGGCCGCAGTGCAGCCATAACTGAGACGCCGCATTGAACGTGCCACCGGTGATGGCGGCGGCGGCGAGAGCTGTCGGAGCCGGTAGCGCCACGCTATCCGGCAGTTGCGCCGGTCACCATGCGTCGCACGGCAGCACGGGGACGGTGGTGGCGGGTCGACGTGCACCGGGTCGATGCGCCCCGGCCGGTCTCAGGCGGAACGGACATATCGACATTTTCAGCCACCATTTGCGTCCAAAACGGTCACCCAGGGCAGCAAGAGAGGCTTCCACACAGCTTGTGGCTGCATTAAATTCAGCTTCTGCACCACCAGAAGAAGAGTAACTATGCGTACCAACACCTAGGTAATACTCTCTATGTTCAAATTTTGGGAATTATGGGCATATTTGGCTCACACCACGGCACTGAGCTGACCTAGATCGGCTGCATTGCTCGGCACGATTAACCTGATGGAGCAGTACGCATGAGCCCGTCGTATAGGTCCCGCACCACAACCCAACGCCGGCCAGGTGGCGATGCAGCGGGCACGTTAATCCTGCAGATCCTCCGCTTGAGCCTACTGGCCACGGGAGCCGCCATGATTTGCGCACTGTGCGCCATCCTCTGGCGCAGCCTGGGCGGCTGAGGCGTTACCTCGCCCGTTTCGACACAGCCGTAGCCCGCGGCAATGCGATGCCGAACCTGCCCCGGCCTAAGCTTGGCATGTATTGCTTTACCCACGCGGGTAATGCCGGAAGATGATCCGTCCCTCTTGAACGGCCCGCTTCCGTGATATCCCAGCGCGCAGGAC
>CAIMOR010000272.1 GCA_903843125.1 uncultured Rhodospirillales bacterium
ATGCCGACTTCCGCGACGCGGCACCAGAGCCGGTACGCAGCGGCCGCCGCTGATCGGCCCGCCAGCGCGCAGCTGGCGGCGTGGGTAGGCGAAGCGCCGGCCGGACCTGGCTGGCGCAGGACCTATTGCGCCGCGTTGAGCTTGTTCAGGATATCCGCTTCCAGGTTGCGCACCCAGAAGTTGTAGTGTGAGTGGATGACGCCCTCATTCGCCCGCAGCCCGCTGCTGTCACGATAGGTGATGCGCAGCTGGCGCTGGTCGAAGGTGATATCGACGGTGGCGGAGAATTTGTCCGCAACCTGCGTCGCGCGCAGCTGGCCAGGCGCCACCCGCTCCACCCGCCAGGCGCGCGTCTGCGCCCCGGCGATGATCAACGACTCGATCCGCGCCAGCGGCAGCGATTGGGCCGAGAGCGGCATCGGATCCGCCACATTGCGGATGGGTTGCTGCTTGTAGGCGCAGGCTCCAAGCAGGACGACGGCAAGCAGAACGATCAGCCGCTTCATCGGCGCTCTCCTCCAAGGCTTTTCGGTGCGGCTTCAAATTGACGCCGCCGGGGCCAGCCGCGCAAGTGACCTTTCAGGTCGAAGCGGCCATTTGTCCGAAAACCCCTGCCCACTCCCCCATCATCGCCGCCTGCACCTCCGCCACCGTCGCCACCACCCCAAGCGCCGCCAGACTTGTCACCCCGTGCTCGCTGATGCCGCACGGCACGATCCCGCCGAAATGGCCGAGGTCCGGCTCCACGTTCAGCGCCACGCCGTGCCAGGTCACCCAGCGCGTCACCCGCACCCCCAGTGCCGCGATCTTCTGCTCCACGCCGCCCTGCGCCACCCAGATGCCGACGCGCCCGTCGCGCCGCTCGCCGCGCACGTTGAAGCGCCAGAGCGTCCGGATCAGCCATTCCTCCAGCTGGTGCACGTAGACCCGAACGTCCTTGCCGCGCCGGTTCAGGTCCAGCAGCACGTAGCCGGTCACCTGGCCCGGCCCGTGATAGGTCCATTGCCCGCCCCGCCCGGCGGCGAAGGTCGGGAAGCGCGGGTCCACCAGGTCCTCGGCGCGGGCGGAGGTGCCGGCGGTATAGGTCGGCGGGTGCTCCAGCAGCCAGACCAGCTCAGGCGCCTCCCCGGCGCGGATCGCCGCAACCCGGGCCTCCTGCGCCGCCAGCGCCTCCGGATAGGGCACCGGCGTGTCCGAAATCGCCCATTCGACGCCGGAAGCGTCGAGGTGCGTTGAAGCCGGTGGGATCATCGGTTATACGCCCCGCCTCGGGCTACCGTGCGGTCATGGCGGAATGGTAGACGCGCCAGCTTGAGGTGCTGGTGGGGGAAACCCCGTGGAAGTTCGAATCTTCTTGACCGCATATCGCCAACCTTGGGCCGCGCCGGGACCCGCCCCGGCCAGCCGCCCATCCTAGTCCGCTTCCGCCCCCCTGAAAAACATCCACGGGGAAGAGCTGGCCCCCAGGCCCGGCTTGTCCGCTCTGCCGCCGCCGTGGCAGGGTCGTATCGAATTCGGGGGAATGCGCAATGCGGCTGCAACGAATGCTCGGGGCCGCGCTGTTGTTGGCGCTGGCCGGCTGCGTGGCGCCGGTGCCCGGCATGGGTGGCGCGGCGCAACGCTTTGCCGAGGTGCGCACCTCGCCGCCGTTGTTGCGCGGCTTCCTGAACCGCATGCCGAAGGGCGGCGACCTGCATACCCATCTCAGTGGCGCTGCCTATGCGGAGGGGTTGCTGCAGGCCGGCGCCGCGGCCGGGCTTTGCCTGGACCCCGCCACCACCACCGTCAGCCCCGCCCCCTGCGCCACCGGCCAGCGGCCGTTGCGGGATGCGCTCGGCGATGGCGCGCTGAACCGGGCGGTGGTGGATGGCTGGTCCATGCGTGGCTTCGTGCCCACCGCTGGCCGCAGCGGGCACGACCAGTTCTTCGACGCCTTCGCCCGCTTCGGCGCCGCGGTGCAGGCCGCCACCGCCGCCGCCGAGGTGGTGGACCGCGCCGGCCGCCAGCGGATTCGCTACCTGGAGCTGATGGTGACCTTCCAGGGCGGCGCGGCGCGGCGGCTCGGCGCCAGCATTCCCTGGCAGGGCGACCCGGCGGCCTTCCGCGGCCAGTTGATGCAGGCCGGCATCGCGGGCCTGGTGCCGGCGGCCCGGGCCGAAGCGCGGGCGGTGGAGGCCGCCATGCGGCAGCGGCTGCACTGCGGCACACCGGCCGCCAGCCCGGGCTGCGCGGTGGATGTACGCTGGAAGGCGCAGATCAGCCGCACCAGCCCGCCTGGCCAGGTCGCCGCCCAGGCGCTGCTCGCGGCGCTGCTGCAACAGGCGGACAGCCGGGTGGTCGGCATCAACCTGGTGGCGCCGGAGGACCATCCGGTGGCGCTGGCCGATTATTCGCTGCAGATGCGGATCATGGGCGACGTGCATGACGCCATCCCCGGCACCAACATCGCGCTGCACGCCGGCGAGCTGGCGCTGGGGCTGGTGCCACCGGAAGCCATGCGCTTCCACATCGCCGAGGCGGTGCATCAGGGCCGGGCGCGGCGCATCGGGCATGGCGTGGACATCATGTTCGAGGACGATGCCTTCGCCCTGCTGCGGGAGATGGCGGTGCGGCGCATCGCGGTGGAGGTCAACCTCAGCTCCAACGACGTCATCCTGGGCGTGAAGGGCGCCCAGCATCCACTGCCGGTCTACCTGGCGGCCGGCGTGCCGGTGGTGCTGAGCACCGATGACGAAGGCGTCTCGCGCATCGACCGCACGCACGAGCTGCAGCGCGCGGTGGAGGAGCACGGCCTGGACTGGCCGACCCTGCTGCTGCTGGAGCGCAACACGCTGGAATACGCCTTCCTGCCCGGCGCCAGCCTGTGGGCCGAGCCGCGGGAGGCTCGGCGCGTGCCGGCCTGCGCCGGAGCGGACCCGTTGCGGGCGCCGCCCGAGGCCTGCGCCGCGCTGCTGGCCGCCAGCCCCAAGGCGGCGCTGCAATGGTCACTCGAACGCGACCTGGCGGCGTTTGACACCGAGGCGCCCGGCCTGCGCTACTGACCCCAACAGGGGAGGCGGCGAATGTCCGAACTGCGTCACCACACACTCAGCGTGAACTACATCCACCTGCACGCCGCCGAGCAGGGCAGCGGTCCCCTGGTGCTGCTGGTGCATGGCTGGCCGGAACTGGGTTATGCCTGGCGGCACCAGATCGCCGCGCTGGCGGCGGCCGGTTACCACGTCATCGCGCCGGACATGCGCGGCTTCGGCCGCAGCGACCGGCCGGCCGAGATGGCCGACTACGGCATCATGCACCTGGTCGGCGACCTGGTCGCGCTGGTGGCCGCGGCCGGGGAGCGCGAGGCGGTGGTGATCGGGCATGACTGGGGCGCCAACATCGCCTGGCAGGCCGCGCTGTTCCGGCCGGACGTGTTCCGCGCAGTGGCCTGCCTTTCCGTACCGTTCCGGCCGCGCAGCCCGGCGCCGCCGCTGCGGACGCTGCGCGCCGCGGGCCAGACCGGGTTCTACTGGCTGTACTTCCAGGAACCCGGCGTGGCCGAGGCCGAGTTCGAGCGCGACCCGGCGGAGACGCTGCGGCGCATCCTGTTCAGCGGCAGCGGCGACCTGCCGCCCGGCGCCGCCGGCCGCGGTGGCGCGGGGCTGCTGACGGTGGGGGAGGGCGGCTTCCTGGCCCATACGGTGAACCCCGAGGTGCTGCCGGCCTGGCTGACCGAGGCGGACCTGCACCACATGGCCGCGGAATATCGCCATAGCGGCTTCCGCGGTGGGCTGAACTACTATCGCAACATCGATCGCAACTGGGAACTGACCGCCCCCTGGCAGGGCGCCACCATCCGCCAACCGGCGCTCTACATCGGCGGCACGCGGGACCCGGTGATCCGCACGCCGATGGGACAGGCCTCGCTGGAACAGATGCCGCGCCATGTGCCGGGGCTGCGCAACTCGATTCTGCTGGAAGGCGCCGGGCACTGGCTGCAGCAGGAGCGTCCGGCGCAGGTCAATCAGGCGCTGCTCGGCTTTCTGGGGGGATTGTGACCATGCATTTCGAACCGCTTCACCCGCACTTCGCCGCCCGTGTCGTGGGTTTCGACATGCGCCAGGCGATCGATGCCGCCACCGCGCGGGAATTCGAGCAGGCGATCGACCGCTTCGCGGTGCTGGTCTTTCCGGCGCAGCAGGTGGACGACGCGCAGCAACTGGCCTTCACCGCGAATTTCGGCCCGCCCGATGTCGGCCGCAAGAAGGCGGTGAAATCGGCCGACGGGCGCATCCCCGAGCAGATGATCGACCTGTCGAACCTCGACGAGAACGGCTACGTCATCGACGCCAACCATCGCCGCGTGCTGTCGCTGATGGGCACCCGGCTGTGGCACTCGGACAGCAGCTACCAGCGCCCGGCGGCCAAGTATTCCATGCTGCGGGCGGTGCGCGTGCCGGATTGGGGCGGGGAGACCGAGTTCGCGGATTGCCGAGCCGCCTGGGACGCGCTGCCGGCGCCGCTGCGGGCCGAGGCGGAGGACCGCTTCGCCGAGCACTGGGTGCATCATTCCCGCAGCACGCTGGGCTGGGAGCCGACCGAGGAGGAAATCCGCGGCTCCATGGCGCCGGTACGCTGGCCGCTGGTGCGGGTGCATCCGGGCAGCGGGCGGCGGGCGCTGTACCTGGGCGCGCACGCCCGGCGCGTGCTGGGCATGGCGCTGCCGGCCGGGCGGATATTGCTGCGCGACCTGCAGGAACACGCCACCCAGCCGGCCTTCGTCTATCGCCACGCCTGGCAGCCCGGCGACCTGGTGCTGTGGGACAACCGCGCGGTCATGCATCGCGGCTGCCGCTACGACCTTGCCCAGATAAGGGACATGCGGCGCACGACGGTGCTGGACCCCGCGTCATTGGATGAACGGGACTGCGGACCCGACGCCGAAGCTGCCTGACGACGCGGCCGCCGTTTCGGGTATAACCCCCTCACGAGGGGGACCGCATGGACGAAGATATCCGCAAGGACGCGCTGGACTACCACCGGCTGCCGCGCCCGGGGAAGCTCTCCATCGAGCCGACCAAGCGCATGGCCAACCAGCGCGACCTGTCGCTGGCCTATTCCCCCGGCGTGGCGGCCGCCTGCGAGGAGATCGCCCGCGACCCCGACAAGGCCTGGGACTACACCAGCCGCGGCAACCTGGTGGCCGTCATCACCAACGGCACCGCGGTGCTGGGCCTGGGCGCCATCGGCGCGCTGGCCAGCAAGCCGGTGATGGAGGGCAAGGCGGTCCTCTTCAAGAAGTTCGCCTCCATCGATTCGATCGATATCGAGATCGATGAACGCGACCCCGACAAGCTGATCGAGGTGATAGCCGCGCTGGAACCCAGCTTCGGCGCCATCAACCTGGAAGACATCAAGGCGCCGGAATGCTTCGAGGTGGAGCGCCGCCTGCGCGAGCGGATGAAGATCCCGGTCTTCCACGACGACCAGCACGGCACGGCCATCATCGTCGCCGCCGCGGTGCGCAACGGCCTGCTGCTGCAGGGCAAGGAGTTGTCGGAGGTCCGGCTGGTCAACACCGGTGGCGGCGCCGCGGCGCTGGCTTGCCTTGACCTGCTGGTGGCGATGGGCCTGAAGCGGGAGAACGTGACGGTCTGCGACATCAAGGGCGTGGTCTACGAAGGCCGCACCGAGATGATGGACCCCTACAAGGCGCGCTATGCCCAACGCACCAATGCCCGCAGCCTGGAGGAGGTGCTGGAAGGCGCCGATGTCTTCCTCGGCCTGTCGGCGCCGCGGGTGCTGAAGGCGGAATGGCTGCACAAGCTGGCGCCGAAGCCGCTGATCCTGGCCCTGGCCAACCCGGAGCCGGAGATTCTGCCGGAGGCGGTGCGGGCGGCGCGACCGGATGCCATCGTGGCCACCGGGCGCAGCGACTACCCGAACCAGGTCAACAACGTCCTCTGCTTCCCGTTCATCTTCCGTGGCGCCCTGGATGTCGGCGCCGAGCAGATCAACGAGGCGATGAAGGTCGCTGCCGCCGATGCCATCGCCAGCCTGGCGCGGCAGGAGGCCAGCGAAGTGGTAGCGGCGGCCTATGGCGGCACGGCGCCCGTGTTCGGGCCGGAATACATCATCCCCCGCCCGTTCGATCCCCGCCTCATCCTGGAAGTGGCGCCGGCCGTCGCCCGTGCCGCGATGGACAGCGGCGTGGCGCGGCGCCCCATCGCCGATTTCGACGAATACCGCCGCCGCCTGGAAGGCTATGTCTTCCGCTCCGGCGACCTGATGCGCCCGGTGTTCGAGGCGGCGCGCAAGAACGTGCGCCGCGTGGTCTATTCCGAGGGCGAGGACGAGCGGACGCTGCGCGCGGTACAGACCGTGCTGGACGAGGGCATCGCCGAGCCGGTGCTGATCGGCCGCCGCAAGGTCATCGAGGACCGGGCGCGGGCGATGGGCCTGCGCATGGACTTCTCCGAGAGCGTCGAGATCTTCGACCCCTCGGAAGGCGGCCCGCGGGTCGAGCAGTTGTCGGCGCTGTACCAGCAGCGGGTCGGCCGGCGCGGCGTGCCGCCGGAGGCCGCGGCCCGGCGGATCGGCAACCGGCCGACGGTGACCGCCAGCTGCATGCTGGAGGCCGGCATGGTGGACGCGGCGCTGTGCGGCGGTTCCGGCAACTGGATGCGGCAGTGGCACTACGCCTTCGATATCGTCGGCAAGCGCAGCGACGTCTCCCGCGTCTACGGGCTTTCGGCGGTGATCCTGACCACCGGCACGCTGTTCGTGGTGGACACGCACCTGCTGGTGGACCCGGATGCCGAGCAGGTGGCCGAGATGACGCTGCTGGCGGCCGAGCAGGTGCAGGCCTTCGGCATTGCACCTCGGGCGGCGCTGCTTTCGCATTCTTCCTTCGGTGCCAGCCACGCACCCGGGGCCCGCAAGATGCGCGACGCGCTGGCGCTGGTGAAGGCGAGGGCGCCGCACCTGCCGGTGGATGGCGAGATGCATGCCGACGCGGCGCTCGTTGCCTCGATCCGCAACAAGGCGGTGGCGGACAGCCCGCTGGAGGGCGCCGCCAACCTGCTGGTAATGCCGAACCTGGACGCGGCGAACATCGCCTTCAACCTGGTCAAGGCGGCCGGCGACGGGTTGCAGGTGGGGCCGCTGCTGCTGGGCATGAACAAGCCGGTGCATATCCTGGTGCCGGCGGTGACGGCCCGGGGCATTGTCAACCTGACGGCGCTGGCGGTGCACCAGGCGAATGCGTTGCGCGAGGAGCGCACGAAGTAGGGGCGCGAGGAGCGCACGAAGTAGGGGCGCGAGGAGCGCACGAAGTAGGGGCGCGAGGAGCGCACGAAGTAGGGGCGCGAGGAGCGCACAAAGTAGGGCCGCGAGGAGCGCGATGGATCGTCGCGCTCCTGCCTCGTCTTGCGGCGGGCGCCGCCCGCGCGGCTACCTCGCCACGGCGCCCAGGCCCAGGCGCGCCGCGGCGTCAGCCGGATTGGCCGGCGGGCGTTGCTGCAACTCCATGATCGCCACCGGCTGGGCCGGGTGCAGCGTTACCTCCACTTCCCTGGCCTGGCCGCGGATGAAGCGCTGCAGCGCTTCGCGTACCGGGGTCAGTGCCGGCTGCGCCAACGCTCCGCCGGCCATGTTGGCGTATTGCTCGCGCAACTGCGGCTCGGGGGTGTTGCTGGAACGGGCCTGCTGACCGATCAGGCGGCCGACCAGGCCCTGGTCGATGTAGCGCAGCCCGGCCGAGATCAGCCGCAACCCGGCGAAGTCGCCGCGCTGCATGGCGGCGGTCGAAGCGCCGTCGCCGCTGAACGCCAGCGACAGCGTGCCCATGTCGCGTCCGACCAGCGACATCGAGGTCAGGTCGATGCGCCCGCCGGCCGGGTCGTAGCGGCTGTCGGCGGTCAGGTCGAACAGCAGCGAGGTGTAGCCGAGCCGCTGCATCCAGACATCGGTGCCGGGAACCGGCTCCAGCCGGAATGCCCGCAGCGCGATGCTGCCGATGCCGACGCCGTTCTCCGGCTGGTCGCTGGTGACGCGGAACGAGCCAAGGCCACCGAGCGAGCGGCCGCCCGGGCCGATGGCGGCGGCCTCCTCCACTTCCAGCGCGATTCGCCCGGCGGTCGGCGGCGGCTGGTTGCGGCTGGCGGCGGTGGCCACCGTGGCGATGTCCAGCCCGCGCACCACGGCGCGGCGCAGCGTCACGCGCTGCACCGGCTGGTTCGGCTGGATCTGCAGCGTCATGCCGCCGAGCGCCAGGCGGGTCTGCCGGCCGGGGCCGTAATCCTCCAGCGTGGCCTGGTCGACGCGCAGGCCGGAGCCATCGGTATTGCCGAGCACGAAGCCCTCGACCCGCAGCGAGTCCAGCGCCACCAGGTCGGGAGTGCGGGGCTGGCCGGCGGCAGGGTTGCGCACGTTCAGCCCGGCCAGCTGCACCCGCTCCAGCACCACGTTGGTGTTGCCGTCGCGGACCGTCACCTTGCGCGCATCGGCCTCGCCCAGGCCGTCGTCGCGCAGGTCGTCCAGGGCCAGGGTCTCGATGCGGATGGGCTGGTCGCCGCGCGGGGTGATGGTGACGCCGCTGAGCCGGACGGTGCCGCGCGCGGGGTCGGTGACCTCGGCGCCGGTGTAGGCCAGCGTGGCATCGGTGCCGAGCAGGCTGCGCAGCCGGCCGACCGCCGTGGGCTCGTCGATCGGCGGCGTGGCGTTCGGGGCCTGGGCGCGTGGCGGCTGGCCGCCCGGGGATTGTGGCGGCTGGCCGCCCGGGGATTGTGGCGGCTGGCCGCCCGGGGATTGGGACGGCGGGCTGCCTGGCGTCTGCGGCGTCGTGGGCGGGGCTCCCCCGGCCGGAGGCTTGCCGGGCACCGCGGGTCCCTGGGCCGGCGGCGGGGCGGGGGCTGGCTTCGAACTCGGCGGCGCGGGGCTGCCGGCGGGCGGCGGCTTCTGCGCTTCCGCCCCGCCCCAGGCCAGGCCGCCGGCCAGCAGGCTGGCCAAGGCCAGTTTTCCCATGTGCCGCATTGCCGTCTCCTTGCTTACCCGGACAGTAGAGCGCGCCCCGGGGGTGGCTGCCAACGACGGGCGCGTGATTTTGTGTTCTGCGGGCGCACCCTGGCAGGGCCGCCGGGGCTTCACCATGTGCCTTCGCATGAGCAACCTGCCCGAAAAGCCCAAGGCGCCGCCGGCTTCAGCGGCGGTCAGCGATTTCCTCAAGCGGGTCGAGGCGATGCCCCAAGCCCGCCCGGCCAATGGCCGCCGCGGCAGGCTGGTTTTCGCCATGGACGCCACCGCCAGCCGGCAGCCGAGTTGGGACCGCGCCTGCCGGCTGCAGGGCGAGATGTTCCAGGCCACGCGGGATATGGGCGGCCTGGCCGTACAATTGGCGTACTATCGCGGCTTCATGGAACTTGCCGCGACGCCCTTCCTGACCGATTCGGCGGAACTGACCCGGCGGATGAGCGGCGTGCAATGCCTTGGCGGGCAGACCCAGATCGGCCGGCTGCTGCAGCACGTGCTGAACGAGAGCCGCAAGGAAAGGGTCAACGCTTTGGTGTTCGTCGGCGATGCGGTGGAGGAACCGGTGGACCCGCTCTGCCACCTGGCCGGCCAGCTGGGGCTGCAGGGCACCCCGATCTTCGTCTTCCATGAGGGCGACAGTGCCGAGGCCGGGGCCGGCTTCAAGCAGTTGGCGAAGATCAGCGGCGGGGCCTATGCGCCGTTCAATGCGGCTTCGGCCGGGGCGTTGGCGGAACTGCTGCGGGCCGTCGCGGTCTTTGCCGCTGGTGGTCGCGCGGCGCTGACCAGGCTCGGCGGCCCAGCGGCCCAGCGCATCGCGGGGCAGTTGCCCGCGCCGAAGCGGTAGGGGCCGGTGGCGGCGCTTCTGCTCGGCGGGTTGGCGCTGGCCTTCGCATTGTGGCTGTTGCGGCTGTTCGCCTCGGCGCCGGTGGAAACCATCCGCAAGGCGCTGGTGTGGGGCGCCGCCACTGTAGCAGTGGTGCTGGGCGGGCTGCTGCTGTTCAGCGGGCGGGGCCTGCAGGCGCTGTGGGCGGCCGGGCTGTTCGCCCCGATGCTGTGGCGTTGGTGGAACGGCTCTCGCTTCAGCGGCTGGTTCCGGCGCAGCGGCGACAAGCTGGGCGGCGCGGCGGCTGGCAGCGGGCAGGAAACCGCCGTGGAGACCGACTGGCTGGCTATGCGGCTGGACCACGGCACCGGCGACATGAGCGGACGGGTGAAGCGCGGCCGCTTTGCCGGGCGCGAGCTGGCCGAGTTGGGCCTGCCGGACCTGTTGGCGCTGCTGGCGGAATGCCGCGCCCAGGACGGCGACGCGGTGCCCCTGCTGGAAGCCTGGCTGGACCGCGCCCGGCCGGACTGGCGAGAGGCCGAGGCGGCGCAGGCCGAGGCGGCGGACCCGCCGGGGGCCGGACGGATGGACCGGGCCGAAGCGCTGGCGGTGCTCGGGCTGGCCGAGGGGGCGACGCGGGAGGAGGTGCGGGCCGCTCACCGCAGGTTGATGCAGGCGGCGCACCCCGACCATGGCGGCAGCGACTGGCTGGCGGCGCGGGTGAACCAGGCGCGGGACTTGTTGTTGCGCTAATGCATCTTTGACCTGACACAACGCGACGGTAACCGTCTTGCGCCTGTACTGCCCGAGGGCTACGCGCCTATCTGTCCTCAGAAGACCACACCAAGGAGATTTCCTTGCCAGCTTTGAAGCCGCTGAAAAAGGCTGTCCTGCCGGTTGCCGGCCTGGGCACCCGATTCCTGCCTGCCACCAAGGCGATGGCGAAGGAGATGCTGCCGGTCGTCGACCGCCCGCTCATTCAATATGCCGTCGATGAGGCGCGCGAAGCCGGGATCGAGCAGTTCTGCCTCATCACCGGCCGCGGCAAGACCGCCATCGTCGAGCATTTCGACGTCGCCTACGAGCTGGAGCGCACCTTGGCCGAGCGCAACAAGCAGGCCGAGCTGGCCGTGCTGCGCAGCATGGCGATGGAGCCGGGCAGCATGGTGACGGTGCGCCAGCAGGTGCCGATGGGCCTGGGCCACGCCATCTGGTGTGCCCGCAGCTTCATCGCCGACGAGCCCTTCGCGATTCTGCTGCCGGACGACCTGATGCAGTGCGACGTCTCCTGCACCAAGCAGCTGGCCGATGCCTACCTGGAGACCGGCGGCAATGTCGTCGCGATCGAGGAAGTGCCGATGGAGCGGGTCAACCGCTACGGCGTGCTGGACGTGGAAAAGGACATGGGCCGCCTGGTTTCCGTGAAGGGCCTGGTGGAAAAGCCGCCGATCGACAAGGCGCCGTCCAACCTGACCGTGATCGGTCGCTACGTGCTGATGCCCGAGGTTATCGGCCACCTGGCCAAGATGGAGAAGGGCGCCGGCGGTGAGGTGCAGCTGACCGATGGCATGGCCAAGCTGATCGGCACCCAGCCCTTCCATGGCGTGCGCTACGAAGGCAAGCGCTTCGACTGCGGCGACAAGACCGGCTTCCTGGAAGCGCAGATCGCCTTTGCGCTGAAGCGCGACGACATGGCGCCGGCGGTGCGTGAGTTTCTGAAGAAGTACACCTGAGCGCGGAGGCTGCCCGATGCGCATCGCCATGGTCGGGGCCGGCTATGTCGGCCTGGTTTCCGGTGCCTGCTTTGCCGAGTTCGGCGTGGATGTCTGCATCGTGGACACCGACGCCGCCAAGGTGGCGGCGCTGCGCGACGGGCGCATCCCGATCTATGAACCAGGCCTCGACAAGCTGGTGATGGACAACGCCCGCGACGGGCGGTTGCGCTTCACCACCAGCCTGGCCGAAGCGGTGGACGGGGCGGACGCGGTGTTCCTGGCGGTCGGCACGCCGAGCCGCCGCGGCGATGGCCATGCCGACCTCAGCTACGTCTTCGCCGCCGCCGAGCAGGTGGCGCTGGCGGCGCAGGGGCCGGTGGTGCTGGTGACCAAGTCCACCGTGCCGGTCGGCACCGGTGCCAAGGTGAAGGCGCTGGTGCGCCAGGCACGGCCGGACCTGGATATCGCCGTGGCGTCGAACCCGGAGTTCCTGCGCGAAGGCAACGCCATCGGCGACTTCATGCGGCCGGACCGCGTGGTGATCGGCATCGAGGAGGGCGCTTCCGGCGAGCGGGCGCTGGCGGTGCTGAAGCGGCTGTACCGGCCGCTGTACCTGTTCGAGACGCCGATCGTGGCGACGAGCATCGAGACCGCGGAGCTGATCAAGTACGCGGCGAATGCGTTCCTGGCGGTGAAGATCACCTACATCAACGAGATGGCCGACCTGTGCGAGAAGGTCGGCGCCGACGTGCATGACGTGGCGCGCGGCATCGGGCTGGATGGGCGCATCGGGCGCAAATTCCTGCATCCCGGCCCGGGCTATGGCGGCAGCTGCTTCCCGAAGGACACGCTGGCGCTGGCCCGCACCGCGCAGGACTATGGCGCTCCGGTGCGGCTGGTGGAGACCACCATCGCGGTCAACGACGCCCGCAAGGAACAGATGGCGGCGCGCGTGGTGGCGGCCTGCGGCGGCAGCGTTGAGGGCAAGGTGGTGGCGGTGCTGGGGCTGGCGTTCAAGCCGGAGACCGACGACATGCGCGACAGCACGGCGCTGGTGCTGGTGCCGCAGCTGGTGGCCGCCGGCGCCACGGTGCGCGCCTTCGACCCGGCCGCGGTGGCGAATGCGCGGCCGCTGTTGCCGGCTGCGGTGCACTATGCCGAGAGCGCGCTGGACGCGGCGCAGGGCGCCGATTGCCTGGTGCTGCTGACCGAATGGAACGAGTTCCGCGCGCTGGCGCCTGAGCGGCTGAAGGCGGCGATGCGCGGCGATGTACTGCAGGATTTGCGCAACGTGTATGATCCCGAGGCGATGCGGGCGGCAGGCTTCCGCTACGGCAGCATCGGGCGGACCTGAGACGAGGATTGCAGCCATGACGGTTTTCAACCACCAGTTCGACGGCACCGTGCTGCGCGAATACGACATTCGCGGCATTGTCGGCAAAACGCTGAAGCCGGAGGATGCCTTCGCCATTGGCCGCTGCTTCGGCAGCGTCATCGCCCGCGCCGGCGGCAAGAAGGCCGCGGTCGGCATGGATGGCCGGCTGTCCTCCCCGGACCTGGAGCCGCAGCTGGTAGCAGGCCTGCGCGCCTGCGGGCTGGAGGTGCTGCGGGTCGGCCTGGTGGCGACGCCGATGCTGTACTTCGCCGCCTATGCGCTGCACGCCGATGGCGCGGTGATGGTGACCGGCAGCCACAACCCGCCGGACTACAACGGCTTCAAGATGATGCTGGGCAAGAAGCCGTTCTTCGGCGCGCAGATCCAGGAGATCGGCCGCATGGCGCGCGAGGGCGACGTGGTGCCCGTCGCCGAGGGCAGCGACAGCAAGGTGGACGTGACCGAGCAATACGCCGACCGCGTGATGCAGGACTACGACGGCGGCGACCGCAAGCTGACGGTGGTCTGGGACCCCGGCAATGGCAGCGGCTGCGACATCACCAAGGTGCTGACCGCGCGCCTGCCGGGCGAGCACTTCGTCATCAACGCCATGGTGGACGGCAGCTTCCCGAACCACCACCCGGACCCGACGGTGGCGAAGAACCTGGAGCAGCTGATCGCGGAGGTGGCCAAGCAGAAAGCCGACCTCGGCATCGCCTTCGACGGCGACGCGGACCGGATCGGCGTGGTCGATGGCGAGGGCAACATCCTGTTCGGCGACCAGCTGCTGGTGGTGCTGGCGCGGGACGTCCTGAAGAGCCATCCCGGCGGCACCATCATCGCCGACGTGAAGGCCAGCCAGGTCCTGTTCGACGAGATCGCCAAGGCCGGCGGCACGCCACTCATGTGGAAGACCGGGCACAGCCTGATCAAGAGCAAGATGGCCGAGACCGGCAGCCCGCTGGCCGGCGAGATGAGCGGCCACATCTTCTTCGCCGACAAGTGGTACGGCTTCGATGATGCCCCGTATTCCGCGATCCGCCTGCTCGGCATCATTGCCCGCAGCAGCGAGACGCTCGGGGAAATGCGCGCGGCGCTGCCGCAGGTGATCAACACGCCGGAGCTGCGCTTCGACTGCGATGAGGCGCGCAAGTTCGTCGTGGTGGAGGACGTGAAGGCGCGGCTGGCTGCCGAGGGTGCCAAGGTGCAGGCGGTGGATGGCGTGCGCGTGCTGACCGAGGATGGCTGGTGGCTGCTGCGCGCCTCCAACACCCAGGCCGTGCTGGTGGCGCGTTGCGAGGCTTCGACCGCCGAGGGGCTGGAGCGGCTGAAGGCCATGCTGGTGAAGCAACTGGTAGCTAGCGGGCTGGAGGCGCCGGACTTCAGCGGCGAGAACGCCGGCCACTGAGCCGGGGCAGCCGCGGCGATGGATGTCGCGGCCTTCATCACCGCGCAGCCCAGCATGATGGCGCCGCTGCGCGCGATGGCGGCGTTGGGCCTGCCGGATGGCTGGATCGGCGCCGGCTTTGTGCGCAACCGGGTATGGGACGCGCTTTCCGGCTTTGCTTTCGATACCAACCCGCCGGCGGATATCGACGTGGTTTGGTTCGACCCCGGCCGCGCCGATGCCGCCACTGATGCAGCGTTGGAGGCGCGGCTGCGGCTGGCAGCGCCGGGCCTCGACTGGTCGGTGAAGAACCAGGCGCGGATGCACCTGCGCAACCGGCATCCGCCCTACGCAAGCACCGCGGATGCGCTGGCGCATTGGCTGGAGACCGCCACCGGCGTCGCCGCGCGGCTCACGCCCCATGGTGTCGAACTGATGGCGCCGCACGGCTTGGATGACCTGTTGGGCCTGGTGCTGCGGCCCTCGCCGAATGCGGCGGCCGACCCGGCGCGCCTGGCCGACCTGCGTCGGCGGGCCGCCGAGAAGGGCTGGCCTTCGCGCTGGCCACGGCTCAAACTCGCGCTATGAGCCCGCTGTTCGACCCCGCCGACTTTCGCCTGCCACCAGGCGTCACGCATGTCTGCTCCGCCGGCGAGACGCCGTTCCTGAAGTGCCACGCCCGGGCGTTCGAGGCCTATGCCCAGGACAAGAGCCTGGGCCACCGCGGCCGCGCCCCGCAGGAAGCGCAGATCGAGCGCGCCCGCGACGGCGCCGCGGCGATGTGGGGCGTGCAGCCCGGCGATATCGGCTTCGTCTCCAACGTTGCCGAGGGCGTGGCGATGCTGGTCGAGAGCCTCGACTGGCAGCCCGGCGACAATGCGGTCATGGACGCCGACGAATACCCTTCGGACGCCGGCCCGCTGGCGCTGAAGCGCAATCCGAAGCTGGAACTGCGCTTCGCCGATGTGATGGACCCCGCCGCCGTTGCCGCACGCGTGGATGCGCGGACGCGCATGGTCATCGTCTCCGCGGTTTCCTACCTCAACGCGCAGCGGCCGGACCTGGCGGCGCTGCGGCGCGTGGCGGACAGTGTCGGCGCACTGCTGGTGGTGGACTACACCCAGGGCGCGGGCTGGATGCCGATCGAAGCCAAGGTCGCAGACTTCGCGTTCAGTGCCTGCTACAAGTGGATGCTCGGCACCACCGGCGTTGCCATCGCCTATTGGAACCGGGCGCGGCAGCCGGGCTGGGCGCCGGCCTCGGCGGGGTGGTTCAACATCACCGGCAACAGCATCATCGGCGGCGGCCGGCCCGACTATGTCGGCGGGCTTTCGTTGAAGCCGGACGCGATGCGCTTCACTCGCGGCAACCCCGCGCACGCGTCGATCTACGTGCTGAACGAGGCGATGGACTACCTGCGCCGATATGACACGCAGGCGGTGCAGGCGCATGTGCAGCGGCTGACCTCGGCGCTGCTGGCGCGGCTGGCGCAACACGG
>CAIMOR010000273.1 GCA_903843125.1 uncultured Rhodospirillales bacterium
AGGGCACGCCGCAGCAGCGCGCGGCCCAGCGGGCTGCGATGCCAGGCCGCCATGGCCACCGGCCGTGGGCCAAGGCGCCACGCGGCATCCAGCATCAGCGGCAGGGTGGCTCGATACGACATTGCAATTGAGAGGATAACCGGGCTTAAGATTGTATCAACCAGCGGGTCTCGCCTTGGGGTTGCGGTGCCGCCTGACAGCGCATCCCCAGCCGTCCCGCCGGGAGGTCTCGATTTTCACCATCCAGTGGTTGCAGACGATTCGCCAACTCACACCCCAGCGAGCCGCTTCCGCCTTGCTGCCGCTGTTCGCCCTGGTGGCCCTGCTGCTGGCCGCCGGCGCCGGGCGGGCGCAGACCAGCCTGCTGCTGCCGCCCTCGCTGCCGTCCACGCTGCCCGGCGGCGGCGCGCTGCCGCTGCTGCCCCCGGCGGCGCAGCAGGACATCTTGCAGCGCATGCTGAACGCCGCCGGCGCCGGCCAGCCGATGCAGCCTGGCGGCGCCGGCCCAGCCACCACCATGCTGCCGAACACGCCGGCGCCCGCCGCCACCGCCCAGGCCCCGGCGCCGATGGCCGGGCCCGCCATGGCTCCGGCCGACCCCGGCTCTCCCGCCGAAGCCTTCTTCCAGGCCCGGGCCGAACCCGGCGCGCCCGTGCTGCGCCAGTTCGGCTACGACAGCCTGCAGGGCAGCGGCGCCGGCGGCCCCACCGGCATGTCCTTCGGTGCATTGCCGGAGGACTACGTGGTCGGCCGCGATGACGAGGTGGTGGTCTCCTTCCGCGGCCGCGCCCGCGCCTCGCTCTCGGCCCGCGTCACCCGGGACGGCAGCCTGCTGCTGCCCGACCTGGCGCCGATCCCGGCCGCCGGGCGCACGCTGCGCGAACTCCGCGCCGACCTCGCGGCCCGCGTCGCGCGCGACCTTTCGGGCTCGGAGGTCTTCGTCTCCATCGGCCAGGTCCGCCAGGTCGCGATCTTCGTCGGCGGGGAGGTTGGCCGCCCCGGCATGCAGGCGCTGACCGCCTTCGGCTCCGTGCTCGACGCCCTGGTGGCGGCCGGCGGCATCAAGCGCACCGGCAGCCTGCGCGCCATCCGGGTGGAAGGCCCGGCCGGCCGGCGCATCGTGGATCTCTACGCCGTCATCGCCGGCGCGGGCGACAGCCCGGACCTGACGCTGCGCGAGGGCGAGCGCATCCTGGTGCCCTCGCTGGGTGGCGTGGTCGCCATGGGCGGCGAGCTGACCCGGCCGGGCATCTATGAATTGCCCGCCGGCGTCGCCAGCCTGCCGCTTCACGCCATGCTGGCCCTGGCCGGGGAGCCGCTGCGCCCCACCGGCAGCCGCTTCCTGGTGCAGGGCACCGAGGCCGATGGCCGCCGCAGCTACCGCGAGATCGGCCCGCGCGACCCGATCCGCCGCGGCGACCTGCTGGTGGTGCAGCCCGGCGCCGACGTGGTGGCCAACCAGTTGCGCCTGGCCGGGCATGTCGCAATGGCCGTCACCCGCGCCGCCGGGCGCGGCCTGACGCTGCGGCGGCTGTTCTCGGATGCCCGGCTGGTCAAGGCCGACCCCTATGCCCGGATGGGCGTGGTCTGGCGCACCGACCCGCAGACCCGCGGCCGGCGCTGGCTGCCCTTCGACCTCGGCCGCGTGCTGGGCGGCCGCGCCGACCTGGCGCTGCTGGAGGGCGATGAGGTGGTGGTACTGTCCCAGGCCGACGTGATGTGGCTGGCCAGCCCCAGCGTGCAGCAGGCGCTGCGCGGCACCCTGCCGCCGCCGACCGGCCTGGCCCCGGCCGGCACGCCCCCCGCGCCCACCGCCATGCCGTCCGGGCCGGTGATGACCTCGGAGGGCGAGGCCCCCAGCGGTGGGCCGGCCGCGCCCCCGGGCCTGCCGGCCATGGGCGGCCCGGACTGCCCGGCGCTGACCCAGCTGGCCGTGGCCGCCCAATCCGCGCCGCAGCGCTACGGCCATGCCCGCGGCGCCGGCTTTCCGGACAGCGCCGGGCGGCTGACCTGCCCGCAGGTCTTCATCGACTACCCCGGCCTGCTGTCCTACCTGCTGGACCAGACCGTGCTGCTGACCGGCGAGGTCCGCCGCCCCGGCCTCTATCCCGTGGTCGACGATACCGGGCTGGACCAGGTGCTGGCCGCCGCCGGCGGCGCCACGGATACCGCCGACCTCTCCACCATCGAGTTCGCCCGCGAACCCGCCGAGCAGACCGCCACCCTGCCGCTGACGCGCCAATTGATGGACCTGCGCAGCGGCAACTTCGCCGCCGTCCGGCTCTCGCCGCGGGACGCCATCCGCCTGCCGCGCGGCTTCTCGGACCGCGACCTCGGCCCCGTCACCCTGGCCGGCGAGTTCATGCGCCCCGGCGTCTTCGACATCCGCCGCGGCGAGCGGCTTTCGGATGTCATCGCCCGCGCCGGCGGCCTGACGCCGCAGGCCTACCCCTATGGCGCCGTCTTCACCCGCGCCAGCCTGCGCGCCCGCCAGCAGGACGGCTTCCGCCGCAGCGCCAGCCAGCTGGAGCAGGGCATGATGCAGGTCGCGTCCGGCCAGGCCATGGCCGGCCTCTCCGGCCCGCTCGACCTCGGCGGCGCGGTGCAGGCCGGGCGACAGCTGGCGGCCAGCCTGCGCAACACCCCCGCCCTCGGCCGCATGGTGGTGGAGGCCAACCCGGTGGTGCTGGCCAGCCGGCCAGAGCTGGACGTGCTGCTGGAACCCGGCGACCTGGTCTTCATGCCCAAGCGCCCGGGCGACGTGACGGTGATCGGCGCGGTGCTGAACCCCGGCAGCCTGCAATTCGCCACCGGCATGAAGGCCGGCGACTACGTTCGTGCCGCCGGCGGCGAGCAGCGCTACGCCGATGGCTCCCGCGCCTTCGTGGTGCTGCCGAACGGGCAATCGGCGCCGGCCGGCCTCGGCAGCTGGCAGTTCCCCGGCCCGCCGATCCCGCCGGGCTCCATGGTGGTGGTGCCGCAGGACCCCTCGCCGTTCGAGGCCTGGGGCACCATCCGAGAAGTCAGCAACCTGATGGCCCAGGTCGCCGTCTCCACCGCCACCCTGGCGCTAATGGGCAAGGTCGTCGGGTTCTGAATGAGGTGGGCCTGGCTGGCGTTGCTGTTGGCGCTGGCTTCGCCGCTGGCTGCTCCCCTGAGGGCAGAGGAACTCCCCGCCAGCGGCAGCAATTTCGGCGGCGCCGGCCTGATCGAGATGCACAGCGCCCGGCTGCGCGAGGACGGCACGCTGGAAACCGGCACCGCCTGGCGCCGCCAGCGCGACTTCTGGTTCCTCAACATCCAGGCGCTGTCCTTCCTGGAGACGACCTTCCGCCTGGCCACCCGGCTGAACGGCACCACCGGCCATGGCACCACGGTGGACCGCGCCTTCGACATGAAGCTGCGCCTGCTGCGGGAAAGCCAGTTCGTGCCCGCCTTCGCCATCGGCCTGCAGGACGCGGTGGGCACCGGCCTCTATGGCGGCGAATACCTGGTGGCGTCGAAGCGCCTCGGCCGGGTGGACCTGACGCTGGGCCTCGGCTGGGGCCGGCTGGGCACCGGCGCGGACCTGCCGAACATCGGCTTGCTGGCGCACCGCAGCCGCAGCGTCGGCCAGGGCGGGTTGCCCGGTTTCGGCACCTATTTCCGCGGCCATGACGTCGCGGTTTTCGGCGGCGCGGAATACAGCCTGCCGCCGCTGTTCGGCCTGGAAGGACTGCGCGCCAAACTGGAATACAGCGGCGACGCGCTGCGCGACGAACGCGGCGGCTGGCCGGCCCGCACCACCGGCCTGCGCGGCCGCGCCGCCACGCGCTGGAACGCCGGGCTGCAATGGCAGGGCGAGCATCTCGACATCGGCGCCCACCTTGTCCATGGCACCGATGCGCTGCTGCGCCTTTCGCTGCGGCTGGAGGCGAACCACCCGCCCAGCCTGCCCGCCGAGGCGTTGCCACCGCTGCCGCCGCGCCCCGCCCTGCTCATGGTGCCGAACGCCGCAAACCCCGCCCGTCCCGGCGCGTCCGAGGCGCCATCGTCGCGACCTGCCGTGGCACCCGCGCCGCCCATCACCCCTGCCGCCCTGGCCGCACTGCGGCGCGCCGGCTTCCGCCCGCTGGCCTTCACCCTCCAGGGCGCCGAGGCCCGCGTGCTGGTCACGGGCGGCCGCTTCCGCCGACTGTCCCAGGTGGCCGGCCGCGTCCTGCGTGCCCTGCAGCCGGTGCTGCCGCCCCATATCGAGACGCTGCGCGTGGAATGGCAGCGCCAGGGCGTCACCACCGCCCGCCTGGTGGTGCTGCGCCAGGCCTTCGAGACCCCGCAGGCCAGCGCCGAGGAAGTGCTGGTCGGCGCCCGCCTGCTGCCCGCCGACGACCCGCCCTGGCCGCCGCGCGCCAAGGCCACCGCACCCTGGCTGGATTGGGGCGTGGCGCCGCGCCTGCCGGTGCAGCTGGGAGACCCGCATGCCGGCGCGCGCTGGCAGTTGGCGCTGGCCGCCGGCGGCCGGGTCGCGCTCGGCGATGGCTTCGCCCTGGCCGCCAGCGCCTCCCAGGCGGTGGCCGGCAATCTCGGCGGTGGGCTGCCCTCCAACAGCCTGCTGCCGCATGTCCGCAGCGATCTCGGCCGCTACGCCCGCGCCGGCACCACCAGCATCCCCGCGTTCTACGCCGAACGCATCTGGACCCCCGCCGCGGACATCTTCACCCGCGTCACCGGCGGCCTGCTGGAGCCGATGTTCGCCGGCGTCGCCACCGAGGCGCTGTGGCGCCCGGCCGCGCAGGGCTTCGCGCTGGGCGTCGACCTGGCCTGGGTGCAGCAGCGCGACTACGCCCAGAAGCTCGGCCTGCGCCGCTACCAGGTCACCACCGGCCACGCCTCGGCCTATGCCGAGCTGCCCTGGTTCGGCCTGTTCGGCATCCTCCGCGCTGGCCGCTACCTGGCCGGCGACTGGGGCACCACCATCGAACTCGGCCGCCGCTTCGACAGCGGCATCGAGGTCGGCGGCTTCGCCAGCTTCACCACCGCCGGCTTCCACCGCTTCGGCGAAGGAAGCTTCGACAAGGGCATCTACCTGCGGGTTCCGCTGGAGATCTTCGGCCCCGAGACCACCGCCAGCGCCGGCACCACGCTGCGCCCGGTGGTGCGGGACGGTGGCCAGCGCCTGGCGGTGGACAACCCGCTGTGGGAGGTGACGCGCGAGGGCCGCACGGAGGCGCTGGGCCGCGGCTATCTCGGCTTCCTGCGCTGAAGCCGCCGCCGCTTGCGGTAACCGCCGGGCCGGGGCACACCCCGCGCCGATGCAACTCCACGCCCTCGCCCAACACCTGGCCTTCGCGCTCAGCCTCGCCGGCGTCTCCGCCGTCGCGGTTCGCGCCATGATCCGCTGGCCGATCCTGGACGACCCCGCGCGCCGTGCCGCCACCGCCCATACCAAGCCGACGCCCAAGGGCGGCGGCGTCGGCGTGGTGCTGGCCTTCGTGCTGGGCATGCTGGTGCTCTACGCCCAGGCGAACTATGCCCGGGTTGCCGGGCCGCAATTCCTCGGCGTCATCCTGGCCGCGGTCGCGATCGCCGGGGTGGCGCTGGCCGACGACATCCTGGACTTCCGCTTCGTGGTGAAGCTGGGCGCCCAGGCCGCCGCCGCCTGCGTGGCGCTGGGCAGCGGCCTGGTGCTGCAACGCCTCTCCATCCCCTGGCTGGGCGACCTGCAACTGGCCTGGGCGGCGCCGCTGGTCACGCTGTTCTGGATCGTCGGCTGCACCAATGCGGTCAACTTCATGGATGGCCTGGACGGCCTGGTGGCCGGCACGCTGCTGATCGCCTGCATCGCCCTGGCGGTAATCTCGGCCGGGCAGGGCGGCTGGTTCGTCTATGCCGCCAGCCTGTTCCTGGCCGCCGGGTTCGCCGGCTTCCTGCCCTTCAACTGGCACCCCGCGCGCATCTTCATGGGCGATGTCGGCAGCCAGTTCGCCGGCTTCATGCTGGCGGTGCTGGCGGTGGCGGCGGCGCGGTTCGACGCCATGCAGGTCAGCTTCCTGATCGTGCCGCTGCTGATCTTCGGCCTGCTCTACGACGCCTGCTTCACCCTGGCGCGCCGCGCCCTGATGGGCGAGGGCATCGCCACGCCGCACCGCACCCACCTGTACCAGATGGCCCAGCGCAGCGGCATGCCGGTGCGGGGCGTCGCCCTGGCGCATTGGGGCTTCACCTGCTTCCAGGCCGACCTGGCGGCGATTTTCCTGCAACTGCCGGCGCAGTGGAAACCCTTCGTCGTGCTGCCGGCGCTGACGGTGCAACTGGCCTGGACACTCTACGTGCTGCGCCGGATGCGCCGCGCCGGGCTGGGCTGGAAGGCGTAGCGCCCGATCCGCGAAGGCGCGCAGCGGCCGGAGCGGTGAAGTGGTCGCGCAGACCCTCTGCTAGCCCGGCGCCAACTCCTCCAACCGCAGCGCCGGCAGGTCCGGCCCTATCCACTGTTCGCTGCGCAGCACCGCGCCGGTGTCGGCATCGGCCCAGAACCGGTTGGTGAAGCCGGCCAGCTGCGGGCTGGAGCAGCGCTCCTCCACCAGCAGCGTCGCCGCCTCCTCCGGCACCGGCCGCGCCCGCAGCCGGCAGTCCAGCTGCAGGCCGAAGCGCATGCCGCCCGGCGCGCGGTCGGCGGTGCCGATATCCACCTGCCGCCGCAGGCTGCGGCCACGCGCCAGCAGCGCCTTCGGGTCGGCCAGGGGGTCCTGGCCTTCCTGGTGGCTGGCGGTCAGCGCCTGCGTCAGGCCGGAGGTGGCCACTACCCGCGCGCCATCCGTGGCCAGCGCGAAGCCGCCGGGGGTGCGCCACAGCCGCCGTTCCCCGGTGGCCTGCACCAGCATGGCATGCGCCCGACGGCTGCCGAGCCAGAGCCGCAGCGCCGCACCATCCGGCTCCGGCGGTTCGGCCCGACGGTCGAAGCCGGCGCCGGTCAGCAGCGTACCGGCCTCGGCCAGGCCGGGAATGTTCTCCCGCGCCTCCCGCCAGGTGCCGCCGAGGTTCGGCGGGTTGACGTTGCAGGCGGCCAACAGGGGCAGGAGCAGCAGGGACAGGAGCAGCAGGAGCCAGGGGCGCATGCCGGCAGCGTAACAGCCACCGTCGGTTGCGGCGAGGCCCGCGACGCTACCGCCGACCGGTCACGTCATGCCACCGCCGGCGCCGCCTTGCCCTTCCACTGCCAGCCCAGCAGCGCCAGTGCCAGCACCATGCCCAGCACATGCGGCACCGGCACCACGCCGGCGCCGAAGATGCCGTCCACCAGCGCCGGGAAGATCATCATGAGCCCCGCCACGGCCATGGCCACGCGTTCCCACCAGGCCATCGCCACGCGCAGGAACCCCTGGCAAGCGGCGGCCAGCGCCGCCAGCCCGGCAGCGGCCAGGAAGATCTGCCAGGCGATATCCATGCCGGTCATTCCCGGCTTGCTGCCCAGCAGCAGTGCCACGCCCTCGGGGTCGGTCACGAAGACGAAGGGCAGGATGAAGGCCGGCAGCGTGTACTTCCACGCCTGCAGCGTGGTGCGGTACGGCCCCGCCCCGGTGATGGCCGCGGCGGCGAAGGGCGAGAGCGCGGTCGGCGGCGAAACCTCGCTGAGCACCGCGTAGTAGAAGACGAACATGTGCGCGGCATAGTCGGGCACGCCCAGCTTGATCAGCGCCGGCGCGGCCACGACGGCACAGATGATGTACGAAGCCGTCACCGGCACCGCCAACCCCACCACCCAGACGATCAGCGCGGTGTACAGCGCCGTCACCAGCAGCGAGCCACCCGCCGCCTGGATGGCGATCTCGGAGAATTTCAGCCCCAGCCCGGTCAGCGTGATGACACCGACGACGATGCCGGCGCAGGCGCAGGTGGCGGCGATGCCGACGCTCTGCACCGCGCCCGCCGCCAGCGTCTCCACCAGCTTCATCGGCCACAGCGCGGACTGCCGGGTCAGGAAGCTCAGCACCACCGCGACCACCATGGCGTAGAGCACCGACATAGTCGGCGAATAGCCCCAGACCATGAAGACGATGATCGCCAGCAGCGAGGAGAAGTGGAACCCGTACTTCTTGGTCAGTGCCCAGGCACTCTCGACCGGCATGGCCTCCTCCACCCGGCCACTGGCGCCGATGCGCCGCTGGTCCAGCTCCACCATGAACAGCAGGCTGGCGTAGTAGAGAATGGTCGGCACCGCGGCCATCCGCAGCACTTCGAGGTAGCTGATCTTCAGGTACTCGGCGATCAGGAACGCCGCCGCGCCCAGCACCGGCGGCGAGATGATCGCCCCCAGCCCGCCCGCCGCCAGCAAGCCGCCGGCATCGTCGGCCCGGTAGCCCACGCGCTTCATCATCGGCCAGGCGACCGTGCCCAGCGTGACGGTGGTGGCCACGCCCGACCCCGAAGGGCCGCCGAGCAGGAAGGAGGACAGCACCACGGTGCGCCCGGCCGAGGCCGCCTTGCCGCCGGTGGCCGCGAAGGAGAAATCCACGAAGAACTTGCCGGCACCGCTGGCCTGCAAAATCGCCCCGTAGATGGTGAACAGGATGATGATGCTGGAGGAAACATCCACCGCCGGGCCGAAGATGCCGTCCAGCGTGATGGTGATGTGCGGGATCAGCCGCACCTCGTCATAGCCCTGGTGGCGCCACGGCGGCGGCAGGTGGTTGCCGAAGAAGGCGTAGGCCAGGAAGCCCAGCGAGACCAACGGCATGACCCACCCGGTTGAGCGGCGGGTCACTTCCAGCACCAGCAGCACCAGCGCCCAGCCGACCACCAGGTCCATCGGCTCGGGGAAGACGTAGCGGTCCAGCAGGTCGTCGCCGCCGGCCAGCAGGTAGTACACCACGTACAGCCCGGCCGCGATCAGCAGGTAGTCCCACGGCATCAGCCGGTTGCGGAACCGCTTGGAGACCGGGAACAGCAGGAAGCCCAGCACCAGCGCGAAGCCGACATGCACGAAGCGCAGCGTCGTCGTCGGCACGATGTCGTAGGCGGCCCAGAGGTGGAACAGCGCCATGGCCAGCGCCACCAGCAGCGCCACCCAGCGCAGCACGCCGGTGAAGCGATGCTGCGCGCCCTCCTCCTCCTCGATCAGTTCCTCCACCCGCGCCGCGGTGGCTTCGTCCAGCGCCCCCTCGGGGATTTCCGGCGGCAACTGATGGTGTGCGATGGTCATGGCCGCCAATCCTCATGGGCATTCGGGTCGTGGCGCAACGCCGTGCGCCGGGGGCGCCGCGCCGCGGTCGGTCGTAACGGGCCGCGCCGGGCGCCAGGGCGCGGATCACGGTCCAGCTTCGCGTGGCGGGCCGCCTGGTTGCGCCGGCGACGCGGCCGGCGCGGCCAGCACCCTAGAGCGTGGCGCCCTTGGCCTTCCAGAACGCTTCCGCCGCCGGGTGCCAGGGCACCCCGGCGGCCGCGGTCTTCTGCCCGGCCAGGGTGAAGTTGCGCGCCTCGGCGTGCACCTGCTCCAGCTCGGCCTTGGCCTTCCAGGTGGTCTCCAGGATCTGTGTCACCAGCGCGTCCGGCATGGTCTCCAGCACGCCGATGATGTTGGCGACGCTCATCTGGTGGTTGTCCACCGTCTGGCCCGGATAGGTGCCGGCGGGGATCACTTCGGGGAAATACACCGGGCCGTACTTCTGCACGATCTTCGGGATGAACTGCGCGTGGTCGATCATCCGCAGCGTGATCCCGGGCGAGGCACCGAGGTCGGTGATGGCGCTGGTCGGAATGCCGGAGACGAAGAAATACGCGTCCAGCTTGCCGTCCTTGATCGCATTCGTCCCCTCGGCCGGGGAAAGCCGCTCCCGCGCGCGGAAATCCTTGTCCTTGTCCAGCCCAGCGGCCTCCAGGATGCGGAAGGCCATGACCTCGGTGGCGGAACCGGGGGCGCCGGTGGCCACGCGCTTGCCCTTCATGCCCTCGATGCTGGTGATGCCGCTGGCCGCGGTGGTCACCACCTGCATCCGGTTGCTGTAGATCACCGCCAGCGCCCGCACCTTCACCGGCCGACCGCGGAAGCGGTCCACGCCGTTCACCGCATCCACGCAGGCATCCACCTGGCTGAAGATCATGCCGACGCGGCCGGCGCCCAGCAGCTGGTTGTTGGCCACGCTGCCGCCGGTGGTCTCCACCGTTGCGCTCATGCCCGGGATGTTGCGGCTGAGGATGTTCGCCAGCCCGCCGCCGAGCGGATAATAGACGCCCCCCGTGGTGCCGGTGGCGATGGCCAGCTGCGTGGCCGGGGCCGTCCCCTGGGCGCGCCCCCGGCCGGTGCCGACCAGCAGGGCGGGTGCGCCAAGCGCAAGACGGCGTGTGATGGTCATAGGCGGGTCCTCCCGGAGACGGCTTGGCAGCACTGATAGCGCCTGAACGCCCCGGTTGGAATTGCCGAAGGCTCGCGCCGGCGCCCAAGCCGGCGGCCAGGCCCTCACCGCCTGCGCCGGCCGCACCATCGCCGGCACTTGCGCTGGCGCAAGGCGGCCGCCCTGCCGGCGTGGCAAGCATGCGGCAGCTCCCGAGGAAGTCTGCCATGAACAAGCTCAGCGCCCGAGACCTGATGACCGCCGATGTCGTGACCGTGCCGCCGGAGACCCCGGTGGTCGCCATGGCGCGGCTGCTGTCCGAACGCGGCATCTCGGCGGTGCCGGTGATGGACAAGACCGGCGCCGTGCTCGGCATCGTCACCGAGGCTGACCTGATCCGCCGCCTGGCCGGCGAGGAGGACAAGCCGAGCGGCTGGCTCAGCAGCCTGTTCGCCGACCCGGGCGAGCAGGCCGAACGCTACGCCCGCACCCATGGCGCCACGGCGCGGGACGTGATGACCGAGGATGTCGTGACGGTGACGCCGGACACCACGGCCGCCCACATCGCCCATCTGCTGGAAACCAGGCACATCCGCCGCGTGCTGGTGCTGCAGGACGGCCAGCTGCGCGGCCTGGTCTCGCGCGCCGACCTGCTGCGCGCCCTGGTGGCGCCGCCGCCGACCGAAGCCGACCTCAGCGACGACCGCATCCGCCTGGCGGTACTGGCGGCGATGAAGAAGCAGCCCTGGGCCGACACGTTCTATACGATGGTCGAGGTCAAGGACGGCGTGGTCGAGTTCCACGGCTTTATGCGCACCGAGGCGGTGAAGCGCGGCCTGCGGGTGTTGGCCGAGAACGTGCCGGGCGTGAAGGGCGTGGTCGACCGTACCGAGATGATGCCGGCCTACCTCTACGCCGCGGCCTGAGCCGCCCGGGCGCCAGCACCCGACCGGACCGCCTGCTTCGGCTTCGATGACGCCAGGCGTGGCGCCCGGGCGGGGACACCGCGGGCGGCCGGCTGCCAGGCGACCGGGCCGCCGCCGGTCTCGCTCGGTTGGCAATCGGCACCCAAGGCTGCCCGCACGCCCGCGGGTGGCGCCCCCTTCGGCAAGCTCCACCAATTGTGGCCATTTGTTGCAGCGCACAATTTCCCTTGCCAGCGGGGCGGCGCTCCGCTAGCTTTGGAACTGGCGATTAGGTCAGTTTCACTGACCTCTTGGCTTTCTTGGACGTTTCCTCCCTAAACTCGGCGGTGCCCCACAAGGGCGCCGTCTTTTTTTTGCCTGCACGGGGAGGCGCGAGGCGGAAACACCCTGACATATTGCGAGAGCTGCGGTCAAGGCGACAGCATATGTCGCCGAACGGCCCTGAGCCGCACCCATTCTGCCGGCTGCACCCTCGGGCATCGAACCCTGACGCCGCCCACCGCCGACCGCCCATGGCACGCAGGCTGCGATCCGGTGACATCTCTGCGGCCCGGTATCGTTTCACGGTTAACCCATATTCACGCAATGGAAAGGTCATGAACGCCCCGTAAGTCGCGCTCCTCGCGCCACCCGCTCGGCTCGCGCCGCCCCTCGTCGGTGGCTGCGGCCAGGCTGGCGGCGCCAACCTGAGGAGAGCATTCGTGGCCTATACCCTGCAGCTTCTGAACTACTACGGCGAGGCCGGCATGCTGGCCGTGCAGACCGCCCCGATCCTGGCGGCGATGGTCGACAAGTTCGGCAGCGAATACGCCAACACCTTGAAGATCGCCGAAGGCGACAACTACATCCCCGGCCCCTGGCTGAACGGCGGCGCCGACCCCTCTCTGTCCAGCGCCCCCGGCGTCGGCAGCACCGCGCTCGGCCGCCCGGACATCGCCATCCTGAACGCGCTGGGCACCACCGCCTCGGCGCTCGGCAACCATGAATTCGACCTGGGCTCCAACGTCCTGGCCGGCGCCACCTTCAAGTCCGGCGCCTGGGTCGGCCAGCAGTTCCCCTACATCGTCAGCGACCTGAACTTCTCGGCCGACAGCGCCCTGAAGTCCGGCGCCGACAACAGCATCGGCGGCACCGCCGGCAACCTGGCCGGCCACGACACCGCCACCCTGGCCGGCAAGTTCGTGCCCTACTCGGTCTCCACCATCGGCGGCCAGCAGATCGGCCTGGTCGGCCTCGACACCGCCGAGCTGACCACCGAAAGCTCGCCGAACGGCACGGTGCCCACTGCCGCCACCATCGCCCAGCTGGCCGCCAACCTGCAGGCCTCGGTCGACGCGCTCACCGCCATGGGCGTGAACAAGATCGTCGAGATGGACCAGCTGAACGACATCCAGACCACCGAAGCGGTGGCCGCGCTGGTGCACGGCGTGGACATCTGGGTCGCCGGCGGCGGCCATGAGCGCCTGCTGGACGGCAACGACAGCCAGGCCGGCTTCAACGGCCACAGCAGCACCCCGTACGCCGGCGGCACCTACCCGATCGCGCTGACCAACGCCGACGGCAGCACCTCCCTGGTGGTGACCACCGACACCGAATACACCTATCTCGGCCGCCTGGTCGTCCAGTTCGACGACGCCGGCCACATCATTCCGTCCAGCCTGAACGACACGGTCGACGGCGCCTATGTCGCCACCGCCGCCGACCTGCAGTCGGTCTACGGCACCACCGACAGCGCCGCCAGCATCATCGCCTCCAGCGCCATGGCGACCAAGGTGCAGACCATCGCCAACGACATCAACACCGTCGTCGGCTCCAAGGACGGCACCGTCTTCGGCTACACCAACGTCTACCTGGAAGGCGACCGCGCCTTCGCCCGCGTGCAGGAAACCAACCTCGGCGACCTGGCCACCGACGGCTACATCTGGAAGCTGCACAACAGCTTCGGCATCTCCGGCCCGATCGTCGGCCTGGACAATGGCGGCGGCATCCGCGCCTCGATCGGCTCGATCGACGTGAACGGCGACAAGATCGCCACCATCGCCGACCCGGCCTTCGGCAAGCTGGCCGGCGGCATCTCGCAGCTCGATATCGAGAACGCCTTCCGCTTCAACGACAGCATGATGATCATGGACACCACGGCGCAGGGCCTGGTGAACATCTTCGACACCGAGGTCGGCCAGTCGCCGAACCTGATCACCCAGTATGGCGGCTTCGCCCAGGTCGGCGGCATCCAGTTCAGCTTCAACCCCACCGCCGCCGCCGGCCACCGCATCCTGAACATGGCGCTGGTCGACGCCCAGGGCCACGTCACCGCCCGCATCATGGAGAACGGCGTCATCTCCGCCGACGCCCCTTCGGTGATCAAGTTCGTCACCAACAACTTCGAGGTCAACGGCGGCGACGGCTACGTCATCAAGGCCAATGCCAGCAACTTCCACTTCCTGCTGACCGACGGCACGCTCTCCGCCGCGCTCGACCCCAGCCTTGACTTCACCGCCGCCAGCACGCTGACCAGCGTCGGCATCACCGACGCCAATGTGCTGCACGAACAGAAGATCCTGGAAGACTACCTGAGCGCCAACTACGCCACGCCGGCCACCGCCTACAACCAGGCTGACACGTCGATCCAGAACGACACCCGCGTGCAGAACCTGAACTACCACGCGGCCGACACCATCTTCAAAGGCGCCAGCATCTCCGGCACCAACAAGGCCGACAGCCTGACCGGCACCCTGCTGGACGACACCATCAGCGGCGGCTCGGGCAACGACAGCCTGGTCGGCGGCGGCGGCAACGACAGCCTGGACGGCGGCTCGGGCAACGACACGCTGGTCGGCGGCACCGGCAACAGCACCCTCTCGGGCGGCAACGGCAACGACGCGCTGCACGCCGGCACGGGCAACAACCTGCTGCTGGGCGGCCAGGGCGCCGACACGCTGGTCGGCGGCAGCGGCAACGACACGCTGGACGGCGGCCCCGGCCACGACATGCTGACCGGCGGCCTCGGCAGCGACGCCTTCGTGCTGCACAGCGCGATGGCGGACTCGGACACCGTCACCGACTTCGTCAGCGGCGTGGACTACCTGCAGCTCTCCGCCGCCGAGTTCGGCGCCGGCCTGGTTGCCGGCATGGACATGACCGGCCACTTCGCGCTCTCGGCGCATCCGGGCACCGCCGCGGCCACGTTCATCTACGACCAGGCCCACGGCAAGCTGTTCTTCGACGCGGCCGGCACCACGGCCGGCGCCAAGGTGCTGATCGCCACCTTCAGCGACCACGCCGCCGTCCACGCCGCGGACCTGCACATCATCGCCTAGTCCGGCGAGGCATGACGCCCGTGCGCCGCGGTGCGCGGGCCGGGAAGGGGGGCTGCGGCCCCCCTTTTCAATTCAGCGCCGCCCTGGTCGCCGCTGCCCTGGTCAGTGTTGCCCTGGTGGCAACCGCACCGTGGCCAGCACCGCAGCCCCAACGGCCAGGAATACCAGCACCGTCGCCATGCCGGCGCGCTGGCTCTGCGTCGCTTCGGTCACCGCCGCCAGCACCGCCGGGCCGAAGAAGCCGGTCACCCGGCCGCTCAGTGCGAACAGCCCGAAATGCGCCGCCGCCTCGCCCTCCGGCGCCAGCCGTGCCATCAGCGTGCGGCTCGCCGCCTGCGCCGGCCCCATGAAGATGCCCAGGGCCAGCGCCAGCGCCCAGAAGGCCGGCTTGCCGGAAACCACCAGCAGCCCGCCGCCGATCAGCGTGATGGCGGACAGCGAGACCAGCACCGTCCGCTTGCTGCCGAAGCGGTCCTCGATCAACCCGAACCCGGCCGCCCCCAGCCCCGCCGTCACGTTCAACGCAATGCCGAACATGATCACCTCGTCCACCGTCATGCCGAAGACGCCGGCGGCGAAGATGGCGCCGAAGGCGAACAGCGTGTTCAGCCCGTCGGTGTAGAACAGCCGGGCGAACAGGAAGCGCGCCAGCACCGGCTGCCGCGGCAGCCCCTGCACCACGCGCCAGGTTTCCGCCAGCCCGGTCCGCGCCGCCTGCCACCAGCCGGGCCGCGCGCCCTTCGGGTCCGGCATGGCCAGCAGCACCGGCCAGCAGAACAGCGCCACCCAGGCCGCGCATAGCAGCGCCGTTGCCCGCACATGCTCGGCCTTCGCGCGGTCCAGCCCGAACAGCGCCGGGTTCGGCTGCACCAGCAGGAACAGGCACAGCAGCAGGCACACCAGCCCGCCGGCATAGCCCAGCCCCCAGGCCAGGCCGCTGACCCGCCCCAGCTTCTCCGGTGGCGCCAGCCCGGGCAGCAGCGCGTTGTAGAACACCGTCCCCAGCTCGAACGCCACCGTCGCCACGCCGACGCAAACCAGCGCCCACAGCGCGAAGGCCGGGTTCGGCTGGGCAAACCAGATGCCGGCCGTCGCCACCACCATCACGCCCGTGCACAGCGCCAGCATGAAGCGCCGCCTGCCGCCGGCATCGGCCACGGCGCCGAGCGGCGGCGACAGCACCGCAATGGCAATGCCGGCGCAGGTCTGCATCCAGCCCCATTGCGCCTGGCCGGTCGCCGGGTCCGCCGCAATGCCCTGGGTGAAGTAGGCGGCGATGACGAAGGTGGAGACCACCGTTGGGAAGGCCGAGTTCGCCCAGTCGTAGAACGCCCAGGCCCAGGCCTTGCGGTTCATCGCCTCAGAACCCCAGGCGCAACGCGCCACCCTTTTCCAGTGCGCGCTGCCAGCCCGGCCGGGCCCGCATGCGCGTCAGCCAGTCCCACAGCTTCGGGTAGCTGCCGGCGTTCAGCCCGCCGCGCGCCGCGCTGGCCTCGGCCACGAAGATCATCTGCACGTCGGCCGCGCTGAACGCCTCGCCGGCGAAATGCGGCGCCTGCGCCAGCGCCGCCTCCATGTAGGCCAGCTGGTCGGCGATCTGCCCTTCCACCCGCACGCGCAATGGCATCAGCGCCTTGCGCAGAATGCCGCGCACCGGCCAGGGCGCCTTGTCCGTGCGGTTCAGGATCAGCTTGACCAGCAACGGCGTCATCGCGCTGCCCTCGGCGAAATGCAGCCAGTGCAGGTAGCGCACCCAATCCGCGGTGCCGCGCGCCGGGGCGAAGCGCCCGCTCAGGTCGTAGCGCTGCAGCAGGTACTCCAGGATCGCGCCCGATTCCGCCAAGGGCGCCATGCCGTCATCCTCCAGCACCGGCGACTTGCCCAGGGGATGCACCGCGCGCAGCGCCGCCGGCGCCGCCAGCGTGGCCGGGTCGCGCCGGTAGGTCACCACCTCATAGGGCTGGCCCAGCTCCTCCAGCAGCCACAGCACGCGGTGCGAGCGTGAATTCTCCAGGTGATGAACGCGGACCATCTCGCCCCCTGCGGCTTGCCGATGCCGCCATCACTATCACGCCACCGGCGCGCTGGGGTGCCCGGTCGCGGCGTTTCCCGGCGGTCACCACGGCGGTGCCGTCGCCGCCCGCGTCGGAAAATGTCGCCAGACGTAAGGTTGTGTCACGCTGAAAGACAATCCTCATGGGTTGTGGAGAAAGGTCATCGGTAGCACGTATTCGTTGTATTCACCCCCGGTGGGATCGTATCTCATCCGGCGAACGAGTTCTGGAGCCAGCAGCCATGCTGATCACCGACCAGCCCGAATGGGAACCCGCCGGCCCCGCCGCTGCCGATCGCCGGCGGTGGCGCCAGTCGCCGGGCACGACGCTGCGCGGCGAGGTCCTGCCCGCCGCCCCGGCCAGTTTCGGCCCGCCCGGCCCGGACCTGGTGCAGTTGGCGCTGCGCGCAGATGAGCGCAACAGCGGGCGCGAGGCCATCCTCGGCCTGGTCTTCGCCGCGCTGATGCTGGTGGCGGTCGGCGAAGGCTGGCTCTGGCCGGCGCTGGCCTGCGCCTTCGTCGCCGCCCCGGTCATCGGCATTGCGCTCGAGAGCTGGGACGCGCTGAGCCAATGGCGCCGCGAGCGCCGGCTCGGCTGAAACCCGGCCTTTCCGGTGCCACGCGCCCGCGGCAACCCGTGCCGGCGCGCGCAAATTACTTGCCCCGCGTGATTACACCCCGGCCCGGTTTGCTCTAGCCTCCGCGCATGATCTCCTCCCTGGCCGAGCTGCTGGCGCCCGTCACGCCGGAGCGCTTCTTTGCCGAGTACCACGACCGCCAGCCGCTGCACGTCAAGGGCGGCGCCGCACGCTTCGCCAGCGTGCTCTCCTGGCGCCAGCTGAACCGCCTGCTGGACATGACGCATATCTGGTCCGCCCAGTCGCTGAAGCTGGTGCTGGACGAAAAGCCGGTGCCCGCCGAGCAGTACTGCGCCCCCGCCACCAGCCGCGACAACGACCAGGTGCTGCAGCCGGTGGCCGCGAAGGTGATGGACTGGGTCAAGCGCGGTGCCTCGCTTGCCCTGAACGACGTCGACAGCCTGACGCCCGGCCTGGTCGCCGTCTCGGCTGCGCTGGAAGCCGCCGGATTGGGCAAGGCGCAGGCCAACGTCTATGTCAGCTGGCAGGCGCACAAGGCCTTCCCCAGCCATTTCGATACGCATGACGTCTGGGCGGTGCAGGTGGAGGGCGAGAAGTCCTGGAACATCTGGGAAGGTCGCGCCGACTGGCCCATCGCCAACCCGCTGTTCCGCAACCTGGGCCAGCCGCACCACGACCAGGCCAAGGGTAGGCTGCGGGAACGCCTGACCCTGCAGGCCGGCGACCTGCTCTACCTGCCGCGCGGCTGGTACCATGACGCGCTGTGTGAGGCCCCGGCCACCATGCACGTCGCCTATGGCGTCCACGCGCCGCTCGGCATGGATGTGCTGAACATCCTGATGGAGCGCGCGCTGTATGAGCCGTTGTTCCGCCAGCCGCTGCCGCGCCAGGACGGCAGCGCCGCCGCCCGCTTCGCGCTGACCACCCGCGCCGGGCAGCTGGGCCAGAAGCTGGCCGAGCTGGCGCGCGACCCCAAGGTGATGGAGGTGCTGGAAGGTTTCGTCGCCAACTTCCACTACCAGCGCGGCGGCCTCGATGTGCTGGCGGCGCGTGGGCTGGCCGCGGCCGCGCCGGCTGCCGACACCGAGGCCCCGAGCTTCCGCGTGCTGGCCCCCGGCCTTAAGCCGGTGCGCCGTGGCGCCGACTGGGTGCTGAAGACCACCACCGGCGCATTGCCGCTGGCGGTGCCGGAGGCCGAGGCCGCCGCCTGGCTGCTGGCCCGGCCTGACGTCACCGAGGCCGAGCTGCGCCAGGCCCACCCCGGCGTGGATGCGGCCGCGCTGCTGCCCCGCCTGGTCGGCGCCGGCCTGTTGGTGGCCGCATGAGCCGCACGCCAACCGCGCCGGCCCCCTTGGCGCCGCAACACCCGAAGCTGGCCGGCCTGGGCCTGAACCCCTTGCTGGCGGCCCGCCCGGTGCCGGACTGCCCGCGACCGGACCCCTCAACGCCGGGCCCGGCGCCAGGCCGCCCAACGCCAGGCCGCCCAACGCCGGACCGCCTCTCGCCGCGCCGGCTCGCGCTGGCCGGCCTGGCGCTGGCGCTGGGTCTCGGCAGCGCCGCGCCGGGGCTG
>CAIMOR010000274.1 GCA_903843125.1 uncultured Rhodospirillales bacterium
AGCAGGGCGCGGCGCGGGAGGATGGGGGGCATGCGGCGGCTCCTTCTGGGCTTGGCGCCAAGGCTAGACCGTGACCAGGGGGCGAATGAAGCGACGATCTGGCCCTAACCTTGCCACGCCGGCCGCGCTACATTGGGCGGGACAGGAGAATCCGCGCCGTGCAGACCGTCCATTCGCCCGACTTCAAGCGCAATGCCGCCCGCGCCCTGGCCGATACCGGCCTGCAGAAGGCGCTCGGCACCGCCAAGGGCGCCTTCCTGGTGCGCCGGGCCAATGCGGTGGCGGCGCTGCCGGAATTCGAGCAGCTGCGCGACATCGGTCGCGACATCAAGAACCACACCCTGGCCAACCTGGACTTCTACCTGGAGACCTTCGCCGCCAACGTTGAGCGCGCCGGCGGCAAGGTCCACTGGTGCAGCACGGCGGAGGAAGCGCGGGAGACGGTGCTGGCGATCTGCCGCTCGGTCGGGGCGAAGACCGTCACCAAGGGCAAGTCGATGATCTCCGAGGAGCTCGGCATCAACGACCACCTGGAGCACCACGGCATCACGCCCGTCGAGACCGACCTGGGCGAATACATCCTGCAACTGCGCCAGGAAACGCCGAGCCACATCATCGCCCCGGCCTTCCACCTGAACCGGGAGGACTGGGAAGCCGATTTCCGCCGCCTGCACACCCACCTGCCGAAGGACCGGGTATTCCATGAGCGCGCCGACATCGTCGCCGAAGCCCGCAGCACCCTGCGCGACAAGTTCCTGGCCGCCGATGTCGGCATCACCGGCGCCAACTTCCTCATTGCCGAGACCGGCAGCAGCGTCATCGTCACCAATGAGGGCAATGGCGACCTGACGCAGACCCTGCCCCGCGTCCACATCGCGCTGGCTTCGATCGAGAAGGTTGTGCCCACGCTGGAGGACGCCTGCAACATGCTGCGCCTGCTGGCCCGCAGCGCCACCGGCCAGGATTTTTCCGTCTACACCACCTTCTCCACCGGCGTGCGCCGGGCCGAGGACCTGGACGGGCCGGAGCAGTACCACGTGGTGCTGGTGGACAATGGCCGCACCAACATGCTGGGCACCGAGTTCCAGGAGATGCTGCGCTGCATCCGCTGCGCCGCCTGCATGAACCACTGCCCGGTCTATGGCGCGGTCGGCGGCCATGCCTATGGCTGGGTCTACCCGGGGCCGATGGGGTCCGTGCTGACCCCCAGCCTGGTCGGCATCGACAAGACCGGCCTGCTCCCCAACGCCAGCACCTTCTGCGGCAAGTGCGAGAGCGTCTGCCCGGTGAAGATCCCGCTGCCGAAGATGATGCGCCACTGGCGGGAACGCGAGTTCGAACGCCATCTGACCCCGTCCACCCAGCGCACCAATCTCGGGCTATGGGCCTTCTTCGCCCGGCGCCCGGGCCTGTACCGGCTGGCGACCAGGCTCGGCATCAACGCCCTGCACATGCTGGCACGCGGCAAGGGCGCCTTCGCCAGCCTGCCGCTGGCGGGCGGCTGGACCGCGGGGCGCGACCTGCCGGCGCCGCAGGGCGAAACCTTCATGAGTGCCTACGCCAAGGCGCAGAGGCGCCGGTGAGCCAGTCGGCCCAACCCCCGGCGACCACGCTGCGGCGGATCCTGGAAGGGCTGCCGCCCTCGGACCATCCGCTGGATCAGGCGGTCTGGCGGATTGAACTGAGCCTGGACAGGCTGGAACAGGTGCTGCGCCAGCGCGCGGCGGAGACGAACGACAAATGAGCAAGGAAGCCATCCTCAACGGCATCCGCCGCGGCCTGAAGCGCGGCCCGCTGCCGGCCGACCAGCAGGCCATGCTGGCGGGCCGTCTGGCCAGCCACCCGCGCCACCTGCAGCCCGCCCGCGCTCAACTGCCCCGCCCGGCCCAGGTGGAGCTGTTCCTGCGCAACGTGGAAAAGGAGTTCGGCACCGTGGAGCGCGTGCCGCATGCCGGCGCGGTGCCCGGCGCCGTGGCGGACTACCTGGCCGCCCAGAACCTGGCGCCGAAATTCGTGCTGGCCCCCAACCCGGAGCTCTGGGCCATGCCCTGGAGCGAGCGGCCGATGCTGGAATTCCACTCCGGCCGCGCCGAGGCGACCGACATGGTCAGCGTGCAGCACGGTTTTGTCGGAGTGGCCGAAACCGGCACGCTGATGCTGCCCGCCGCCCCAACCCGCCCGACCACGCTGAACCTGCTGCCGGATACCGAGATCGTCGTGCTGAAGGCCAGCGGCATTGTGGCGGGATATGAGGACGCCTTCGACCGGCTGCGCGCCGAGAACCACGACGCGCTGACCGGCGGCTTCATGCCGCGCAACGTCATGTTCGTCACCGGCCCCAGCCGCAGCGCGGATATCGAGCAGACCCTGGAGCTCGGCGCGCATGGCCCGCGCCGGCTGCACATCATCCTGATCGACGATGACCCCGCTGCCCTCCGTGTAGATGACCCCGCTGCCCTCCGTGTAGATGACCCCGCTGCCCTCCGGGCAGATGATCCCGCTGCCCTCCGGGCAGGCGACCCCACGACGATCCAGGCCGACCCTCCGGCCGCGCCGCCGCTCGGCTTCGATCAGGTCTGAGCCATGCCGCCCCGCCCGGCGCGACGGCTGAGCGAGGAGGATCGCGCCTTCTGGCATGCCTGGGCGGCACGGACACATGTGCAGCCGCTGAAGGGCCGCGATCCCTTCCCGGTGCCGGCACCGCGGCCCACCGCGCCGGAGGCCGCCAGCCCGGCACCGCCGCCGGCACCGGCCGTGCGCAAGGCTGCCGCACCGCCACCGCCGGAGCTGCGGATCGGCCATGCGCCCGGTGGGTTGGACGCCCGGCGGCTGCGCGACCTGCGCCGCGGCAAGCAGCGGCCGGAGCGCCGGCTGGACCTGCATGGCAAGCGCGCGCAGGAGGCGCATCACGCCGTGCGCGCCTTCCTGCACGACGCCTTCCTGGACGGTCTGCGCTGCGTCGAGGTCGTGACCGGCAAGGGCCCGGCACCGGAAGGCGGCGTGCTCAGGCGGGAGCTGCCGCATTGGATCAATGCGCCGGATCTGCGCCCGCTGCTGCTCGGCGCCATCCACGCCCCCACCGCGAATACCGGCGCGGTCTACCTGCTGCTGCGGCGGCGCAAGTGAGCGCGTCACGGCTTGCTTTCCGGCAGCGCGCGGGCTCCGCCAGGCGGACGGCGGCTTCACCGGCGCGCCGCCGGCCCACCCGCCGGCGGGTGGCGCCCGAGGCGGCGGAATGACCCCATTCGGCGCCCGCCTCAGAACGCTGCGGGAGACGCGCGGCATCAGCCTGACCGAGCTGGCCACGGCGCTGCATGTCTCGCCGGCCTATCTCTCGGCGCTGGAACACGGCCGGCGTGGCCGCCCGACCGCCGGGCTGATCCACCAGGTGAACGAGCATTTCGGCCTGATCTGGGACGAGGCGGACGAACTGGTGGAACTGGCGCGGCTGTCCCATCCCCGCGTGGTGGTGGACACCGCCGGCCTGTCACCGGCGGCGACGGAACTCGCCAACCGACTGGCACGCGAGATCAAGCGCCTGCCGGAAGGGACCATCGCCGCGCTGCATGCGGTGCTGGACGGCGCCGCGCCGGAAGGCTGAACCCGGCGCCGATGCCGGTTACTCGAAGCGGCAGGCCTCGTCGAAGCTCAGGCGTGGCAGCCGGCCGAACACGCCGCTGGCATCGCCATAGCCCAGGTTGACCAGAAAGTTGGACTTCCAGCCGGTATCGGCGAAGAACAGTTCGTCCACCTTGTCGTTGTTGAAGCCGCTCATCGCCCCGCTGTCGATGCCCAACGCGCGGGCCGCCAGCATCAGGTAGGCGCCCTGCAGGGTGCCGTTGCGGAAGGCGGTGGCCTGGGCCAGCGCCTCGCTGCTGACGAACCAGCTACGCGCATCCGCGTGCGGGAACAGCTTGGGCAGCAAGTCGTAGAATTTCGGGTCGTAGCCGACGATGACGGTGACCGGCGCGGTCATCGTCTTCTCGATGTTGCCGCCCGAAAGCGCCTCCTTCAGCTTGGCCTTGCCTTCCGCGGTACGGACGAAGACGAAGCGCGCCGGAGAGCAGTTGGCGCTGGTCGGGCCGTATTTCAGCGTGTCGTACAGTTCCTCCAGCTTGGCGTCCGGAATCGGGCGGTCCTGCCACTTGTTCTGGGTGCGGGCGGTGCGGAACAACTGGTCCAGCGCGGCGCTGTCCAACGAAGCGGTCTCGGTCATCGGGCTCTCCTGCCTGTGCTGACGCGATATGGCCGCAACCCCCGCCCTTGGCCAATCCCTTAGGTGCATTGTCACCATCAGCGGGACTGATGGTGCTTGTGTCTCATCAAACGGGACAGTTTTTCCGGCGCCATTAACCGTTCGCTCAGCTTACCGGCACATAGTCTCACAGACAGAGACATATCCCGGTTTGTCGAGAAAGCATCTCATGCTGTCTCACGGCCGGCAAGGGGCCGAACATGAGCAGCACGACCGCGAACCTCTGGGACGAAGTCTGGGCCGAATATGACGCCCGCGAAGCCCCCAGGGCTGTCGCCGCGGTCCGTCGGGAAACCCCGGCCGAGGCCGCCCGGGCGCGGCGCGCCGGGCGCACCGGCTGGTACCTTGCCGGGCTGCTGGCGCTGGGCCTTGCCGGCTATGGCGCGGCGCCGGTGCTGGCGGCGCAGCAGGTCACCGCGGCGCTGTCGGGCGCCGATGCCGAGGGCATGGCCGCGCTGGTCGACTGGCCGGCGGTGCAGGCCGGGCTGAGCGGCGAGTTGTCCGCCGCGGCCCATGCGTTGCCGCCGGGCCGCACCGCCGGGCTCAGCGGCGCGGGTCTGGACTACCTGCAGGCGATGGCGCGGGAGGTATCCGCCGGCATGGGCACCGCCGATGGCCTGGCCGAGTTGATGCGGCGCCGGCTGGGCGTGGAGGGCCGCGCTACGCTGGCGCCGGCCGAACTGCACCCGGAAGGGCTGACCACGGCCCGCATGGTGCTGGCCTCGGCCGATGGCAGTGACGGCCGGGTGACCATGACCCTGGCGCTGACCGACCCGCTGCGGCTGCGCTGGCAGGTGGTGGCGGTGGCGCTGACCGACTGAGCGGGCGACCTCAGCCGAGAACCTGGTAGCCCTCGGCCGTCACCGCCGCCGCGACCTGGTTGCCAGGCAGCGAGGTCTGCACGGCCAGCGTGCCGGCGGCCAGGTCCACGACCACCTGCGCCTGCGGGTCCAGCGCCTGGATCGCCCCGGTCACCGCACGGATGCAATGCTGGCAGGTCATGCCGGCAACCTTCAACGCAACCTTCATCCGGGCGAGTCCTTGCTGCGCGCGGATAATGGGCAGCGCAGGCGGCGGGGGAAAGGGGGACGGCACGGCCGCCAGCCTCAGCGCAGGACGATTTCCACCCGGCGGTTCTGCGGCTCCCGCGCATTGTCCGCGGTCGGCACCAGCGGCCGGCTCTCGCCAAAGCCCTGAACGCTGATCGCGGCGCGGGCGACGCCGTCCCGCACCAGTTCGGCCGCCACCGCTTCCGCCCGACGCTGCGACAAGCGCTGGTTGTAGGCGGGGTCGCCGGAGCGATCGGCATGGCCGGCGACCTCGATCCGGGTCACGGTCTCGCGCTGCGCCCGAACCGCAGCTTCGCGGATGATCTCGCGGGCACGGGCGGTGAGGTCGGCGCGGTCCCAGTCGAAGAACACAATGAAGGTGCGGTCGATGACCGCTCGCGCCGGTGCCACCGGCGGCGGCGCGGGCGGCACCGGGGCAGGCGCGCCGAAGGCGTAGCGGAAGCCGATCAACCCGCTGATGTTGTCGTTGGTCGGCCGCACCGTGCCGTGCGCGCTGCCGCCGATGAAGGCGGCGGTGGTGTTGATGCTCGGCGTGCCGGTGCCGTAGTAGCGTGCCTCGGCGGTCAGGCTCAGGCCCGGGACAACCGAGGACAGGCTGTAGGCCGCGCCGAGGATACCCTGATAGGCCAACGCCCCATCCACGCCAGTGCCGCGCAAGCTGACACTGCCGACCTGGCCGTGCACGCCCCTGAAGTCGTTCCAGCCATAGCCCAGCCCCAGCCCGACATAGGGCGTCACCGGGCTGCCCAGGTTGATGTCGTACAGCGCATTGACCATGGCACCATAGGTCTGCGCATAGCCGGTGCGCTGCGCCGCGACGGTGCCACCGATGACCCAGCGGCGCAGGTCGTTCTGGCGGAAATTCCCTTCCACTTCCGCGCGCAGGCCGTTGCCGAAGCCCCAGCCGATGCTGGCCAGCCCAACGGCGCCGGCGTCGGTGTACTTGGCCTTGACCGGGGTACCATCCAGCGACGTGCCGCCGCTGAGCCGGGCGGTGCTGTCCAGCCGGATGTTCACCCCGGCGCCGCCGGCAAGGTAGGGGCCACTGACCGGTTGGGCCAAGGCCAGGGCCGGCAGCGCCACCAACGCGCTGAAGGCCAGCAGCATGCTGCGCATGGTCATCCTCTCGGCCGCCGCGCCAGGGAGGGCAACCGCTGCTGCGATGCAGCACCGCGGCCCGGGCCAAGGCAAGTATCGTAACGTCACGGCGCTGGGTTCAAGCGGCGCTGTTGCCGCTTGGCATCAGGCCGGCGTGAGGCGCGTCGCCCGATGTTCCGCCCCCGCCGAAGCCCCGCCCAGCCGGTCCAAAATCGGGCATTCCGGCCGGGCGTCGCCGTGGCAGTGCTCGGCCAGGTGCCGCAGGCTCAGCGCCATGGCTTCCAGCGAATGCGCCTTCTCCTCCAGCGCCGCCACGTGGTCGAGCGCAATGCGGCGAACCTCGGCGCTGGCGCGGCCGCGGTCGCGCCACAGCGCCAGCAACCGGCGCACCTCCTCCAGCGGAAAGGCCAGGTCGCGGGCGTGGCGGATGAAGCTCAGCTCGGCCACGTCGCGGGCGGAGAACTCGCGGTAGTTGTTGCCGCGCCGCTGTGGTTGCAGCAGGTCGATCGCCTCGTAGTGGCGGATCATCTTGGCCGAAAGCCCGCTGGCTTCGGCTGCTTCGCCAATGTTCATGTCCGTACCTCCCAGCGCGCCAACAGCAGCGCATTCGCAAGTACCGAAACCGAGGACAGCGCCATCGCCGCCCCGGCCAGCATCGGGGAGAGCAGGCCAAGGGCGGCCAGCGGCACCCCGATCAGGTTGTAGGCAAAGGCCCAGGCCAGGTTCTGCCTGATCTTCCCAAGCGTCCGGCGGGTCACCTCAATGGCTGCCGGCACCAGCGCCGGGTCGCCCCGCAGCAGCGTGATGGCCGCGGCCTGGATGGCGATGTCGGTGCCGGTGCCCATGGCCATGCCAAGGTCGGCGGCGGCCAGGGCCGGCGCGTCGTTGACGCCGTCGCCGACCATCGCGACGCGCTCGCCGCGTGCCTGCCAGGCACGCACCTGGGCGGCCTTGTCGGCCGGCAGCACCTCGGCGGCGACATCCGTGATGCCAAGACCGGCAGCGACGGCGCCGGCCGCGGCGCGGCTGTCGCCGCTCAGCATGGCAACCTTGAGCCCCAGCCCCCGCAGCGCGGCGATGGCAGCGGCGGCGCCGGGCTTCGGCGCGTCCTCGAAGGCGAGCAGCGCCAGAACGTGCTGGCCTTCCACCAGCCAGGCCAGGGTGCGGCCCAGGGCCGATTCGGCTGCGGCCGCGGCAGTCAGCGGCCCCGGGTCGGCGTTGGCCTCGGCCAAGGCGCGTGGGCTGCCCAGCAGCAGGGCGCGGCCGGCAACGGTGCCGGAGACCCCGCGGCCAGGCAGCGCCGTGAATGCTTCAACCGGGCCGGCCGGGCGGGCGGCGGCCAGTACCGCCTGGGCCAACGGGTGCTCGCTGCCCGCCTGCAGCGCGGCGGCCAACCCCAGCGCCTGCTCCCGGGTGATGCCCGAAGCCGGATGGCAGGCGGCCAGGCGCGGATGTCCTTCGGTCAGCGTTCCGGTCTTGTCGAAGGCGACCAGCGTGACCGACTGCGCCCGCTCGATGGCGGCGGCGTCGCGCACCAGGATGCCGGCGCGGGCCGCGGCCCCGGTGCCGGCCATGATGGCGGCAGGCGTCGCCAGCCCCAGCGCGCAGGGGCAGGCGATGACCAGCACCGCGACGGCGCGCAGCACCGCGGTCTCAACCCCTGCGCCAGCCAGCAGCCAGCCCAGCAGCGTCAGTCCGGCCAGGCCGATGATGGTCGGCACGAAGACGGCGCTGACCCGGTCCACCAACTGCTGCACCGGCGCCCGGCTGGCCTGGGCGGCGGCGACCAGCTGCGCCACGCGGGCCAGCACGGTTTCGCCGCCGACGGCGCGGACCCGCACCACCAGGCGGCCATCCAGCGCGATGGTGCCGGTGGAGACCGTTTCGCCAGCGTCCTTGGCGATGGCATGGCTCTCGCCGGTCAGCGCGCTTTCGTCGACCCCGCTGCGGCCCTCCAGCACGATGCCATCGGCCGGGACGCGTTCGCCCGGGCGGACCACCACGCGGTCACCAGCGGCCAGGTCGGCGCTCGGTACCTCATGCTCGGCGCCGGCCGCGTCCAACCGCCGGGCGGTGCGCGGCGCCAGTTCCAGCAGCGCACGGATCGCGGCTCCGGTGGCGCGGCGGGCACGGGCCTCCAGGGTCTTGCCCAGCCGGATGAACAGGATGATGACGGCGCCGCTCTCAAAATACAGGTGCCCGGTCTCGCCATGGCCACGGCTGAGCAGCAGCCAGACCGAGAGCGCCCAGGCCGCCGAGGTGCCGAGCGCGACCAGCAGGTCCATGTTGCCGGTGCCGGCGCGCAGCGCGGCCCAGCCGGCACGGTAGAACCGGGCGCCGAGCCAGCCCTGCACCAGACTGGCCAGGGCCAGCTGGACCCAGCCGTTCGGCATCCAGTCGCGGCCCAGGGCCATGCCCAGCATGCCCGCGAGGAACGGCGCCACCAGCAGCGCGGCGGCGCCCAGTTCCCACGCCTCGCGGCGGGCCTGCCCGGCAGCGGCGTCCTCGCCGGCGGCGGTGGCCGCGCGCAGGGCGTCGCCGCGCAGGCGCGCGAGGCCGCGC
>CAIMOR010000275.1 GCA_903843125.1 uncultured Rhodospirillales bacterium
GGCTGCCGCTGGCCTGCGTGGCCGCCACCGCCGGCTGCGCCACCCCGCCGCCGCCGGCCGAGGCGCTGGAGCGCGGGCGCGCCATGGTGGCCGCCAGCACGCCGATGGACCTGCACAGCCATGCCGGCCGCGTCATCATCAGCCGCGGCGGCCTGCGGCCCTTCACCCCCGTGGCAGCACCGATGCGCGAAGGTGGCATGCGGCTGATCGCGCTGGCCATGGTGGCGGATACGCCGGTGACGCAGGTGGTCAACGGCACGCGCATCCAGGCGGTGCGGGACCCCGAGCCGGGCGAGCTGGTGCGCCATGCCGAGGCCGCCTTCGCCCGGCTGGCCGAGGTGGTGCGGACCCAGGAACTGGCCGTGGTGACCGACCAGTCGAGCCTGCGGGCCGCGCTGGCGCCGGGCGCCACCCCGGCGGTGCTGGTGGCGGCCGAGGGCGCCGACTTCCTGGAGGGCCGGCCGGAGCGGCTGGCCGAGGCCTTCGCCCGGCACCGGCTGCGCCACCTGCAGCTGGTGCACTACCGGGCCAATGAGCTGGGCGACATCCAGACCGACCGGGTGGAGCACAACGGCCTCACTGCCGCCGGCGTGGCCGTGGTGCGGGAATGCAATGCGCTGGGGGTGGTGGTGGACCTGGCGCACGCCACGCTCGCCACGGTGCGCGGCGCGGCGGAGGCCAGCCGCCACCCGATCGTGCTGTCGCATACCTCGCTGAACAACACCGTGGGTGGGCGGACGCGGACCATCACCAGCACGCATGCGCGGGCCATTGCCGAGACCGGCGGCGTGATCGGGGTTTGGCCGCCGAACACGATCTTCCCGACGCTGCGGCGCTATGCCGAGGGCATGGCGCGGATGGCGGAGGTGGTCGGCGTTGCGCATGTCGGCATCGGCAGCGACATGCTGGGGCTGCTGGGCACGGCGGCCTACAGCAGCTATCGGCAGACCCCGGAGCTGGCGGCGGAGCTGCTGGGCATCGGCTTCGGCGAGGCCGAGGTGGCGATGCTGCTGGGCGGCAACTTCGCCCGGGTGCTGGGCCAGGTGTTGCCGGGCTGAACCGGGCGCACGGCGGGCCAGGCGGCGGCTTCGGGGCATCCGGGCGGTGGCGGCGGCGCGCGGTTTCACGACGGCAGGACGGTTGCGGCGGGTTTCGGACAAATCCCCAGGGTGGCCGGCCGGGCGGGTCATGGCGGTGCACCGCGGGCGGAAGCGGTTGGGTTCGGACAAATCCCCGGAGTGGCCGGCTGGGCGGCCGCTGCGATGGGCCGGGGGCGCGAGTGGTCGGGGTCGGACAAATGCCCGGGGTGGCAGGCAGGGCGGCCGCTGCGACGCGCCGTGCGCGGAAGCGGTCGGGTTCGGACAAATCGGCGGGGCGCGCAGTGTCAGGACCAGGCGGCGGTCGCCGGGCCGGCGGGGCGGGCGCCGGAGTGCCCGCCGGCGGGAAAAAGACTGGCTCGGCGGCAGGCATCGGGGTCCTCAATCCGGGGATTGAGAACATTACCAGAACATACGCCGCCGGGGAAGCGAAACTGAGGCGGTTGCCGGCCCCGGCTCAGCCGCCGGTGGCGCCCGGGGTGGCCGGCGGGGTCGCCGGCGGCGGGGCGTCGTGCGGCATGCCCAGCCCGCGGGTGGCGGCGCCGCTGCGGCTGGTCGGCGCGCCGCGCAGACGGTTGGCCAGGTCGTCGGTGGTCGGGCTGCCGGCCGGGGGCGCGACGGCTGGCGCCGGCCCTAGCGGCGTTGCCGGCTGCGCCATGGCCAGGGCCGGCAGCGACAGGCCGGCCAGCAGGGCGAGGGTCGGGAAGGAACGGAAACGTGGCATCATGGGGGCCTCCGGCTTGGTCGGCGCAGTCTGGCATCGATCCGCGCGGCGCCGCATCACGCCCGGTCTATCGCCGCGATAGGTGTTGCTGCGGGTCACGAGGTGGCGGGGGCGGTGGCCAGGCTGGTCCAGCCGATCTCGCCGGCGGCGCCGCAATGGTCGCAGACCGGCGCCCAGGCCGCGTGGGCCGTGCCACAATGGCCGCAGCGCCAGCCGGGTTCCGGCGCGGCGCGGGCGGCCTCGCGCAGCCAGCGGCCCTGGGCGGCGCGGCCGGCGACGGTCTCGCCCTGCTCGGCTTCCTCCAGTTCGGCCAGCAGCAGCCAGGCGCGCCGATCTGGCCCGCCTGCGGCGTGCCGGTCCGGCGCGCCGTCCTGCACCAGGGCTTCCAGTTCCGCCCGGGCGCGGCCGGTCAGGCCGGCGCGCAGGGCCACGCGGGCCAGCAGCAGGCGGCTTTCCGGGTGGGTCGGGTTGCGGCGAACCAGTTCCTCGGCCAGCTTGACCTGGTGCAACGGGTCGGGTTCGTCGGCCAGCCAGGGGGCGGCGAGGTCCGGGTGCGGGCCGGCCAGCCAGCCCTGTTCCAGCACGGCGCGGGCCCGGCGCGGGCTGCCGTTCTCGCGCAGGCGCAGCGCGTAGGCCAGGGTGGCGGGGGCGAAGCCGGGGTCGCTCTCGAAGGCCTGGCGTTCCAGCTCCGTCGCCTTGGCCGGGTCGGGTTCCTGCGCGGCGGCGGCCAGGGCCAGGCCGGCGCGCGGCGCCTCGGGCGCGGCCAGCGCCAGGGCTTCGCGCCAGTTGGCGGTGCGGACGGCGAGTTGCGCGCGTTCCTCGCGCAGCCAGGCGGCGCCGGGTTGGGCGGCCTCGGCCTCGCGCGCCAGGGCCAGCGCGGCGTCCCAGTCCTGCCGCTGCATGGCCTGGCGCAGCAGGCCGCGCAGGCCGAGGAAGCGGGCCTCCGGCAGCTTGGCCAGGGCCTGGAACTCCTGCGCTGCCTGGTCCTCCCGCCCCGCCAGGCGCTCGGCCTCGGCGCTGAGCAGCAGCAGGTTCGGCGTCTCGCCGAGCAGGCCGCGGGCGCGCAGCATCTCCAGCCGGGCGGCCTCGGCATTGCCGGCGGCCAGCGAGACCAGGGCGCGGGTCAGCGTGGCCTCGCCCTGGGCGCGGCGGCGGGCCTCCTGCGCGGCGCGGCGGCGGGCCGGCCAACGGCGCAGCGCGGCCCAGGCGGCAAGCAGGCCGTGGCCGAGCAGGAAGGCCAGCACCAGCAGCAGGATGGCGATGGGGAAGCTGACGCCGACCCAGATGTCGCCGACCTTGACCTCCACGGTGCCGCCGAGCTGGGCCAGGGCGAGGGCGGCGCCGACCACCAGGGCCAGCGCGAGCAGGGCGGCGAGGGCGTTGCGCATCGGCGGCTCAGCCCGCGGCCAGGCGGCGCAGCGCGGCGCGGGCGGCCAGCAGGGCGCGGGCCTGGCCGGTCCAGCCCTGCATCGCCGCGCGGGCGGCCGGCGGCAGCTTGTCCAGCTGGGCCAGGGCGGCGTCGAGGTCGCCGGCTTCCAGGGCGCGGCGGGCGCGTTCGATCTCGGCTTCGGCGACGTCGCCCCAGACCACGGTCTCGCCGCGGCGAATGGTGACCAGGCCGGAGAGGCGGGACAGCGCGGAGTCGACTACGCCGGGGCGGCTGCCGTCCTGGCGCTGGGCCGGTTCGGCGGCGGCGCGGGCCTGGGCGGCGGCGTCCTCGAAGCTCAGGCGCAGCGCCGGTTCGGTGGGCGGCGGGGTGGTGGCGAAGCGGGCCAGCGCCGGGTCGGGGTCCGGCAGGCGGGCGAGCGCGGGGCCGAGCGGCTGGCCGGCGGCGAGTGCGGCGCGCAGCTGGTCCAGGCTGGCGAGGCGGGCCATGCGGCCTTCCATGGCGGCGATCTCGCGCTCGGCGCGCTCCAGCGCCTCGATCCGGGCGGAGAGGTCCTGCTGGGCGGCCTGCAGCTGGCTGGCGGCGGCGTTGCCGGTGGCCTGCAGCTGGGCGGTGAGCTGGGCGACGTGGTCGGCTTCCAGCCGGGTCAGGTCCTGCAGGCGGGTGGACTGGGTGTCCATCCGGGCGGAGAGGGTGTCGAGCCGGGCGCCGTCGGCGCTGGCGGGGCGTTGTTCCAGCGCGGCCAGCCGCTGTTCGAGGGGCGCCAGGCGGGCGGCGGGGTCGGCCGGGGCGGGGCGGGACTCCAGCGCGCGCAGGCGGGTCTCCAGCGTGGCGAGCTGGTTGGCGCTGCGCTCGCGCGCCGGCTCCAGCGCCGCCACGCGCTGTTCCAGCGTGGCCAGGCGCTGCGGGTCGGCCGGCGTGGCGGCACCGATGGTGCGCGGGGTCACCAGCAGCCAGTAGCCGACCATCAGCAGCACCAGCAGGCCGATGCCGATCAGCACCGGCTCCACCGGCAGGTGGAAGCGCCGGGTGATGGGGGTGCCGGAAGCGGCCGAGCCGGCGGCGGAGGCGGGTGGGGATGTGTCACTCATGTGTCACCGCGGGGCCAAGCAGTTGCATCAGGCTGTCCTGGTCCGGCCGCGCCGCCACCTGCACCTGGCGCCAGGGCAGCGCGGTCGGCGGCGACGCGAGCGCCTGGGCGACCCGGGGACTGATCGCCAACGCCCGGATGCCGCGCGCCGTTGCCGCCAGGCCGGCGCCGTGGATCAGCGCCAGCGCAGACTGCGCCGACTTCGGCGAGAAGAACAGCGCCGCGGCGATGACGCCTTGGTGCAGCGCCGACACGGCCTGGGGCGGCAGCGCGGTGGCCGGGGCGGCGGCGTAGGCGATGCGGCGGATGACGCGGAAGCCGTGGGCCCGCAGCGCGGCGGCCAGTTCCGCGCCATAGCCGGCGCCGACCGCCAGCAGCA
>CAIMOR010000276.1 GCA_903843125.1 uncultured Rhodospirillales bacterium
AGCGCGGCGCCAAAGACGCCCTGCAGCAGCCGGAATACCACCATCTGACCGAGCGACTGCGCCGCGCCGCACAGCACGGATGCCAGCGTGAAGCCACCGACCGAGATCAGGAACAGCCGCTTGCGGCCGAACTGCGCGGCAAGGAAGCCGACCGGCGCAGTCATGATTGCGGCGGCGGTTATGTAGCTGGTCAGCACCCAGGTGATCTGGTCCGCCGACGCCGCCAGGCCGCCCTGCATATAGGGCAGCGCAACGTTGGCGATGGTGCTGTCCAGCGCTTGCATCAGCGTCGCCGCCATGGCGCAGACCGTAATCAGCGACCGATGCGGAAATGCCGTTTCGGCAGCCATCAGAACAGGTCCGAGAGGTGCCGTTGGTGGCCGGTGGCGATGCTGACCTCAACGCTCATGCCAGCACGCAGCGGCGGACTGCCCTCGGGGCGTTCCACGCGGATACGCACGGGGATGCGCTGGACCACCTTGACCCAGTTGCCCGACGAATTCTGTGCCGGCAGGATAGAGAAGGTGCCGCCGCTGGCCGGACTGACGCTCTCCACTGTGCCGCGCCAGACAATGCTGGGGTAGGTGTCTACCGTCACCGCAACCTGGTCGCCGTTGCGGACATGGGTGAGATCGGTTTCCTTCGGCTGCGCCTCGACCCAGACATTTTCAGCTGAGACCAGGGCGAAGGCTGGCGTGGCCGCGGCCAGGTATTGCCCGGGCTGCACCTGCGAAACCTGCGTGACGGTGCCGGCGAACGGCGCCTTGACCACGGTATGGGAGAGTTGCCGCTCCGCCTCGTCCAGGCGGGCCTTGTCGGCGAGATATTGGGGCAGGCGCTCCACCGGCGTGTCGGCAGCGCCGCCGAGCTTGGCCAGTTGCACCCGGGCTTGGGCGCGCAGCGACTCCAACTGCTGCTGCGATTGGGTCAGGCCGAAGCGCGCTTGGTCGTAGGTGGCGCGAGAGACGGCGCCGTTGCCGACCAGTTGTGCCTGCCGGTCGAACTGCACCTGCGCCAGTTGCACCGCGGCTTCCTGTGCCGCAATGTCGCGCTGCATCCGCAGGTAGTCAGCCTGCATCGCGGCCAGCGTCAGCGCGGTTTGCTGCAGTTGCGCCCGGGCGCCATCGACAGCGTTGCGGAACGGCGCAGGGTCCAACTCGAACAATACCTGGCCCCGCTGGACGGCCTCGCCCTCATGCACGCCAATGCTCTGGACAACTCCAGAGATGTCGTTGGCAACCAGCAGCTTGTCAGCCTGGATATAGGCGTCGTCGGTATCCGACGTGGTGCCGCCTCGCAGCCAGTACCAGCCGCCGCCCAGCACCATGGCAGCGATGCCTCCGAGCATCAGGAGTGGGCGCAGCCAACGACGACGCGGGCGCTCCGAGACGACCGGAACCTCGGCGACGGGCTTTTCGAACGAACCTTCAGGCATTGCGGACAAGTCCTTCCGGGGCCGCGACGCTGACGGCCAACAGGTTGCGCTTCATGGTCAGCAGCGTGGTGATCGTAGCCTGCCGCAACGCGTCGGGCAGGTCGGTAGTCGCCTCGGCATCCAGTTGGTCGCGGGCAGCGTCGATCTCTGCCAATACCGGGGTGGCGGCGGCGGTGAGGAACAGACGCCAGCAGCGGCGGTCGCGCGGGTCGGCCCGTCGTTCGATCAGGCCGCGACCTTCTAGCCCGTAAAATTCAGCATGCCCTGCCGGTGGAAGGTTTGGCGCCCCTGGCGGCGGCGTGACGGACTTCTGCGCGTGCCTTCGCCTGCCGGCGCAAGGTGCCGACGGCAGGGTGCGGATTGCGATGCGTGAGGTTGCGGTGAGTAGGCTTAGTCGGGGCAACGCTGCCCCGCGGTTCAGATGACCAGGCGCGGTATCCGTTCGAGGACGAGCCGGAGGATGGCCTGGTCCGGGCAGGCGCTGGGCAGGTGCAGCATGACCCTGGTCTTCCATTCGACCACGCGGGTGGCGATCTTCAGCAGCCGCAGACGCAGCGTGTCGAACTGGGCGACGCGCCAGGTGGATCGCGCCGGCATCAAACGACGCAGCGACCACAGCAGCCAGTAGGCGCCGGTGTGCAGCATCAGGCGCAACTGGTTGGCGGCGGCGTGGCAGCAAGAGGTGCGGTCGGCAGCCAGGTGGGTTTTCCAGGACTTGATGTGGTTCTCGGCCTGGCCTCGG
>CAIMOR010000277.1 GCA_903843125.1 uncultured Rhodospirillales bacterium
CGCATCGGCGACCTCAGCCCGCGCCGCATCGGCGACCTCAGCCCGCGCCGCATCGGCGACCTCAGCCCGCGCCGCATCGGCGACCTCAGCCCGCGCCGCACCGGCGACCCCCCGCGCCCTGCCATCAACGCCCCGCCGTGCCCTGCTCGCCCTGCCGTTCCTGGCCGCCACCACCAGCGCCCCAACCGCCCGGGCCCAGCCCGCCGCCTGGCCCAACCGCCCGTTCCGCATGATCGTGCCCTTCCCCGCCGGCGGCACCACGGACGTGCTGGCCAGGCTGCTGGCCGAGGGCCTGGCCCAGCGCCTCGGCCAGCCCTGCGTCGCCGAGAACCGCGGCGGCGCCGGCGGCGCGGTGGGGGCCGAAGTCGCCTCCCGCCTGCCGGGCGATGGCTACAACCTGTTCTTCGCCAGCATCGGCAGCGGCGCCATCATGCCGCACCTGGTGCCGCGGCTGAACTGGAACCCGGCCGACCTGCTGCCCGTGGCCCTCTTCGCCGACCTGCCGAACATCCTCTGCGTCGGCAAGCGCAGCCCCTACCACACGCTGGCGCAACTGCTGGCCGACGCGAAGGCCCGCCCCGGCGCGCTCAGCTTCGCCACCTCGGGCATCGGCTCCTCGCTTCACCTGTCCGGCGAATACCTGAAGGCCATGGCCGGCGTGGACATGCTGCACGTGCCGTTCCGCGGCGGCGCCGACACGGCGAACGAGATCATGGCCGGGCGCGTGGACTTCGGCGTCAACAACCTGCCCAGCGCCATCGAGCTGGTCCGCGCCGGCGAGATGCGCGGCCTGGCGGTGACCACGCGAACCCGCAACCCCGCCTGCCCGGAGATCCCCACCGTCGCCGAGACCCCGGGCTGGCGCCTGGCCGACTACGACGCCAGCGCCTGGTTCGGCCTGCAGGTGCCCAAGGGCACGCCGGAGCCGGTGGTGGCCCGGCTGAACCAGGCGCTGAACGCCACGCTGGCGGACCCGCAGGTGAAGTCCCGCATGGACCTGCTCGGCGCCCGCGGCCGCGGCGGCTCCCCGGCCGAGTTCGTCGCCTTCATCGCGGCCGAGAACGTGAAGTGGGCGGAGGTCATCCGCCTCAGCGGGGCGCGGGCGGAATAGCCCCTCCCGACCAGCCCCCCTCCGGACTGGCCCCACCCGACTGGCCCCTCCCGACTGGCCCGGCACCGCTGCTCGGGAACCGGCCACGCCCGCCCGGCACCACATTGAGGCGCCGCGCCACGCCCCCGCCACGCCGCCGGCACAGCCGCGCCGAAAACCCGCCGTCTCCGCGCGCTGAACTTCGCCTGTCCCGACGAAGAAGGCGTGCGGCGAAAGCCCACGGACAGGCATTGGCCAGGCTACGTTCCCCGCATCTCCGGCTCGCCGCGGTGCTCGGCTGCTGGATCACCGCCGTCTCGCCGGCCCTCATCGGCTTCCGCCCGGCACCTGAGCGCGCCGGCCCACCCGAGGTGCCGCGCCTGCCCATTCCGGTGCAGCCCCGCCGCGCCCCGCTGCCGCGCCTGGCCACGCTGCCGCACGGCACCGACCGCGCCGAACTGCCAGTGACCGTGGTCGGCCGCCAGGCCTTCGGCTGAGCGCCGCCATCGCCGCGCCCGCACCGGCGCGCTTTCAACCAGGCCGGTTTAGCCCCATATAAGCTGAAACGGCCTGCATAGGCCGCCCCAGGAAACGCCAGGTTGGAATTGCCATGCTCATCCGCCGCCGCCCGCTGCTCGCCGCCCCGCTGCTGTTGGCCACGCCGGCGCTGGCCCCCTCGGCGCGGGCCCAGGCCCCCTTCCCCAACAAGTCCCTCCGCCTGATCGTCGGCTTCACCCCCGCCGGCACCACCGACATCGCCGCCCGCATCATGGCCCAGGCGCTCGGCAACCGCCTCGGCCAGCAGGTGGTGGTGGAGAACCGCCCCGGCGCCGGCAGCAACATCGCCAACGAGGTGGTCGCGAAGGCCGACCCGGATGGCTACACCCTGCTGATGGCCACCATCAGCAGCGCCGCCATCAACTACAGCCTCTACGGCGCCCGCATGCCGATCAAGCCGGAGGACCTGGCCGCGGTCGGCCTGCTGCTGCGCGTGCCCAACGTCATCTTCGTCAACAACGACCTGCCGGTGCATTCCCTGCGGGAGCTGGTGGCCTACGCCAAGGCCAACCCGGGCAAGCTGAACCACGGCAGCAGCGGCAGCGGCACCAGCCTGCACATGACCGGGGAGCTGCTGAAGTCGGTCGCCGGCATCGAGATGACGCATGTCCCGTTCCGCGGCTCGGGCCCGATGATCCAGGAGATCATCGCCGGCCGCGTGGAAGTGGGCGTGGACAACCTGCCCAGCGTCATCGGCCACATCAAGGATGGCCGCGTCCGCGCCCTGGCGATGACCACCGCCACCCGCAGCCCCGCCCTGCCGGACTGCCCGACCACGGCGGAGCAGGGCCTGCCGGACGTGGAGGCCACCGCCTGGTTCGGCTGCCAGGCCCCCGCCCGCACCCCGCGCCCGATCATCGAGCGGCTAGGCGCCGAGATCGACGCCGTGGTGAAGGACCCCGTCACCTGGCGGAAGCTGGAGGAACTCGGCGGCATGAAGCCGGATGTCGGCCCCGACCACGGCACCACGCCGGCGGGGTTCGAGGCCTTCATCCGCGCCGAGATCATCAAGTGGGGCGAGGTGGTGCGCCGCAGCGGCGCCACGGTGGACTGAGCCGGCGCGCGCGGCATCGGCCGCAGGGGCGGGCACCGCGGCGGCGCGGCACCCCTTCCCTTCCCGCCGCTTTCCGTCGCACCATCCCCGGCAATAACCAAAACCGGGGAAACGCCTTGACCACCCGCCGCACCCTGCTCGCCGCCACCCTCGCGCTGCCGGCCCTGCGCAATGCCCAGGCACAGACCCAGGCCCAGGGCGCGCCCTGGTCGCCGACACGCCCCATCCGCCTGGTCATTCCCTTCACCCCCGCCGGCACCACGGACCTGGTCGGCCGCATCGGCGCCGAACGCCTTTCCGCCCGCCTCGGCCAGCAGGTGGTGGTGGAGAACCGCGCCGGCGCCGGCGGCAATGTCGGCGCCGAGTTCGTCGCCAAGGCCGAGCCGGACGGCTACACCCTGCTGCTGACCACCATCGGCACCGGCGCCATCAACTACGCGGTCTACGGCGACAAGATGCCCTACCGGCCGCAGGACCTGGCCGCGGTCGGCCTGTTCATCCGCGTGCCGAACGTGCTGATGGTGCGCCGCGACCTGCCGGTGAACAGCATCGCCGAGCTGACCGCCCTGGCCAGGTCCCGCAACGGCGGCCTCAACTACGGCACCGCCGGCATCGGCAGCAGCCCGCATGTCTGCACCGAGCTGTACAAGATCATGGCCGGCATCGACATGACGCACGTGCCCTACCGCGGCAGCGCGCCGATGCTGACCGAACTCATCGCCGGCCGGGTGGATGTGGGCATGGACAACATCCCCTCCTCCCTCGGCCATTGCCGGGAAGGCACGGTCAAGCCGCTGGCCACCACTGGCCTCACCCGCAGCGCCGTGCTGCCCAACCTGCCCACCATGGACGAAGCCGGCCTCAAGGGCTTCGAGACCACCGCCTGGTTCGGCGTGCTCGCCCCCGCCGGCCTGCCCGCCCCGGTGCTGGCCCGGCTGAGCCAGGAGATCGACGCCATCGTCAAGGAACCCGCCTTCCACGCCCGCATGGCCGAATTCGGCGGCGAGATGCCGGCGCTCACCGCCGATGGCGGCTCCTCGGCCGCCAACTTCGAGACCTTCATCGCCAGCGAGCGCCGCAAATGGGCCGACGTGGTCCGCCGCAGCGGCGCCAGGGTGGAATAGCCATGCAACGCCGCACGCTCATCGCCGCCCTGCTCGCCGCCCCCAGCCTGGCCCGCGCCGAGGGCTACCCCAACCGCGCCATCCGCATGCTCTGCGGCTTCCCGCCCGGCGGCACCACGGACATCGCCGCCCGCCTGGTCAGCGAACGTCTTTCCGCCCGCCTCGGCGTGCCCGTCACGGTGGAGAACCGCCCGGGTGCCACCGGCAACATCGCCACCGAGGCCACCCTGCACGCCGAGGCCGACGGCTATACCCTGCAGACCATCAGCGCCGCCGAGGGCGCGATGAACTACACCCTGTTCGGCGCCCGCAACCCGTCCAGGCCCGAGGACGTGGTCCAGGTTGGCCTGCTGATGCGCGTGCCCAACGCCATCTTCGTCCACCCCAGCCTGCCGGTGCACTCCATCGCGGACCTCATCGCCTACGCCCGCGCCCACCCGGGCCAGTTGAACTTCGGCAGCACCAGCCTGGGCGGCACGCCGCACATGGCGATGGAATTGCTGAAGCTGCGCACCGGCATCGACCTGCTGCACGTCCCCTTCCGCGGCGCCGGCCCGATGCTGGTGGAAGCCATGGCCGGCCGGGTCCAGGTTGGCTGCGACAACCTGCCCAGCGTGATCGGCCACCTGCGGGACGGCCGGCTCCGCCCGCTCGCGGTCACCAGCGCCCAGCGCAGCCCGGCCCTGCCGGACCTGCCGGCCGTGGCCGAGGCGGTGCCGGGCTTCGAGGCCACCGGCTGGTTCGGCGTGCAGGCCGCCGCCCGCACCCCGCCCGCGCACATCGCCCGCCTCGGCGCCGAGATCGACGCCATCACCCGCGAACAGACCTACCGCCTGCGCCTGGCCGAACTCGGCGCCGACCCGCCCGGCCTGACCGCGGAGGGTGGCACCACCCCCGCCACCTACGCCGCCTTCACCCGCGCCGAGATCGGCAAATGGGGCGAGGTGATCCGCGCCAGCGGCATGCGGCTGGAATAGCGCCGCGCCACTGCTGCCAACCGCCGCCACCATGGCCGAACTCCGCTCTGCTGCGGCCAAGATACTGAAGCGCCGCTGCCGTCAAGAACTAAACAAGAACGAACGTCGTCGATCGCCCCGGAAACGACTTGCAGGTCGCCGTTGTTCCCTATACGTTCCTGCAACCCCTGCCGGACGCCGCCATGCTCCCCCGCCTCACCCCGCCCCGCCCCTGGCAACCGCTCGACGACGCCGAACTCGCCGTCCTCGTCCCCTTCGTCGCCCGCCAGGGCAGCGGCCGCCCGATCTTCGATATCCGCGCCCGGCTCGACGCCATCCTCTGGGCCGCCTGCCACAACGGGCCCTGGAAGGACCTGCCGCCCGAGATGGGTCCGGCCGACACCGCCTCCCGCCAGTTCCGCCGCTGGGCCCATGCCGGGGTCTGGAGCCGGCTGCTGAAGGCGGTCGCGCACCCCAACGCGCCCGCCCCGTTGCGCCGGCTGGAGCATTGGATCTGCCGCGCCTACCGCCGCGCGCTGCGCATCCTGAAGCTGGCCGGCATCGTCCTGGCCCGCCGCCTCGGCCTGCATTCGGCCCTGAACGCGCCGGCCAGCATGCTGCCCGACCCGGATTTGTCCAAAATGCTCATGCCGCTGGTCCGGGCCAAGGTCGTGGCCATGATCGGCCGCTGCGACAACGGCATGATCCCGGTGTTGCGGCTGGCCATGGCGGTCCACAAGCTGGTCGGCGGCCGAAGTCGCATCCCGCGCTGGCTCGCGCCGCCATGAATCGCCTCAAACCACCCGCGCCGCATCCACCACGTGGAAGCAGGCGGTGACATCGTCGTTCCAACGCTCGGCGCGCAGCTGCCCGGCCAGGTGCAGCGGCACCCCGCCGCCGCCCAGCAGGGCGTCCGCCAGCGGCCCTTCCTTGGCGCGGAAGCAGATCGCCTTCAGCCGGCCGCCGGCCTCGCCCTCCAGGTAGGCCCGCACCGTCGCACCTTCCTTGCCGACGCGATCGGCCCGCACCACCCGGCAGCGCGGCAACGCGAACACCGGCTCCTCATTCCCCGAGCCGAAGGGCGCCAGCCGCTCCACCTGGCGCGCCAGGTCGCAGGTGGCGGCCGGTACGGTCACGCTGCCCTCCAGCACCAGGTCGGCGGCACCGGCCACGCCGCCGGCCAGCGCCAGGCGTTCGTTCAGGAAGTCGTGGAACGCCTGCTGCCGGCCCGCGGCAAAGCCGAAGCCGGCCGCCATGGCATGCCCGCCGCCGCTCACCAGCAGCCCCATCTGCCGCGCCGCAATCACCGCCGCGCCCAGGTCCTGCCCCGCCACGGACCGCCCGCTGCCCTTGCCGAACCCCGCCGCCAACCCCGCCACGCAGGCGGGCCGGTTGTACTTTTCCTTCAGCCGCCCGGCCACGATCCCAACCACGCCGGGGTGCCACCCCTCGCCGGAAACCAGCAGCACCGGCATGCCCGCGGCGGCCTGCGCCTCGGCCATCTCGAAGGCGGTGCCGAGCACATCGGCCTCCACTTCCTGCCGCCGCTTGTTCACCGCGTCCAGCCGCTCGGCCATCGCCCGCGCCTCAACCGGGTCGTCGCACAGCAGCAGCCGCATGCCCAGGTCCGGCTCGTCGATCCGCCCGGCCGCATTGATCCGCGGCCCCAGCACGAAGCCGAGCGAATGCGCCGAAGGCGCCTCCCGCACCAGGCCCACATCCAGCAGCGCCGCCACCCCGGCATGGCCGCGCCTGGCCATCACCTTCAGGCCTTGGGCCACCAGCGCGCGGTTCACGCCAACCAGCGGCATCACGTCGCAGACGGTCGCCAGCGCCACGATGTCGAGCAGCTCGATCAGCTTCGGCTCCTCGCGCGCCTGGAACCAGCCCTGGCGGCGCAGCAGCCGATGCGTCGCCACCATGGCCAGGAAGGCCACGCCGGCGGCGCACAGGTGCTTCAGCCCGCTGGTGCAGTCCAGCCGGTTCGGGTTCACCACCGCCCGTACCGGCGGCACCGCGCCTTCGGCCTTGTGATGGTCCAGCACCACCACATCGGCCTCGCCCTGCGCCACGGCCAGCGCCTCATGCGCCGCCACGCCGCAGTCGACGCACACGATCAGCGTGGCGCCGCGTGCCAGAAGTTCTCGGATCGCGCCGGCATTCGGGCCGTAGCCCTCCTTCAGCCGGTCCGGCACGTAGTGCGTCACCTCGCAGCCCAGCATGCGCAGCGCCCGCACCATCACCGCGCCCGAACACGCCCCGTCCACGTCGTAGTCGCCGAACACCGCCACCTGTTCGCCGGTGCGCACCGCATGCGCCAGGCGCTGCGCCGCGTTGTCCATGTCCATGAGAATCGACGGGTCGGGCAGCAGCGCCCGCAGCGTCGGGTCGAGGAAATCCTGCGCCGCGTCCAGGCCCACGCCACGCGCAGCCAGCAGCCGGCCGACCACCTCCGGCACCTCCAGCCGCTGGGAGATCGCCAGGCCGATGCGCTGGTCGCCCTCGCGCCACACCCAGCGCCGGCCGGTGACGCTGGCCTCGACCCCCAGGACGGCAGGCGGCTGGTTCAACCGGAGAAGGCTTTGGGCTTCAGCGCGAAGTTGTGGTGCCCTTCCACGTACCGCACCGTGCCGGACTTGCTGCGCATGACGATGGAATGCGTCACCGCGCCGCCGCCGAACCAGCGCACGCCCCGCAGCATCGGGCCCGTTGTGACGCCGGTGGCGGCGAACATCACGTCGCCATGCGCCATGTCGTCCATGGTGTACACGCGCTGCGGGTCGGTGATGCCCATTTCCAGGGCGCGGGCGATCTGCTCGTCGTTCTCGTACATCAGCCGGCCCTGCATCTGGCCGCCGATGCAGCGCAGCGCCGCCGCCGCCAGCACGCCCTCCGGCGCGCCGCCGCTGCCCAGGTACATGTCGATGCCCACCTCCGGCTGCGAGCAGGCGACCACGCCGAACACGTCGCCATCCGGGATCAGCATGATCCGCGCGCCGGCGGCACGGCAGGCCTTGATCTTGTCCTTGTGGCGGTCGCGGTCCAGCAGGCAGACCACCAGGTCGCTCACGTCGCACTTCTTGGCCTGCGCTAGGTTGCGCAGGTTCTCCTCCGGGCTGGCGTCGATATGCACCACGCCGTCCGGCAGCCCGGGGCCAACCGCCAGCTTGTCCATGTATATGTCGGGGGCGTGCAGGAAGCCGCCGCCCTCGGCCAGCGCCAGCACGGCCATGGCGTTGGGGCCGCCCTTGGCGGTCAGCGTGGTGCCTTCCAGCGGGTCCACGGCAATGTCCACGGCCGGGCCACCCAGGCCGATCTTCTCGCCGATGTACAGCATCGGCGCCTCGTCCATCTCGCCCTCGCCGATGACGACGGTGCCGGAGATGGACAGCGTATCGAAGGCGCGGCGCATGGCGTCCACCGCGGCGCCGTCGGCGGCGTTCTTGTCGCCCTTGCCCATCCAGCGGCTGGCGGCCAGCGCGGCGGCCTCGGTCACGCGCACCAGTTCCAGCGCCAGGTTGCGGTCGACATGCTTGCCGAGGTGGGGACCGAGATCGCCCATGGGTAGCCTCCGTTCGAGTTGGCGGGACACTACACCCCGCCTTGAGTCGCCGGAAGCACTCCCTACGGCAGTGTTATGTCGGAACCTGTCGCCGGTGGCCTCAGGCGGGCTCGATCCGGATCAGCACCGGCTGCTCCATCACCGCGGCCAGCGCCTCGATCCGAGCCATCGCCGCGCGCATCGCCGCCTCGTCGCATTCATGCGTGGTCAGCACCACCGGCACCGCCTCGCCCGGGGCGCGGCCGCGCTGCAGCATGCTCTCCAGGCTGATGCTGTGGTCGCGCAGCACGCCGGTGACGTCGGCGATCACGCCGGGGCGGTCCACCACCATCAGGCGCAGGTAGTAGCAGCCGGTATGGGCCGACATCGGCACGCTCGGCACCGCTTCCAGCGCCCCCGGCTCGCTGCCCCAGACCGGGGTGAAGCGGCCACGCGCGATGTCGATGACATCGGCGACCACCGCGCTCGCGGTTGGCCCGGCGCCGGCGCCACGGCCCTGCAGCACCACCCGGCCGACGAAATCGCCTTCCGCCACCACCGCGTTGAACACGCCATCCACCCGCGCGATCGGCGCTGCGGCCGGCACCATGCAGGGGTGGACGCGGGTGGAGATGCCGGCCTCGGTCCGCTGGGCGATGCCCAGCAGCTTGATCCGGTAGCCCAGTTCCTCGGCCATCTGGAAATCCAGCGCCGAGACCTGGCGGATGCCCTCGACATGCACGCTGGCAAAGTCCACCGGCCGGCCGAAGGCCAGCGCGGCCAGGATGGCAAGCTTGTGCGCGGCGTCCACGCCATCGATATCGAAGGATGGGTCGGCCTCGGCGTAGCCGAGCTTCTGCGCCTCGGCCAGCACGTCGGCGAACTCGCGCTTCTGCTCGCGCATCGTGGTCAGGATGTAGTTGCAGGTGCCGTTGAGGATGCCGGCAACGCGGGAGAGATTGTTCGCCGCCAGGCCTTCCCGCAGCGCCTTGATGGCGGGGATGCCGCCGGCCACCGCCGCCTCGAACGCCAAGGGCGTGGTACCCGCCAGTTCCGCCAGCGCGCCGCCATGCACCGCCAGCAGCGCCTTGTTGGCGGTCACCACCGGCTTGCCGGCGCGCAGCGCCGCTTCCACCAGGGCCTTGGCCGGCCCCTCGCTGCCGCCGATGCATTCCACCACCACGTCCACGCCGGCATCGCCGGCCAGCGCCACGGGGTCGTCGTACCAGCGCAGCCCGGCGGTGTTCACGCCGCGGTCGCGGGCGCGGTCCCGCGCGGAGACGGCCACCACCGCCACCGGCCGGCCGGCGCGCGCCGCCACCACGTCGGCGTTCTCGGCCAGCAGCTTCAGCACGCCGGCACCCACGGTGCCCAGCCCGGCGACGCCGAGCGTCAGCGGATGCACGCTCACTGCGCCGCCAGCTCCGGCTCGCTGACCGGACCGGCATTATCCACCGCCATGAAGCTGCGGATGCCGCGCAGCGCCTGGCGGATGCGATGGTTGTTCTCGACCAGCGCGATGCGGACATGGCCGTCGCCGTGCTCGCCGAAGCCGAGGCCCGGCGCCACCGCCACCTTGGCCTTGGCCATCAGCAGCTTGGAGAACTCGACGCTGCCGAGATGGCGGAACTTCTCGGGGATGGGCGCCCAGATGAACATGCTGCCTTCCGGGCTGGGCACCTCCCAGCCGGCCTGGTGCAGCCCCTTCACCAGCAGGTCGCGGCGTTCCCGGTACAGCGCGCGCATCTCCGCCACCGTGTCCTGCGGCCCGTTCAGCGCGGCGGCGGCGGCGATCTGGATCGGCGCGAAGGCGCCGTAGTCCAGGTAGCTCTTCACCCGCGTCAGCGCCGCGATCAGCCGCTGGTTGCCGGCGGCGAAGCCCATGCGCCAGCCCGGCATGTTGTAGGTCTTGGACAGGCTGGTGAACTCCACGCAGACATCCATTGCGCCCGGCACCTCCAGCACCGAAGGCGGCGGCACCTCGCCGAAATACAGCTCGGCATAGGCCAGGTCGCTGAGGATGAAGAGCTCATGCTTGCGGCACAGCGCCACCAGCTCGCGGTAGAACTCGATCGAGGCCAGGTGCGCCGTCGGGTTGGATGGGAAGTTCACGATGACGGCCGTCGGCTTCGGTACGGAATGCCGCACCGCGCGGTCGATCGCGGCCAGCATCTCGTCGTCGGGCGTGCACGGCAGGCTGCGGACCGAGGCACCGGCGATGATGAAGCCGAACTGATGGATCGGGTAGGACGGGTTGGGCACCAGGATGGTATCGCCCGGGCTGCTGATGGCCTGGGCCAGGTTGGCCAGGCCTTCCTTGCTGCCCAGCGTCGCCACCACCTCGGTTTCCGGGTCCAGCTTCACGCCGAAGCGCCGGTCGTAGTAGCCGGCCAGCGCCTTGCGCAGCCCGGGGATGCCCTTGGACATGCTGTAGCGATGGGTGCGCGGGTCCTGCACCGCCTCGATCAGCTTGGCGACGATGTGCGGCGGGGTCGGGCTGTCCGGGTTGCCCATGCCGAGGTCGACGATATCCTCCGCTGCGGCCCGTGCCTTGGCCTTGGCCGCGTTCACCTCGGCGAACACGTAGGGCGGCAGGCGGCGGATGCGGTGGAATTCCTCGGTCATCGTACTACGTCCGTGTGGGTTGGCCCGGCCCTCTCGTGGCTCGGGGCCGGCAGGTATAAAGGGGTTTGCCGGCCAGCGGTATCGCCGCGCCGCAAAAACCTATTGCACCCGCGGCAGCGGCGGCGGCGCGGCCAGCAGGTCCGGCGTCGGCCCGGCCGGCACCTCGCC
>CAIMOR010000278.1 GCA_903843125.1 uncultured Rhodospirillales bacterium
ACCGCATCTTCCAGGACCACGACGACATCGTCGAGCACTGCTGCCGCGCCTGGAACACGCTCGTCGACCAGCCTTGGCGCATCATGTCCATCGGACTGCGCGAATGGGTGCATGAGTTTTGATCAGCGGGAACTGGTATGATTCACCGCTTCGGCCGCTGCGCACCTGCGCGGATCAGGCGCTGAGCCTGGCCGCGCCGAGCTGGTCGGCGAGGGTGTCGAGCACGGTGCGGAGCTGGGGTGGGATGGGGATGCCCGTCGCCTCGCGGTCGCGGCGCTTGAGGGCGCTCTGTTCGCCGGGCATCCAGATGCGGTCCGTGCCCGGGAGGCGTTCGCTGCCGCGGAGGTCGCGCACCAGCGCGTCCACGCTGCGGCGGAACTGGGCCGGGTCGCCGAACGCCGCGATGTCGATGGCGAGGATGGCCTGGCCGGTGTTGGTCTCGGTGGTGTCGTCGGCGTTGAAGTCCACCACGTCCCGGCCCATGGCGGCGCCGTTCAGCGTGCCGGCGAGCAGGCCGAGCATCAGCGCCAGGCCGTAGCCCTTGTAGCCGCCGATCGGCAGCAGCACGCCTTCCGCCGAGCGCCGGGGGTCCAGCAGCGGGTTGCCCTGGCGGTCGATCATCCAGCCTTCGGGCATCATCTCGCCGCGCTGGGCCTTCATCTTCACCTTGCCGTAGGCGGCGACGGTGGTGGCCATGTCCAGCACCACGTCGGTTTCTTCGTGCGCGGGGACGGCGATGGCGATGGGGTTGGTGCTGAGCAGCAGTTCGAGGCCGCCCCAGGGCGGCAGGTGGTTGGCGCTGCCGACCGCCATGTAGATGCCGATCATGCCGGCCTGCATGGGCATGCGGGCGTAGAGGCTGGCGGGGCCGGCGTGGTTGCCGCGGCGGACGCCGCACCAGGCGACGCCGGCGGTGCGGGCCTTGGCGATGGCGGTCTCAGCGGCGAGCGAGACGGCGAGGTGGCCGAGGCCGTTGTCGCCATCGATCAGCGCGCTGGCGGCGCGCTCCTCGACGATGCGGGGCTTGGCCTGCGGGTTCATGCCGCCGGCCTGGAGGCGGCGGATGTACTGCGGCAGGCGGAAGACGCCGTGGCTGTCGGCGCCGTTCAGGTCGGCTTCGGTCATCAGCGCCGCCACGGTCCGCGCATCGGCCTCGGGCACGCCGGCGGCCACGTAGACGCGGGTGATGAAGTCGCGGAGCGTGGCAGCCGGAACGCCGCTCATCTGGCGGGCTTGATCACGCCGCGGCATTCGCCGAAGCCGATGGGGGCGGCGCCGTCGCGCGTGCAGCGGGCGCGGAAGATGATCTCGTCGCCGTCTTCCAGGAAGCGCCGGGTTTCGCCGTTGGGCAGCGTGATGGGCTTGCGGCCGCCCTGGGTGATTTCCAGCAAAGCGCCGAAGCCGTCCTCGGTGGTGCTGCTGATGGTGCCGCTGCCGAAGAGGTCGCCGGGGTTGAGGTTGCAGCCGCCGACGGTGTGGTGCGCGACCATCTGCGCGAAGGTCCAGTAGAGATGCGCGGTATTGGCCAGCGAGAGGCGCGTCGGCGCCTGCTTGGCCTTCTTCATCGCCGGCGTCAGCAGCAGCACTTCCAGTTCCACATCCAGCGCGCCCTGCGCCTGGTCGGTCTCGTCCCAGAGGTAGGGGAAGGGCTTGGGGTCGCCCGCGGGCCGCGGCGGTTGCGCGGCGCGGAACGGCGCCAGCGCTTCCGGCGTGACCACCCATGGGGAGATCGACGTGCAGAAGTTCTTGGCCAGGAAGGGGCCGAGGGGTTGCGCTTCCCAGCCCTGGATGTCGCGCGCGGACCAGTCGTTCAGCAGGCAGTAGCCGGCGATGTGTTGCGCGGCTTCTGCGATGGTGATGGGCTCGCCCTGCTGGTTGCCCTGGCCGATCCAGACGCCGAACTCCATCTCGTAGTCCAGGTTGCGGCTGGGGCCGAAGCTGGGCTCGGCCTCGCTGGCCGGCTTGCGCTGGCCGTTGGGGCGGATGACCGGCGTGCCGCTGGGACGGATGGAGG
>CAIMOR010000279.1 GCA_903843125.1 uncultured Rhodospirillales bacterium
CCAGCTGGCCGAGGAACGCCCCTGGGCCGTCACCTGCGCCGCGCCGCAAGGCGGCCAGCGGGACTGCCAGATGACCGCGACCGTGGTGCTGCGGCAGAACAACGAACGCCTGGCCCGCGTCATCCTGCGCCGCCAGCCGGAAACCCGTTCGCTGACCATGGTGTTCCAGCTGCCGCACGGCGCCTGGCTGCCCGGCGGCGTGCAATGGCAGGTGGATGAGGGCGAGGCCCAGCGCCTGCCCTTCAACACCAGCGACCCCGAGGGCCTCTACGCCGGCATCGCCGTCACCGACGACGTGCTGGGCGCGCTGCGCCGTGGCACCACGCTGCGCCTGGCCGTGGTGGCCGCCGCCCAGCGCCAGGTGCTGAACATTCCGGTCGCCCTGGGCCACCTGAACGAGGCGTTCGGCGAATTCACCACCCAGGAACGCGCGCGCTAGCGGCGCGCGGCCCCGCCGGCCGCTCAGTCCAACGGTTCCAGCCGCACCACGGAAGCCCCGTGGTTGCTGCCGACCCAGAAGGTCACCGGCGTGGTCGAGTTGTCCACGAACACGCGCCGCACATTGGTGCTGCGCGGCAGCGGGTATTCCACCATCTGGCCGCTCTCCGGGTTCAGCCGGGTGATGCGGTCCGTCATCATGTTGCCGCTCCACACCTCGCCGTTGCGGTCGGCCACGGCGTCGTAGGGGAAGCTGTACGGCGTCGGCGGGGTGAACTCGCGGAAGGTCTCGGTGCGCGTGTCGAACATGCCGATCCGGTTGCCGGCATATTCGCCGAACCAGAACCGGCCCCGCTCATCCAGCGTGCCGCGGCGCGGGCTGGAATTCGGCGTCGGCGTCGGCCAGGTACGGATCTGCCCGGTCCGCGCATCCACCCGGCCGACATCGCCCCGGCCGAACACGGTGAAGTAGACGTTGTTCTGCGGGTCGGTGGTGATGTCGTAGATGTTCGGGCTGGGGATCGGGAAGGGCTGGTGCACCTGGATGGCGCCGGTCGCCACGTCCATCTGGTAGATCGAATAGGTGCCGCTGTCCTCGATCCAGACCTTGCCGTCCACCTGCATGTGGCGCGGCTCCACCTCGGTGGTCTGGGTGTGGTTGGCCTGCAGGTTGGCCGGCAGCGGGTACATCCGGAAGCTCTCGGTCGCCGGGTTGAACCGCGCGACGCCACCCTGGTAGGACAGCCCCATCCACAGCTGGCCCTCCGGGTCCGGCCGCAGCGCCAGGCTGCCCTTCGGCGCCTCCGGCTTCAGCTCCGGCACGCGGAACTCCCGCACCTCGCCGGTGGCGGGGTTCAGCCGGCCGAGCACCTGTTCGGTGAAGCTGTTGTACCAGACGGTGCCATCGCCGGTCAGCACCACGTCATGCGGCATCCGCGTCGGCTCGGGCAGGTCGTATTCGGTGATCACCACGCGCGTCGCCCGCCCGCTCGGCCGCGGGAAGGGGTGCAGCGGATAGGGCCAGGACTCGCGGTTGCCCAGGTTCACCCGGGCCAGGTGTGCCGCCTGGCGCTGGAATACCGCCAGCCGCGCCGCCGCCGCGGCGGGGCCCTGGTTGGCCACCCGGTCGGCCAGCGGGTGCTGCGGAATATGCAGGCCGGACGCCGGCGCATAGGTCGACATCCGCTCCTGCACCGCGACGAACTCGGCCAGGTCGTGGGTGGAGAACAGCGGCTGGCGCAACGTGTGGCAGTTCACGCAGTTGCGCAGGAAGTCCTTCTCCGCGTCGGTGCCGGGCATGCTGGCAACCCATTCGGCATTGGTCAGCTGGCTCGCCAGGTCGTCGGTCGGCGCCAGCTCCAGGGCGGCGCTGGTCGGCCCCTGCACCGCCACCGTCGCCGGAGAAGCCAGGTTGTAGCCGGCGGCACGGATGCTCAGCGCATGGCGCCCCGGCCCGACGCGGTTGGCCGGGAAGGCGAAGTGGCCCTGCGCGTCCGAAACCACGGTCACGGTCATGTTGCTGCCGTCGCGCTGGGCGCTGACCAGCACGCCCTCCATGGCGCCTTCGCGGGCCGAACGCACGGTGCCGCTGAGCTGCGCCTGGGCCGGCAGGCTGGCCAGGATGAGGCTGGTGGCCAGAACAAGGATTCTGAACGACATCACTTCCTCCTGCGGCCTTTGTGGAACGCCGCTTTTCAGGCAGCCTAGGCCGAACGGCGCGGCCCCGCCAAGGGTCGGCCGAAATCGGGAATCGCCATGCACCGCCTGCTCACCCTGCTGTTGCCGCCCGCGGCGGCCCTGCGCCCACTGATCTCGCCCAACTTGGCCCGCAGGAAGCTCGCCCTGGCCGCGCTCGCCCTGGCCGCGCTAGCGCAGCCCGTGCTGGCGCCCCCCGCCCGCGCCGCCTGGCCGGAGCGCCCGGTGACCATCGTCGTGCCCTTCGCCGGCGGCGCCGCGGCCGACGTCATGTCCCGCGCCATGCAGCCGCACCTGCAGGCCAGCCTCGGCCAGCCCGTCGTCATCCTGAACGTGCCCGGCGCCAGCGGCTCCATCGGCATCGACCGCATCGCCAAGGCGCCGCCGGACGGCTACATGGTGGTGCTGCCGGGCGATGCCGGCGTGGTGGTGCGCCCCTCCATGCTGCCGCCGGTGCCGTATGACCCGCAGCGCGACCTGGCGCCCATCACCATGGTCGGCCGCACCCCCAACGTCGTCACCATCTCGGCCCGCCTGCCCTACCGCAGCCTGGCCGAACTGGTGGCCGACGCCCGCGCCCATCCGGGCATGCTGACCTACGCCCATGCCGGGCTCGGCACCTCCCAGCACATCGGCGCCGAGGTGCTGAAGCAGATGGGCAACCTCGACATCACCGGCGTCGCCTACCCGGTCTCCTCCCAGCAGCTGATGGACGTGATGGAGGCGCGGGTGACCATGCAGTTCGGCAACATCATCATCCAGACCCCGCGGCTGCGCGACGGCACGCTGCGCGCCCTGGCGGTCAGCGGCGCCACCCGCGCGCCCAGCCTGCCGGACGTGCCCACCGTGGCCGAGCAGGGCTTTCCCGGCTTCGATGTCACCGCCTGGTACGGCCTGTTCGCCCGCGCCGGCACCCCGCCGGACGTGATCGCCCGGCTGCACCACGACTTCACCGCCGCGCTGCGCCAGCCCGACGTCAGCGCCCGGCTGGTCGATCTCGGCGTCGAGGTGGTGGCCAATACCCCGGCCGAATTCGCCGCCGTGGTCGCGCGGGACATTCCGCGCATGCGCCAGGTACTGGAAAAGGCCGGCGCCATCGGGCCATAAGGCGGCGCGACCGGAGCCACCACCCCGCCGGAGCCGCCCGGAACCCGCCATGCCCGAAAGCCCCCGGCTGACCCGCGACCTGGTGGTGGCCGCCTATGAGCTGCTGCTGGGCCGCCCGCCGGAAAGCGAAGCCGCCATCCAGCACCAGCTGGCCATCGAGGACACCGACGCCGCCGGCCTCGGCCTGCGATTCATCCGCAGCCCCGAATTCCGCCAGCGCTTCGCCACGCTGACCGCGGACCTGCCGCTGGTCGGCAAGGCGCGCCAGGCGCCGCTGTTCCTCGGCGACCGGGTGCTGGCGGAAACCTGGCGCGGCGAGCGGATCTACCTGGCGCCGCAGGACCTGGACCTGACGCCGACCCTGCTGCAGACCGGCCGCTGGAAACCGCGGGTGGAGGCGACCCTGGCCGGCCTGGTGCGGCGCGGCCAGTGGGTGGCGGATGTCGGCGCCAATGTCGGCCCCTTCACCCTGGCGCTGGCCGCCGCCGTCGGTCCGCAGGGGCTGGTCGACAGCTTCGAGCCGAACCCGCATCTGGCCCGGTTGCTGGCCGCCACGCTGCACGTCAACGGCCTGGGCGGCCATGTCACGCTGCACGCGCAGGCGGCGCTGGACCGCGGCGGCAGCGCCGGCTTCGCCGTGGTGCCGGACCGGGCCGCCAGCGGCGCCCTGCTGCCGGCCAGCGCGCAGCACACCCAGCGCATGAGCGTCCCGGCCATCCGGCTGGACGAGGCCCTGGCGCAATGCCCGGCACTGGACCTGCTGCGCATCGATATCGGCGGCTGCGAGCCGCTGGCGCTGCGCGGGGCCGAATCGCTGATCGGCCGTTCCGCCGACCTGACGATCCTGGCCGCCTGGTCCATGGCCGCCATGCGCGGCCGCGCCGACGTGCCGGGGCTGCTGGCCTGGCTGGCCGAGCTGAAGTTCAAGGCCTGGTGGCTGAACGCCGCGGCCGAGTTGGAGCCGGTGAAGCTGGACGCCCTGCTGGCGCTGCCGGATGGCGAGGTGGTGTTCAGCCGCCGGCAGCCTGGCTGAGGACCGACAACCGCGCTTCGGCCCCAGCGCTCGGGCGACCAGCGGCGCGGACGACCAGGCCCCGGCCGGCACGGTTGCGGCCGCCGGCCGGCAAGCCCACCTTACGCTGCCATGGATACCCTGCCCCCCGTCCGGTTCTTCCCGCCCAAGCGCCCGGCGCCGCCGATGGAGCGCCCGCTCCGCGTGGTCTCTCCCTATGAGCCGAACGGCGACCAGCCCGGCGCCATCCGCACCCTGCTGGCGGGCATCGAGGCGCAGGAGCGCGACCAGGTGCTGCTCGGCGTCACCGGGTCCGGCAAGACCTTCACCATGGCCAAGGTCATCGAGGCGATCCAGCGCCCCACCCTGATCCTGGCGCCGAACAAGACCCTGGCGGCACAGTTGTATGGCGAGATGAAGAGCTTCTTCCCCGACAACGCGGTCGAGTACTTCGTCAGCTACTACGACTACTACCAGCCGGAAGCCTATGTTCCGCGCACCGACACCTACATCGAAAAAGACGCGCAGATCAACGAACAGATCGACCGCATGCGGCACTCCGCCACGCAGATGCTGCTGGAACGGAACGACGTCATCATCGTCGCCAGCGTCTCCTGCATCTACGGCATCGGCAGCGTCGAGACCTATTCCCGCATGGTGGTGAAGCTGGAGACCGGCGGGCGGATGGACCGCGACGTGTTGGTCAAGGGCCTGGTCGAGCAGCAATACCGCCGCAACGACAGCTTCTTCGCCCGCGGCACCTTCCGCATCCGCGGCGAGACGGTGGACATCTGGCCCTCCCACCTGGAGGACCGCGCCTGGCGCGTCTCCCTGTTCGGCGACGAGATCGACGGGCTCAAGGAGTTCGACCCGCTGACCGGCGAGATCACCGCCGAGATGGAGAAGGTCAGCATCTACGCCAACAGCCACTACGTCACGCCGCGGCCGACGCTGGCGCAGGCCATCAAGCAGATCAAGGCGGAGTTGCAGGAGCACCTGGCGCTGCTGGAATCCCAGGGAAAGCTGCTGGAAGCCCAGCGCCTCGGCCAGCGCACGCAATTCGACATCGAGATGCTGGAGACCACCGGCTCCTGCAAGGGCATCGAGAATTATTCGCGCTACCTGACCGGGCGAAACCCCGGCGACCCGCCGCCGACGCTGTTCGAGTACCTGCCGGAAAACGCGCTGCTGGTGGTGGACGAAAGCCACGTCACCATCGGCCAGTTGGGCGGCATGTATCGCGGCGACTTTGCCCGCAAGACCATCCTGTCGGAGTTCGGCTTCCGCCTGCCCAGCTGCATCGACAACCGGCCGCTGAAGTTCGAGGAGTGGGAGGCATTCCGCCCGCAGACCGTGTTCGTCTCCGCCACGCCCGGCCCGTGGGAAATGGAGCGCGTCGCCGGCGTCTTCGCCGAGCAGGTGATCCGCCCCACCGGCCTGGTCGACCCCGTCACCGACATCCGCCCGGTCGAGGGCCAGGTGGACGACCTGTTGGCCGAATGCCGCGAACAGATCAAGAAGGGCGGCCGCACCCTCGTCACCACGCTGACCAAGCGCATGGCGGAAGACCTGACCGAGTACATGACCGAGGCCGGCATCAAGGTCCGCTACCTCCACTCGGACGTCGATACGCTGGAACGGATCGAAATCATCCGCGACCTGCGCAAGGGCGTCTTCGACGTGCTCGTCGGCATCAACCTGCTGCGCGAGGGCCTCGATATTCCCGAATGCACGCTGGTCGCCATTCTGGATGCCGACAAGGAAGGCTTCCTGCGCAGCTTCACCAGCCTGGTGCAGACCATCGGCCGCGCCGCCCGCAACGCCGAGGGCCGCGTGATCCTCTACGCCGACCGCATGACCGACAGCCTGAAGCGCGCGCTGGAGGAAACCGACCGCCGCCGCACCAAGCAGGTGGCCTGGAACCTGGCGCACGGCATCACGCCCACCTCCATCAAGCGCGACATCTCCGACGTGATGCAGAGCGTCTACGAACAGGACTACGTCACCGTGGACGCGGTGGAGGGCGACGCCGCCAGCCACTTCGTCGGCAAGGACCTGCGCGCCAGCATCGCCGAGCTGGAGAAGCGCATGCGTGCCGCCGCCGCCGACCTGGAGTTCGAGGAAGCCGCCCGGCTGCGCGACGAGGTCAAGCGGCTGGAACTGCTGGAACTCGGTGCCGAGGCCGCGACCAGCCTGGGCCTGACCAGCCCGCTCAGCGTCAACGCCGCCGGCCGCAGCCTGCAGGAAGCGGTGCCGCGCAGCGGCAACGCCAAGCCCAGCCGCGGCGAGGCCTGGAAGCCCAAACCGATGGGCCCCGGCGGCGGTGGCTACGACCCGAAGAAGGGCCGCGGCCGCAAGCGCGGTTGATCCGGTGCGGCGCAGCCACCGCCGCGTGAATCGCCGCCGCCAAGCGTGAGCGGAGGAACCACCCCCTCCCCCTTCGCCGTTCTCCCGGCATCCCAACCGCAGGAGGCGCGCGTGTTTTTCCATCGCAAGGAACTGATGTACCCGGTGCGGGTCGACACCCCGAACCCCCGTTTCGGCCAGATGCTGCTGGAGCAGTTCGGCGGCGCCACCGGTGAGCTTTCCGCATCGCTGCAATACTGGGTGCAGTCCTTCCACGTGCAGGACGCCGGCATCCGCGACATGCTGCAGGACATCGCCATCGAGGAGTTCAGCCACCTCGAGATGGTCGGCCGCATGATCGAGCTGCACACCCAGGGCCCCGGTCGCCAGGCCGCCGAGCAATCCCCGCTGTTCGCGGTGCGCGGCGTCGGCCCGCACTTCCTCGACAGCATGGGCAATACCTGGACCGCCAGCTACCTGAACGAAGGCGGCAACGTGGTGCGCGACCTGCGCGCCAACATCGCCTCCGAAGCCGGGGCACGGCAGACCTATGAGGCGCTGCTGAATGGCTGCGACGACCCCGGCACCAAGGAAGCCCTGACCTTCCTGCTGACGCGGGAGATCAGCCACACCCAGATGTTCATGCAGGCGCTGCACAGCATCGGCAAGCTGGATGACCCGATGTTCGGCAACGTGCAGCCGGACGAGACCGTGGACCTCTACTTCAACATGTCGCGCAACGGCTCGCTCGACATGCGCGGCGCCTGGAACAAGGAGCCCGCCTTCCGCTTCATCGACAACCCCAGCCCGCAGGGCGAGGTGCCGAGCCAGGTGGTGAACCCCGACGACGAGCGGATGCCCGGCGCCGCCGCCACCGGAGCCGCACCCGGCAAGCCGAAGGGTCGCGGCGCCGCGGCGCACTGACGCAACCCAAGCGGCCCCCGCGCGTTACCGGCCTTCACAGGTATGCGCGGGGGTTGCGGCGCCAATGGGCGATTACACAGGCAGGATAGAGATCAACCGCCCGGCGGGCGAGGCCTTCGGCTTCCTCGCCGACATCGGCAACATGCCGCTCTACCTGCCCTCGGTGCGCCAGGCCCGGGCCGGCGGCGGCGACCGGATCGTGCTGGAAGGCGAAGCCGAGGGGCAGCCCTGGCACGCCGAGGGCTGGATGGATGTCGACCCCGATCGCCACCGCATGCGCTGGGGCAGCGACGCGCTGGTCTACTACAAGGGCGAGCTGCAGGTGACCGCCCTGGGCGAGCGCTGCCAGGTTGAGCTCCGCCTGCACCTGGTTCCGCTGCCCCACGTCGCCGCGCGCCTGGCGCAGAAATCCGGCAGCGTCGAGGCCGGGCTGAAGCAGGCGCTGGAACGCACGCTGGAGAGCATCCGCCACGCGGTGGAGGGCACCGGCGCGCATCGCGGCAAGACGCAGCAGCCGGGCAGCCGGCTCTACGGCCGCAGCGCCACGATGAACCCGGACATCAGCTGAACACGCCCCGTCGCAGGCTGCGCCACCGGCGGAACGCTGCTAGCATCGCCCCAACCAAACCGGAGGGACCCATGCTGGCATCCATCGCACGGCGCACGCTGCTCGGCGCCCTGGCCCTGCCCGCGCTGGCCCGGGCGCAGGCCGAATGGCCAACGCGCCCCCTGCGCATCATCGCGCCGTACAGCCCCGGCGGCGGCGTCGATACCACGGCCCGGCTGCTCGCCTTGGTGATGGGCCGTGAGCTCGGGCAGAACATCGTGGTCGACAACCGCCCCGGCTCGGCCGGCATGATCGGCGCCGCCGAGGCCGCGCGCAGCCCGGCCGATGGGTACACGCTGCTGGTCGACGCCATCAGCCATGTCTCCAACCAGCAGGTGCTGACCGGCCTGCCGTTCGACTACCTGACCGCCTTCGCCCCGGTCTCGCTCAGCGTCATCGTGCCGCACGTCATGGTGGTGCCGCTGTCCTCGCCGGCTCATTCGGTGCCGGAGTTCATCGCCCTGTCCAAGGCGCACCCCGGCCAGCTGGCCTACGGCACGCCGGGCGCCCTCACCGCCAGCCACTTCGCCAGCGCGCTGCTGGCCAACCGCGCCGGCATCGAGCTGGTCCACGTGCCCTATCGCGGCGGCACCGCGGCGTTGCCGGACCTGATGAGCGGCAACATCGCCATGATGATGGGCACCGTCTCGTCCTCGGCCCAGCTGGTCAAGGAAGGCCGCATCCGCGGCATCGGCGTCACCACGCGGAACCGCCTGCCCAGCCTGCCGGAGATCCCGACCATCGCCGAACAGGGCCTGCCCGGCTACGAGATGAACGAATGGAACGGCCTGTTCGCCGTCGCCGGCACGCCGCCCGCCAGCATGGCACGGCTGACCGCCGCGGCGCAGGCCGCGATGCGCGACCCCGTGGTGCAGGCGCGCATGGCCACGCTGGGGCTGATGCCGGTGGGCAGCAATGCGGAGGAGTTCGCCAGCTTCATCGCCACCCAGCGCGACGTCGTCCGCAAGCTGATCGCGGACAACCACATGACCGCGAGCTAACCCTTCCGCACGCTCCAGAACACCGTGAACGGCGCCTCCAGCGCGCCCTGCACGTTGGCCCGGTGCGCCACCGGCCAGACATAGCTGCCCATGTTGCCGAACGGCGGGTTGGCGTAGTAGCGCCGCTGCACATCCGCCGCGCGGGCCTGCTGCGCCGCCAGGTCCGGCGCCTGGAACCAGGCCTCGATCAGCGCCACCATCCCGGGGTCCGGCACCTGGCCCAGCAGCGGCACGTGCGCCGCTGGGGAAGCGGTGCCCACGCCCTGCCAGGTCAGCGGGAAGCAGCTCCAGTTGGTGCTCTCGCTGCGGTCGCGGCTGCGCCAGCGGCTGAACATGGTGCCCAGGTCCATCGCCTGGAAATCCACCGCCAGGCCCAGACCGGTCAGCATCTGCTGCGCCACCAGCCCCATGGCGTTCAAATGCGGCGCGTCGGACGGCACCATCAGCACCACCCGTTCGCCCTTGTAGCCGCTCTCGGCCACCAGGCGGCGCAGCGTGGCGGGGTCGCGCGGCGGCAGCGTCTCCTGCCCCGCCCTGGTCTCCATCGAAGACCCCGGCGTGAAGATGCCGGTGTCGGTGCGGAACAGCGAGGCATCGTCGCCGACCGCGGCCTGCATGAACTCCTGCTGGTCGATCGCGGCGATCACCGCCCGCCGCAGCGCCACGTTGTCGAACGGCGGCACCGCGTTGTTGAAGTGCAGGTAGGCGGCCCAGCCATAGACATCGGTCTTCTGCAACTGCACGTCGCGCAGCCGACGCAGCCGCGGCATCAGGTCGAACAGCGGCCGCTCGACATAGTCCACCTCGCCGCGCTGCAGTGCCGCGGCGGCGCCGGCGGCGTCCGGCATCGTGGTCCACTCGACGCGGTCGAAGTGCACCACCTTGCCACCGGCCAGGTAGCTCGGCGGTTCGCGGCGCGGCACGTAGTCGGGGTTGCGCCGGAACGCCGCGCTGGCGCCGGAGACCCATTCATCCTTCAGCCACAGGAAGGGGCCGGAGCCGACGATCTCCTTCACCTCGGTGAAGGCGGTGATCTTCGCGATGCGCTCCGGCATCACCCAGGGTTCGGTCAGCCCGCGCAGCATCTGCGGAAACGGCCGCTTCAGCCGAATCTCGAAGCGCTTGTCGTCCAGCGCCCGCATCTCCTCCACCAGCGGCGTCATCCGCTGGCCGATCGGCCGCCGCTGCGCCCAGCGCAGGATCGAGGCGACGCAGTCCGCCGCCAGCACCGACTCCCCGGTGCTGAACTTCAGCCCGTCGCGCAGCGTGAAGCTCCAGCGCAGCCCATCGGCGCTCACCTCCTCGCCGGCCACCATCTGCCGCTGCGCGGTCAGCGTCGGGTCCAGCCCATACAGGCAGTCGTACACCATCAGCGAGGCGGTCAGCGCCACGGCGCTGGAGGACCAGATGAAGTCCAGCGTGAACAGGTCGGTGCTGGGCACGTAGCGCAGCACGCGCGGGTTGCCCTGGGCCAGCGCCGGCCGCGCCAGCAGGGCGGCGGCCAGGGTGGGCAGGCTACGGCGAGGCAGGCTCGGCATGCGCGGCTCCGGCGGTACCGCGCAAGGCTAGGCGGCCCGCGGGTTGCCCCGCAAGCCGCCCGGCCGGGCTTCAGGCGTGCCGCGCGTGGTGAATGCCGCGTCGGGCGGCAAACGCCGCGTGGTGATGGTGCGGGCGGTGCAGCGCGGCGTGCCGCAGGTGGCGCGCGGCCATCGGCTGGTGCAGCGCGGCGGCGGGGCGCGACGGGTGCTCCTGCACCCCGGCCGGCTGCGCCATGGCGGTGCCGCCGAGCATCAGGGTGGCAAGGGCGGCGAGGATCAGGCGGTTCATGGGGTCCTTCCGTGGCGCCGCTGGTTCGGTTTGGCACCACGCAGGAACATTGCGCCGGCAGCGGTGGCGCCGGGCTGGCCGCCGGCGGAATTCGCCGCCACCTGGCGCAACACCGCCGTTACATCGCCGGTCGGTTCCGGCGCCGCCGAACGTTCAGGCCCGCGCTTGCCTGGCTTCCAGCAGCACCTCGATGGCGCAGCGCATGGCCGCCGCCTCGGCCCGGCCCTGCCCGACGATATCGTGCGAGGTGCCATGCGCCACGCTGCTGAACAGAAGGGGCAGCCCGATGGTGACCGCCGCGGCGCCGCGCGGCGACAGCATCTTCACCGCCACATGGCCCTGGTCGTGGATCATCGCCACGCAGATGTCGTAGCGCCCGCCGGGCAGCACGAGATCAGCACCGAACGGCCCCTGCGCGTCGATCCCCTCGGCCTGCGCCGCCCGCACGGCCGGCGCCACCAGCCGGTCGTCCTCGTCGCCGAACAGCCCGCCTTCCCCGGCGTGGGGGTTCAGCCCGCACACGCCCACCCGCGGCGCGGCAAGACCCAGCCGCAGCCCGGCCTGGTGGCTGGCGCGAATCGCCGCCAGCACGGTCTCGGTCCGCACATCCGCAATGGCGCTGGCCAGCGACTGGTGCAGCGTCACATGCGTCACCCGCAGCCCGGGGCAGGACAGCATCAGGAAGGTGCGGTCCACCGCCACGCCCAGCCGCCGCGCCAGGTAGCCGGGATACCCCGCGAAGCTCACGCCGCTGGCATTCACCGCGGTCTCGTTGTGCGGCCCGCTGATCACCGCATCCGCGGCGCCCGATTGCGCCAGCGCCACCGCGGCATCCAGGAAGGCCAGCGTTGCGCTGCCGGCCTCGGCGGAGACGCGCCCCAGCGCGGGCACCGCCGGCAACGGCACGGCGTGGAAGCCAACCTCGCCGCCGCCCAGCCGCACCCCGGCATTGCCGAACTCCAGCGCCAGCCCCATCCCCCGTGCATGGGTGCGCAGCACCTCGGCATCGCCCACCAGGGTGATCGCCGCCCGCGCCCGCAACGCCGGGTCGGCGGCGCAGCGCAGCGCAATCTCCGGCCCGATGCCCGAAGGGTCGCCCAGCGCGATCGCCAGCCTCGCCGCCGCAGCCCCATCCCGGGTCATGCCGCCCCTCCCGTACGCCCCAGGCTGCCCCCCAGGCTGCCACGCCAGCGCCTGGCGACAAACCGCGGCCAGGGCCCCGCGCCCCAGGGCCGCGGCAGGTTGTTCGCCGCCAGCGCCGTCAGGAACAGCAGCGCCAACCCCGGCAGCAGCGGCACCAGCAGAAAGTCCCAGCCGGCATCCTCGGCGAAGACCACCAGCGGGTTGGCCCCGGCCGGCGAATGGATCGTCCGCGTCGCCATCATCAGCGCCAGCGCGGCGCCCACCGCGGCGCAGGCCCACAGATCCTGCGGGCCGCCCAGCAGGTGCCAGGCGCCGCGGCACACCAGCCCCACCAGCGTCGCCAGCACATGCCCGCCGACCAGGCTGCGCGGCTGCGCCATGGCGCCGCGCGGCATGCCGAACAGGATCACGCAACTGCCGCCGAAGCTCGGCAGCAACCAGGGATGCCGGGTGAAGTGCAGCAGCGCCCAGGTCAGGGCCAGCGCGGCCAGGGTGCCGGCGGCCCCCAGCAGCATGCGGTGCCAGGAGAGTTTCATCGCAGCGTCAGCGCCCTCAGGTCGTCCACGGTATCCACATCGCGCAATCGGCGCAGCAGCGCCACCCGGTAGCCGGCGCAATTCGCCAGCGTATCCGCCAGCGTCTCGGCGCAGGACCAGCGCACGCCGGCGAAGGGCCGCTCCGGCCGCCGCGGCCCCAGGCCGACCAGCCAGAAGCCGCCATCCTCGGCCGGCCCGAACACCGCATCCGCCCACCCCAGCGTGCGGAACGCCGCGGCAATGTCGGGCGGCTGCACGCCGGGGATATCGCAGCCCACCAGCACCGCCCGCCGATACCGCCCCAAGGCCCGCTGCATCCGGGCGCCGAGGTCGCCGCGCCCCTGCGGCAGCTGCGGCAACGGCGCG
>CAIMOR010000280.1 GCA_903843125.1 uncultured Rhodospirillales bacterium
CAGCGACCACTTGGCCGGGGTTTCCTTGTAGCTGCTGTCGCTGTGCCACAGCATGTTGCCCAGCCCGAACAGCCGCTTGCGGTCGTCCCGCGCCATGATCCGGTCGCCCGGCGCCAGGTTGGAGATATCGACCAGCGCCGGATTGTCCAGCCGGGTGCCCTCGACCGAGCGGATCTGCGTATAGGGCGGCTCGATCGGGCCGAAGCTGGTGGTGAAGGCCAGTTGCTGGTCGGTGGTCAGCGGCGCGCCCTGGCGGAACACCAGCACGCCGTACTGGTCCATTGCCCGCTCGATGGCGTCGCGCTCTTCCGGTGCCAGTGGGCGGCTGATGTCGATGCCCTGGCATTCGGCGGCGAAGACCGGATGGACAGGGTTGAAGCTGATGGCCATGGGGCTTCCTCCGGGGCCGTTCGCGACCCTTTCGGCGATATCCTCGCGCTATTCGGCGCCACGCGCCAGCCAGGGGCCGAGCAGCCCGGCACGCAGCAGCACCAACCACGCGGCAATGCCGAAGCCGAAGACGGCATGCGCCAGCACCACGGCAAGCATCAGGTGCGGCGGCATGCCATAGGCGATGGCGGCGCCATGCCAGGGCGCCATGACGAAGAACAGATAGGCCACCGGCACGATGGCACCGTACAGCGCGCCGGCCAGCGCCAAGGGCAAGCGGTGGAGGCGCGGCCGCAACCAGAGGAACAGCAGCCCCCACAGCATGGAGAAGGCCATGCCGCGCCACAGCCCCGGCAGGTGGAAGGCCGGGGCGGGGAAGCAATCCAGCGCGCCGAGGATGGCGGCGACCGGCTGGTGGAAGCAGGGGACCGACATCGCGCCTGCCAGGGCACCGGCGATGAGGCGGTTGAGGCTAGGCATGCGCTGGCTCCGGTGGCACTGCCGTCCGGTCAGGCGAGAAGGCTGGCCGTTACAGCAACGCTGAGCGGCGCCCGCCCGGTCCTTCTGGCCAGCGGAGACGCAGGCGTCGGCGGTGGCAGTGCCGTGCCGCGGCGGCCCGGACTGCCTATTCGGGTGGCAATGCCGCAGCGTCCGTTCCCGGCCGCGCCGCCAGCCAGGCCAGCGCACCCCGCGCCGCGGCTGCCCCGGTGGCAAAGCAGGCCTGCAACAGGTAGCCACCGGTCGGCGCTTCCCAGTCCAGCATCTCGCCGCAGGCGAAGACGCCGGGGTGGCGGCGCAGCATGAACGCCGGGGTGAGCTCGCTCCAGGCCAGGCCGCCGGCCGAGGAGATGGCCCGTGCCAGCGGCTGCGGCGCCTGCAGCGTGACCGGCACCGCCTTCACCAGCGCGGCCAGGTCGCCCCGCGCGGCGCCGGCGTGCAGCGCTTCCTGCACCAGCGCCACGGCAGCCGGCCCCAGCCCGGCCTTGCGCAGCCGGGTGCTGACGGACGCGGCCGAGGCACCGAGCCGCTGGGCCAGGGCAGCCGCGTCCAGGTCCGGCCGCAGGTCCAGCCACAGCGTCTGCGGGCCGCCCGCAGCGATGGCCTCACGCAAGGCGGCCGACAGCGCGTAGATCACCCCGCCTTCGATACCCGTCGCGGTCAGCATCGCCTCACCCCGCAGGCTGGCCGCGCCGAAGCGGGCGGCGATGCGTTTCAGCGGCTGGCCGGCCTGCCGTGCCATCGGCGCCGACCAATTGACGATGAAGCCCATGTTGGCCGGCCGCAGCGGCGCCACGGCGCAGCCCGGCAGCAGCGCGGGCCAAGCGCCGTCACTGCCCAGCCGCGGCCAGGAGGCACCGCCCAGCGCCAGCACGATGGCCGCTGGTCGCAGCGCCGCGCCGTTGAGCAGCAGCGCGCTATCGGCGCCAAAGCCCTGCCAACGGTGGCGCGAACGCAGGTGCACGCCCAGGGCAGCCAACCGCGCCAGCCAGGCCCGCAGCAGCGGACTGGCCTTCAACGCGCGTGGAAACACCCGGCCGGAGGAGCCGATGAAGGTCTCGGCGCCCAGCCCGTCCGCCCAGGCCCGCAGCGCGTCCGGCGGAAAGGCGCGGATCGCCGGCTCCAGCGCCGCCCGCGCGCTGCCGTAGCGGGCGAGCAGCGCCTCCAGCGGTTCGGAATGGGTCAGGTTCAACCCACCCCGCCCCGCCATCAGCAGCTTGCGCGCCGGGCTGGCCAGGTGGTCGAAGACGGTCACGGCGGCACCGGCCTCAGCCAGCACCTCCGCCGCCATCAGCCCGGCCGGGCCGGCACCGATGACGGCAACCTGGGCGGCAGACCGCGGCGGCTCAGCCAACGCGGTTGCTGACCAGCTCCTCCACCACGCTGGGGTCGGCCAGGGTGCTGGTATCGCCCAGCCCGTCCACCTCGTTGGCGGCGATCTTGCGCAGGATGCGGCGCATGATCTTGCCGCTGCGGGTCTTCGGCAGGCCGGGCGCCCACTGGATCGCGTCCGGGCTGGCGATGGGGCCGATTTCCTTGCGGACCCAGGCCACCAGCTCCTTCTTCAGCGCCTCGGTCGGCTCCTCGCCGGTCTTCAGGGTAACGTAGCAATAGATGCCCTGGCCCTTCAGCTCGTGCGGCATGCCGACCACGGCGGCCTCCGCCACCTTGGGGTGGGCAACCAGGGCGCTTTCGACCTCGGCGGTGCCCATGCGGTGGCCGCTCACGTTGATCACGTCGTCGACGCGCCCGGTGATCCAATAGTAGCCATCCGCGTCGCGGCGGGCGCCGTCGCCGGTGAAATAGGTGCCGGGGAAGGTGGAGAAGTAGGTCTGGATGAAGCGCTCATGGTCGCCATAGACCGTGCGCATCATGCCCGGCCAGCTGTCGGTCAGCACCAGGTTGCCCTCGACGGCGCCTTCGAGAACCTTGCCCTCGCCGTCCACCAGGGCCGGGAACACGCCCGGCAGCGGCAGCGTGGCAGAGCCCGGTTTCTGCGCCACCGCGCCGGGCAACGGGGAGATCAGGATGCCGCCGGTCTCGGTCTGCCACCAGGTATCAACGATCGGGCACCGCTCGTCGCCGACCACGCGGTAGTACCACAGCCAGGCCTCGGGATTGATCGGCTCGCCGACACTGCCCAGGATGCGCAGCGACTTGCGCGACCACTTCTTCACCGGCGCCTCGCCGTCGCGCATCAGGCTGCGGATGGCGGTGGGCGCGGTGTAGAAGATGTTGACCTTGTGCTTGTCCACCACCTGCCAGAACCGGCTGTTGTCCGGGTAGTTCGGTACGCCCTCGAACATCAGGCTGGTGGCGCCGTTGGCCAGCGGGCCGTAGACGATGTAGCTGTGCCCTGTCACCCAGCCGACATCGGCGGTGCACCAGTAGACCTCGCCGGGCTTGTAGTCGAAGACGTATTCATGGGTGTAGCTGGCCCAGACCATGTAGCCGCCGGTGGTGTGCAGCACGCCCTTCGGCTTGCCGGTGCTGCCGCTGGTGTACAGGATAAACAGCGGGTCCTCGGCGTTCATCGGCTCTGGCGGGCAGCTGGCGCTGGCAGGCGTCACCACATCGGCCCAGGCATGGTCGCGGCCGTCCTGCATGGCGACGTTGCCGCCGGTGTTCTTCGCGACGATCACATGCTTGATGCTGGGGCAGGTCTTCAGCGCCTCGTCGGCATTGACCTTGAGGGGCACCTTGCGGCCGCCGCGACGGCCCTCGTCGGCGGTGATCAGCATGACGCAGTCGCTGTCCTGGATGCGGCTGGCCAGGCTGTCGGGAGAGAACCCCCCGAAAACGATGGAATGCACCGCGCCGATGCGGGCGCAGGCCAGCATCGCCACCGCGGCTTCGACGATCATCGGCAGGTAGATGCAGACCCGGTCGCCCTTCTTCACCCCCAGGGCCTTCATGGCGTTGGCCAGGCGGCAGGTCTCCTCCAGCAGTTGCCGATAGGTGTACCGGGCGTCGCTGTTGGGGTCGTCGCCTTCCCAGATGATCGCCACCGTATCGCCGCGCCCGGCTTCGACATGACGGTCGAGGCAGGAGACCGAGGCGTTGAGCACGCCGTCCTCGAACCACTTGATGCTGACATTGCCGGTGAAGCTGGTGTTCTTGATCCTGGTCGGCGGCGTCATCCAGGCGATGCGCTTGCATTCCTCGCGCCAGAAGCCCTCGGGGTCGCGGGCGGCGGCCTCGACCATCGCGGCGCGGCGCCCAGCATCGACATGGGCGTGGGCGGCGATGTCGGGCTTAACGGCGATCAGCGTGTCGTCCGTCATGGTTCTTGGTCTCCCTCGGGTGGCCTGGTCTGGCGCGTGACTGCCGGGGAATTGCCCATGACGCCTTGCGGTGCGTCAATCCGTCACTTCGCGGGGGCGTAAACCACCTGTAAAAACCGTCACGCCAGCGGAAAGGCCCAGTTGGGCGCCGAGCAAGCGGGGCTCCGGCGGCGCCACCGCGGGAACCGCCAGGCGCTGTGCCGAGACAGGTTGCGCGCCGCTGCGCCGCGCCGGGTAGCCGGCTGCCCCGGCCGCGTGCCAAGCTGGGCGTGGAGGAAGGGCCGCCCAGCCTGCCTGTTCGCACGCCGGGTTCGGCCCCGGCCGTCAAGGAAGAAGGTCCAGGCCATGAGCAAACCGCGCGGCTCCCAGTTCTCCGCCACCACGGGCGATGTCCGCGTCAACGTCCAGGCGCTCTACCTGTCGGACCAGTCGGAGCCGGAGCGCAGCCACTTCGTCTGGGCCTATCGCATCAGCATCGAGAACCTGGGCCAGCGCAGCGTGCAGCTGATGAAGCGTACCTGGTACATCACCGACGGCCGCGGCCTGACCCAACGGGTGCATGGCGACGGGGTGGTGGGCGAACAGCCGGTGCTGGAGCCGGGCGAGAGCTTCGAATATACCTCCGGCACGCCGCTTTCGACGCCGTCGGGCTTCATGCGCGGCCAGTACCACATGGTGGCCACTGACAGCGGCGAACCGTTCGACGTTGCTATCCCGACCTTCAGCCTGGACAGCCCGCATCAGCCCGGCGGGGTCCATTGAGCCGATGGATCACCCGCCAGGCCTTACATTTGGGCAGCACAGCCATGACGATCCGGACCATTGCGGGGTTGCCGAACCGCCCCATCTCGGCAAGGTGGAGAGCACGGCGGATGTTGCCGTCGCCAAAGGGACCTGTCCGGCCGTGAACATTGTCACACCCCCCAGTTCGTTGACGCCGGCCGAGGCCAGCCAGCAGCCGCGCCCCAGCCGCGAGGAAGCCGAGGCCGCGGTGCGCACCCTGCTGCGCTGGGCGGGCGACGATGTCGGCCGCGAAGGCCTGCTGGACACGCCCGCCCGCGTGGTACGGGCCTATGAGGAGTTCTTCGCCGGCTACCAGACCGACCCGGTGGACCTGCTGGCCCGCAGCTTCGAGGAGACCGACGGCTACGACGAGATGGTCGTGCTGCGCGACATCCGGCTGGAAAGCCATTGCGAGCACCACATGGTGCCGATCATCGGCAAGGCGCATGTTGCCTACCTGCCGGCCGGCCGCGTGGTGGGCATCTCCAAGCTGGCCCGGGTGGTGGAGGTCTATGCCAAGCGCCTGCAGATCCAGGAGAAGCTGACCGCCCAGGTGGCCAACTGCATCCAGGACGTGCTGAAGCCGAAGGGCGTGGCTGTCGTCATCGAGGCCGCGCACCAGTGCATGACCACGCGGGGCATCCACAAGCCCGGCGTGACCATGGTGACCAGCCGCATGCTCGGCGCCTTCCGCGACGACCCGAGCACGCGCAAGGAGTTCCTGACCATGATCAGCGGCCAGCGCGGCACCGGCTTCGACGGCTGAGATTGCGGCGGCGCCGGCTGGGGCGGCCTTGGCCGTCTCAGGCTCGGGGCGCCGCGCCAGCCCCCTGGCAGCGGCGCCAGCGCGCTGATGTCTCGGGCCGCGCGGCGGCGCGGTTTCACCGGGCCACACTGCCCATCACCGCCCAGGCCGTCGGCGGCAGCGTGTCGTCGCGCCCGAGGCGGCAAGGGCGTCGGCAGAACATAAATATATCCTTATGTCTCGTTGGTGCCTCTGGCCAGCCGCCCAGCGCCGTGCTACCCGGCCGGCCGAGTTTGGCAAGGATGGCAGTGATGACCGACTACGTGGTGAAGGATCTCTCCCTGGCCGATTGGGGCCGCAAGGAGATCGAGATGGCCCAGGACGAGATGCCGGGCCTGATGGCGCTGCGCCGCGAATACGGGCAGGCCCAGCCGCTGAAGGGCGCCCGCATCGCCGGCTGCCTGCACATGACCATCCAGACCGCGGTGCTGATCGAGACCCTGAAGGCTCTCGGCGCCGATGTCCGCTGGTCCTCCTGCAACATCTTCTCCACCCAGGACCACGCCGCGGCCGCCATCGCCGCCGCCGGCACGCCGGTCTTCGCCATCAAGGGCGAGACGCTGCCGCAGTACTGGGACTACGTGCAGAAGACGCTGGAATGGGCGGACGGCGGCGAGCCGAACATGCTGCTGGACGACGGCGGCGACATGACGCTGCTGGTGCACTATGGGCTCCGCGCCGAGCAGGGCGACCTGGCCTTCCTGGAAAACGCCACCAACGAGGAAGAGACCGTCTTCTTCGCGCTGATCAAGAAGCTGGTGAACGAGAAGCCGGGCTGGTTCGCCAAGCTGGCCGCCAGCATCAAGGGTGTCTCCGAGGAGACCACGACGGGCGTGCATCGCCTGTACATCATGGCGAAGGAAGGCAAGCTGCTGTTCCCCGCCATCAACGTGAACGACAGCGTCACCAAGTCGAAGTTCGACAACCTCTATGGCTGCCGTGAATCCCTGGTGGACGGCATCCGCCGCGGCACCGACGTGATGATGGCCGGCAAGATCGCCATGGTCGCCGGCTTCGGGGACGTGGGCAAGGGCTCGGCCGCCTCTCTCCGCAACGCCGGCTGCCGCGTGATGGTCTCCGAGGTCGATCCGATCTGTGCGCTGCAGGCGGCGATGGAAGGCTACGACGTGGTGACCATGGAGGAAGCCGCGCCGAAGGCCGACATCTTCGTCACCGCCACCGGCAACGTGGACGTCATCACCTCGGACCACATGCACGCGATGAAGCACCGCGCCATCGTCTGCAACATCGGCCACTTCGACAGCGAAATCCAGGTGGCCAGCCTGAAGAACTACAAGTGGCACAACGTGAAGCCGCAGGTCGATGAGATCGAGTTCCCGAACGGCAAGCGCATCATCCTGCTGTCCGAAGGCCGCCTGGTGAACCTGGGCAACGCCACCGGGCACCCGAGCTTCGTGATGTCCGCCAGCTTCACCAACCAGACGCTGGCGCAGATCGACCTGTGGACCAACCCGGGCAAGTACGCCAACGATGTCTTCGTGCTGCCGAAGCACCTGGACGAAAAGGTTGCCGCCCTGCACCTGGACAAGGTCGGCGCCAAGCTGACCAAGCTGACCGACAAGCAGGCCGAGTACATCAGCGTGCCGCAGGCCGGGCCGTTCAAGGCCGACCAGTACCGCTACTGAGGTGCGGGCCGGGCGCGCGGGTGCGCGCCCTGATCCGATAAGCCAGGACGGCCTTCGCGGTTGCGCGAAGGCCGTTTGGCGTTCAGCCCGTGCGCTGGATGTGGCGCGCGGTCAGCACTGCCCCTGTCGCCAGGCCCAGCGCCGGCAGCAGCAGCGCGTGGCTGCCGGCAAGCATCTCCAGCGTGGCGCCCAGGCAGGCGCCGCAGACCACGCCGATCCAGGCGCAGAAATGCGGCAGCCAGGTGCCGGGCGGCAACTCGCCCGCCAGACCGCCAACCAGGAACTGCATGGACCGCACCAGCGTGCCGGTCAGGAAGGTGATGCCCCCGGCCGCTGGCAGCGCCGTGTTCACCATGCCCATGGCCGGCACCAGCACGAACAGCGCCGGCGGCACCAGGCCGTCGAACGGCAGGAAGGCGCCAATGGCATACAATGCCGCCACGGTCGTCAGCACCGCGGGAATTCGCCAGCGCTGCGCCTTCACCCCGATCCAGGCGCCGAGGAAGGCACCCAGCGCGAACATGCCGACCAGGCCGGCCAGCGCGCCGGCGCGGCGCCAATCAGCGCCCGCCACGGCCACTCCCAACAAGGTGCTGTTGCCGGTGATGATGCCGATGAACATCTCGTCCAGCTGCAACCAGCCGATGGCATCAACGCATCCGGCCATGGCGACCAAGGGCACCGCTGCCCATAACTGCTGCTCAGGCTTCACAACCAACTCCCAAAGACTTTCCCGCGCCCCTGCGCTGGACTACATCGACCCGGCTTGATCCGGAGGAATGACGCTTATGACCATCGCGCATCGCCGTGCCCTGCTGGGCGCCGCCGCTGCATCGCCTGCCCTGGCGCTTGCCGCGCCCGCCCTGGCACAAACCGCGCCAGAAGTGAACTGGCGGGTCTCGTCCTGCTTTCCGCGGAACCTGGACGTGCTGTTCGGCACCGGCGACGCGATCGCCAAGCGCGTCTCGCAGCTGACCGGGGACCGCTTCCATATCCGGTTCTTCCCGGCGGGCGAGGTCGTACCCGGCCCGCAGGTGCTGGACGCGGTGCAGAACGGCTCGCTGGAGGGCGGCCATGGCCCGCTGTATTATTTCGGCGGCAAGGACCCGTCGCTGAACATGTTCACCGCCATGCCGTTCGGCCTGAACGCCAGGCAGAACCTGGCCTGGCTGCAGCACGGCGGCGGCAACGCGATGTGCACCGAGGTGATGGACGGCTTCAACACCCTGGCCTTTCCGGCCGGCAACACCGGGGCGCAGATGGGCGGCTGGTTCCGCAGCGAGGTCAAGTCGCTGGAGGACCTCAAGGGCCTGAAATTCCGCACCGCCGGCCTGAACGGCGCGCTGTTCAACCGGCTCGGCGCCGTGGCCCAGGCCACCCCGCCGGCGGATATCTACCCGAGCCTGGAGCGCGGCTCGCTGGACGCGGTGGAGTTCGTCGGCCCGCATGACGACGAGAAGCTCGGCTTCGTCCGTGTGGCCAAGTTCTACTACTTCCCCGGCTTCTGGGAGGCCGGCGCCCACCTGCACTTCATGGCCAACAAGGAGGCCTATGCGAAGCTGCCGGACCAGTTCAAGGCGGCGCTGGACGTGGCCTGCGGCGAGGCGAATGCCGACATGCTGAGCAAGTACGACCACCTGAACCCGCAGGCGCTGCGCCGCCTGGTGGCTGCCGGCGCCCAGCTGCGCCCCTGGCCGCGCGACATCCTGCAGGCGGCCTGGCGTGAGGCACATGCGATGTTCGACCAGATCGGCAGCCAGAACGAGCGCTTCAAGCGGATCTTCGCCAGCTACAGGGCCTACCGGGATGAGGAATACCAGTGGTTCCGCATCGCCGAGAGCAGCTTCGACAACTTCGCCTTCGCCGCCGCGGCCCAGGGCCGCTGAGGCGTGGAGTACCTCTCGGCGTTGCTGCTGGGGGTGATCGAGGGACTGACCGAGTTCCTGCCGATCTCCTCCACCGGCCACCTGATCCTGCTGGGCGACCTGATCGGCTTCCAGGGGCCGCCGGGCAAGGTATTCGAGATCGTCATCCAGCTGGGCGCCATCCTGGCGGTGGTGATCATCTATTGGCGCAAGCTGCTGGACCTGGCGCTGCATTGCTGGCGCCCGGGGCTGCAGCGGTTCTACGTGCTCAACCTGCTGCTGGCCTTCCTGCCGGCCCTGGTGCTGGGCGCCACGCTGCACAAGGTGATCACCGAGGTGCTGTTCAGCCCCTGGGTGGTCAGCGTGGCGCTGATCCTGGGCGGTATCGCCATCATTCTGATCGAACGCGAGCGGCCGCCGCCCACCATCCACTCGGTGCCGGAGATGGGGCCCCTGGCGGCGCTGCTGGTCGGCTTTGGCCAGGCGCTGGCGATGATACCCGGCACCTCGCGCTCGGGCGCCACCATCATCACCGCGCTGCTGGTGGGGGTGGACCGCAAGGTCGCTGCCGAGTTCAGCTTCATCCTGGCCATCCCGACCATGCTGGCGGCTACCGCCTACAGCCTGTTCAAGGCCCGGGCGGAGCTTTCGGCGGACGGGGCCGGGCTGATCGTGGTGGGCTTCGCCGCGGCCTTCGCGGTGGCCTTCCTGGTGGTGCGCTGGTTGATCGGGGTGGTCGGGCGCATCGGCTTTGCGCCGTTCGGCTGGTACCGGATCGTGCTGGGTGCGGTCATGCTGGCCTGGTTGTCGCTGCGGTAAACACTTGCTTCAGGCGGCCGGGCTGAGCATGGTCCGGCCAGAACCCGCCGGATTCGCCCCGATGTCGCGCTCCCTGCTTTTCGTCGTACTGCTGCTGGGCGCCTCCCCGGCCCTGGCCCAGAACTGGCCGACCGAGACCGGCGTGCGCGGCGACGCCATCGGCGGGGCCTTTGCCGCCTTCGACCGGCTGGGGGCCTATCCGCAACCGCCCAGCGTCGGCGACGACCGGCGCGAGGGCATCACCGGCTGGCTGGGCGGCATCCAGAACTGGGTTGAGGAGCGGCGCGACATGGTGGGCGACCGCCAACCCCAGTCCACCGGCTATTACCAGTTGCGCCGCAGCTGGGAACGCGAATGGAGCCTCGGGCGGTAACACCGCGCCCAGGTCAACCCAGCCGCGCAGAAAGTTAACGCCATCTCTGCCTTGGCGTTAGGCGCACCGCGTGCCAGTCCTATCGGCGGATGCTCATGCGGGCACCGACCCAGAAGGATTGAACCATGTCGCTTCGCGCCCTTGCGCTGACCCTCCCCGCCCTGGCCCTGCTGGCCGGTTGCGCCACCCCCGAGGAACCCGTCGTGGTGCAGCCGGCGCCGGCCCCGGTCGTCGCCGCGCCGCCGCCGCCGCCGCCGACCAGCTTTGACGGCCGCTACATGGGCCAGATGACGCGCGCCCGCGGCGCCGCGAACACCTGCCGGCCGCGCGCCCTGCCGGCGCATGCCACCGTGCAGGCCGGCCAGGTGAGCCTGACGCTGGGCCGCACCGCGCCGCTGGTCGGCACGTTGGACGCGCAGGGCAATGCCAGCCTGACCGGCATGACCCTGAAGGCCAGCGCCACCGCCCTGACCGGCGAGGCGCTCCGCGGCGAGTGCCGCTACACGCTGACGCTGCGCAAGCGCCGCTGAGGCACCCGCCCTGCAGGCTCCGTTCAGCGGTCAAGCGCTGAACGGCGGCCCCGCCCGGCATCGCCAAGGCGCGCCGCGCCGGACAGGACGCGGCGCGCCCGCAAACCGAGGGCGCCGGTCGGCGGCGGCGCTTCGTCGTTGGTACGGCAACCACCAGCGCAACAGCGCGTTGCAGGGCCGCGAAACGAAGGACCCTCGCCCCATGCCGCGTCACCCCCTGCTCCTGGCCCTGCCCGCCCTGATGCTGCTGTCCGGCTGTTCCACGGTGGAAGGCTGGTTCGGCCATGAGCCGCCGCCGCGGCCGCAGCCTGTGGTGGCGCCGCCCGCCCCGCCGCCGCCGCCCGCGACCCAGCTGAACCTGGCGCCGACCGGCCTTGATGGGCGCTACACCGGCAGCCTGCGCCTGGCCCGCGCGGCCGCGCGCACCTGCCGCCCCTCAACGATCCCGGCCAGTGCCACGGTGGCGAACGGCCAGGTGGCGATGAACCTCGGCCGCTTCGGCTCTGCCGAGGGCACCATCGGCTCCGACGCCGGCGCCAACCTTACCGGCACGGAGATTGCCGGTCAGGCGATGTTCAACGGCAATCGGCTGAGGGGCGAGGTGCAGCGCAACAGCTGCACCTATGAGCTGCGGTTGATGAAGCGCGCCGCGCGCTGAGGCACCCCCCTGCCGGGCATCGCGCCTGGCAGGGGACCGGCCGCCTTCCGCCGGGTCCAGCTGATGCCGTGGTCGGCCTGATGAGGTCAGGCCGCGGTCAGTTCTTCAGGGCCACGGCGAACTCGGCCTCGGTCTTGGCCTTCACCTCGTCCAGCGTCACACCCTCGGCCAGCTCCACCAGGCGCACATTGGTCTCCCCGCGGCGGGCCAGTTCGAAGACCGCCAGCTCCGTCACCACCATGTCCACCACGCGCTTGCCGGTCAGTGGCAGGGCGCATTCCTTCAGCAGCTTGGGCTTGCCGCCGGCGGTGTGCTCCATCAGCACGATCACGCGCTTGACGCCGGCCACCAGGTCCATGGCGCCGCCCATGCCCTTGACCATCTTGCCCGGGATCATCCAGTTGGCCAGGTCGCCATTGGCCGCCACCTGCAGGGCGCCCAGGATCGACAGGTCGATATGGCCGCCGCGGATCATCGCGAAGCTGTCGGCGCTGGAGAAATAGCTGCTGGTCGGCAGCGCGGTGATGGTCTGCTTGCCGGCATTGATCAGGTCCGGGTCCTCGCTGCCCTCATAGGGGAACGGGCCCAGGCCGAGCATGCCGTTCTCGGACTGCAGCTGCACGTTGATGCCGGGCGGCACGTGGTTGGCCACCAGCGTCGGAATGCCGATGCCGAGGTTCACGTAGAAGCCGTCCTGCAGCTCAAGCGCGGCGCGATGCGCCATCTGGTCGCGGTTCCAGGCCATGGTCTGTCTCCCTTACGCCTGCTCAAGCTTGCGGACGGTCCGCTGCTCGATGCGCTTCTCGAAGCCCACCGGGCACTGGATGATGCGCTGCACGTAGATGCCCGGCGTGATGATGTGGTCGCCATCGATCTCGCCGGCGGGCGCCAGGTGTTCCACCTGCGCCACCGTGATCTTCGCCGCCGTCGCCATCATCGGGTTGAAGTTGCGCGCGGTCTTTCGATAGACGAGGTTGCCCTCGGTATCGCCCATCCAGGCATGCACGATCGCCAGGTCGGCAACGATGCCGCGTTCCATGATGTAGGTCTCGCCGTCGAACTCGGCGGTCGGCTTGCCCTCGGCCACCGCGGTGCCAACGCCGGTCTTGGTGTAGAAGGCCGGGATGCCGGCGCCGCCGGCGCGGATGCGCTCGGCCAGTGTTCCCTGGGGGTTGAACTCGATCTCCAGCTCGCCAGCCAGGAACTGCCGGGCAAACTCGGCATTCTCCCCAACATAGGAGGAGATCATCTTCTTCACCTGCCGGGTCTTCAGCAGAATGCCCAGGCCGGCATCGTCCACGCCGGCATTGTTCGAGACGAAGGTGAGGTTCTTCACCCCGCTGTCGCGGATCGCCTCGATCAGCAGGGATGGGATGCCGCTGAGGCCGAAGCCCCCGGCATGGATCATCATGCCATCGCGCAGCAGGTCTGCCAGGGCAGCCCTGGCGTCCGGGTAGACCTTCGACATCATTCGGCCCCTTAGAAATCCGCGCGCAACCTAATCGCCCCGGCCCGCGGAAGAAAGCCGGTCAAAGGGGGTTGCCGAGCCGCCAGGGCAAGGTTATCTCGCGCGCCCCGGCAACGGGGACCGGACACCG
>CAIMOR010000281.1 GCA_903843125.1 uncultured Rhodospirillales bacterium
CGAGGAAGGAAACCTGCTGCACGTTGCCGACAGCGTCCGCGGCGCGGCCGGAGACCAGCACGAACTGGTGATGCTTGTCGGGGTCGGCGGTCATGAAGATCAGCTCGACGCCGAGGTTGCCGCTGCGGCCCTGGTCGGAGACCACCAGGCCGAGGACATCGGCATAGAAGTGCTGCATGGCCGGCAGGTCGCGGGCGAAGACCGCCATGTGGGTCAGCTGCGGTGCGGCGGCGTTGGGCATGGGCGTTTCCCGTTGGCGATGCTTTCGGGCCAGCCTGCCGCGCTGGCCGCCGCTTCGCCTTGAGGTGGCGCAAGGTGCCGCCGAAGCTGGCGGCCGGTCAGCGCAGCAGCAGGGTCAACAGCAGGGTCGCGGCAACCAGGCCGCCGATGAGTTGCCAATGCAGGGTGGCGTTGCTCGGCAGGGCGGGGCGCTGGGCGGCGGGGCGTCGCAAGGGCTGTCCGCGTTCCCGGGCCGCGGCGCGCGGGCTGGCGGCGGGGCGCAGCCCGCGGCGGTGCGGGCCGCTGGCCGGCGCCTCCCGCTTGTCCAGCACGCGTTCGCGGAAGTTGTCGCCGCTGTCCTCGGTATCGCAGCGGACCAGCATCAGGCTGACGGTCTCGATGGGGAATTCGCGGCCTAGGGAGATATACTCCTGGCGCGCCGCCTTCTCGGTGGGGAAGCTGCCGGCGATCAGCCAGCGGTCACGCACGCGGAACCGCGTGGCCACGGTGGCGCGCAGCAGGACGTCGAAGGTCGTGCCCGTGGTGGCGCGTTCCTTGACCAGGCTGGTGGCTGCCAGCCCGGCATTGGTCCCGCCCTGCGGCAGGGTTGCACTGTCCATTTTGGATCATCCCGGTAGCCCCCGGCATGATCCATTACGGTTGCAAAGATTGGATTAACGGCGCGGTCAAATCCTGGCCTCGCCGATCAGCGCATTGGCTTGGCTGGCGGGGATGCGGCGTGGCCAGCGGCCGGCATCGACGCGGGTGATGAAATCCAGCACGAAGCTGTTGAACAGCGCCGGCTCCTCCAGGTTCTGGGTGTGGCCGCACTTGGGCAGGACCGCCAGGCCGGCGGTGGGGATGGTGCGCTTGAGGAAGATGCTGGGCTCCAGCGTGGCGTCGTCCTCGTCGCCGCAGAAGACCAGCGTCGGCGTGGTGAAGGCGCGGAAGCCGGCTTCGAGATCATAGAGCGAGGGCCGCTTGCGCTGCACGCCGCCCATGGTCAGCGCCATGCCCAGCGTGTCGTGCTCGCCGAGCCATTCGACGAGCTCGGCGTAGCCGCGCGGGTCGGTCTCCTCGAAGATCAGGCGCGACGGGCCGCGGCTGTAGACCTTGGACATCACGCCCATGCCCTCGGCGCGGATGCGGGCGATGGTGGCGTCCAGCTCGGCGTGGAACAGCGCCTGCTGGCTTTTCTCGGCGCCGAAGCCGACGCCGCTGGCGACGATGGAGCGGCAGAGTTCCGGGTAGCGCAGGCCGACGTGCAGCGCCGCGAAGGCGCCCATGGAACAGCCGATGACGTGGGTGGGGCCGAGGCCGAGGCCCTTGATGACGCTGGCGATGTCGTCCGCCGCGTGGTCCTGCGAATAGCTGGCCTGGTCGGTCGGCACCTGGGAAGGTGGGTAGCCGCGGGCGTTGAAGGTGATGCAGCGGTAGCGGCGGCTGAAGTAGCGCACCTGCATCTCCCAGCTGCGCAGGTCGCCGGCATATTCATGCACGAAGACCAGCGGGATGCCGGCGCCGGTGTCCTCGTAGTACAGCTGCACGCCATCGGCGGCGGATACGGTCGGCATGGGGGTCCCCTCGGTGGTTTCGCGGCCAAGGCTAGCGCCGGGACGCGGCCGCGCCAGCCCCTTCCGCACTTGCCCCCTTTAAACAGGACAGAAAAGGTACTATTTGCGGCGCAGCGAAGGGGTGATGGCGTGCTGCGACTGTCGAAGCTCACCGATTATGCCGTGGTCGTGCTGTCTCGGCTTGAGCAGGACGGCGCCGTCGTGGGTGGCCAGGTGCAGACGGCGCCGGAGTTGGCGCTGCACACTGGCATGGCGGAACCCACGGTGGCCAAGGTGCTCAAGATCCTCGGCCAGGCCGGCCTGGTGGAGGGTGTGCGGGGCGCCCGCGGCGGCTACCGGTTGGCGCGGCCACTGGCGGCGATGCCGCTGGCCGAGGTGATCGTGGCCTTCGATGGCCCGATCGCGCTGACCGCCTGCGTCGACGGCAGCCTGAGCGCCTGCGAGACCGAGGGGCATTGCCCGGTGCGCGGCCGCTGGGACCCGGTGAACGATGCCATCCGCCACGCGCTGTCCGGCATCACCGTTGCCGACCTCAGCGCGTCCGCCGGCTGCGCGCCGATGCGCGCAGCGGCTTCAATCATGAACCTCATGGCGGAGTAGCCAGCATGGCCGCCGTTACCGAGACCATCGAAACCGTCCAGGCCGCGACCGAGGGCACCTACAAGTGGGGCTTCTCGACCGATATCGAGATGGACTACGCGCCGAAGGGGCTGAACGAGGATATCGTCCGCTTCATCAGCGCGAAGAAGCAGGAGCCCGCCTGGCTGCTGGAATGGCGGCTGAAGGCCTATGCCATGTGGCTGAAGATGGAGGAGCCGACCTGGCCTTCGGTGCATTACCCGAAGATCGATTACCAGGACGCCTTCTACTACGCGGCGCCGAAGGAAGGGCCGAAGAGCCTGGACGAGGTGGACCCGGAGCTGCTGAAGACCTACGCCAAGCTGGGCATTCCGCTGAAGGAACAGGCCTTCCTGGCAGGCGTCGAGGGTGCCGGCGACAGTGCCGCCGACGCGCGCATGCCGATTGCGGTGGATGCGGTGTTCGACAGCGTTTCCGTGGCGACCAGCTACAAGGAGCGGCTGGCGAAGGACGGCATCATCTTCTGCTCGATCAGCGAGGCGGTGCACGAGCACCCGGAGCTGGTGAAGCAATACCTTGGCAGCGTGGTGCCGCAGGGCGACAATTTCTACGCGGCGCTGAACAGCGCGGTCTTCACCGATGGCAGCTTCGTCTACATCCCGAAGGGCGTGCGCTGCCCGATGGAGCTGAGCACCTATTTCCGCATCAATGCGAAGAGCACCGGGCAGTTCGAGCGGACGCTGATCATCGCCGACGAGGGCGCGGTGGTGAGCTACCTGGAGGGCTGCACCGCGCCGATGCGCGACGAGAACCAGCTGCACGCCGCGGTGGTGGAACTGGTCGCGCTGGATGATGCCAGCATCAAGTACAGCACGGTGCAGAACTGGTACCCCGGCGACGCCCAGGGCAAGGGCGGCATCTACAACTTCGTCACCAAGCGGGCGCAGTGCCGCGGCAAGCGCAGCAAGGTCAGCTGGACGCAGGTGGAGACGGGCAGCGCGATAACCTGGAAGTACCCGAGCTGCGTGCTGCTGGGCGAGGACAGCGTCGGCGAGTTCTACAGCGTGGCCATCACCAACAACTACCAGCAGGCCGATACCGGCACGAAGATGATCCATGTCGGTGCGCGGACGAAGAGCACGATCGTCAGCAAGGGCATCAGCGCCGGGCATGGGCAGAACACGTATCGCGGCCTGGTGCGGGTGGCGCCGACGGCGACCAATGCGCGCAACTTCACCCAGTGCGACAGCCTGCTGATCGGCGACCTCTGCGGCGCGCATACCGTGCCCTACATCGAGAATCGCTGCCTGACCGCGAAGCTGGAGCATGAGGCGACGACGAGCCGCATTGCCGAGGACCAGCTGTTCTACTGCCGCCAGCGCGGGTTGACGCAGGAGGACGCGGTGGGGCTGATCGTCAACGGCTTCTGCCGTGAGGTCTTGAAGGAACTACCCATGGAATTCGCCGTGGAAGCACAGAAGCTGCTGCAGATTTCGCTTGAGGGGAGCGTCGGCTGAGATGCTGCGTATTCAGGGGCTGACCGCCACGGTCGATGGCAAGGAAATCCTCAAGGGGATCGACCTTGAGGTGCCGACCGGCGAAGTGCACGCCATCATGGGCCCGAACGGGTCGGGCAAGTCCACGCTCAGCTATGTGCTGGCCGGGCGCGACGGCTACGAGGTGACGGGCGGGACCGCGACATTCAACGGCGTCGACCTGCTGGGCAAGCAGCCGGAGGAGCGCGCAGCGATGGGCGTGTTCCTGGCGTTCCAGTATCCGGTGGAACTGCCCGGCGTGGGCAATGCCAACTTCCTGCGCACGGCGCTGAACGCGGTGCGCCGCGGGCGCGGCGAGAGCGAGCTGGATGCGATGCAGTTCCTCAAGCTGGCGCGGGCGCGGATGAAGGAGCTGAGCATGCCCGAGGACATGCTGAAGCGCGGCGTGAATGTCGGCTTCAGCGGCGGCGAGAAGAAGCGCAACGAGGTGCTGCAGATGGCGCTGCTGGCGCCGAAGCTGGCGATCCTCGACGAGACCGACAGCGGGCTGGACATCGATGCGCTGAAGGTGGCGGCGGATGGCGTGAATGCGTTGCGCGGACCCGAGTTCTCCGCGCTGGTCATCACGCATTACCAGCGGCTGCTGAACTACATCGTGCCGGACCGGGTACACGTGCTGATGGCCGGGCGCATCCAGCGCAGCGGCGGCAAGGAGCTGGCGCTGGAGCTGGAAGCCAGCGGCTACGGGGCACCGCAGGCAGCATGAGCCAGGTCGTGCATACCGGGGCCGAAGGCTTCCTGCATCGCTATGAAGGGCTGAAGGACCGCCTGCCCGGGGCTCGGCTGCCCTGGCTGGCGGCGCTGCGGGCGCGCGCTGCCGAGAGCTTCCGGGCGCAGGGCTTCCCGACGCGGCGCGTGGAGGCGTGGCACTATACCGACCTCAGGCCGGTGACGCAGGCGAGCTTCGACGAGGCGCTGACCGCGGTGGAGGACGACCTGGTCCTGCCGGCGGCGCATACGGCGAACCGTGTGGTGTTCGTGGATGGCCGGCTGCGGTCCGACCTTTCCAGTTGGCCGACCATGGCGACGGTGGCCTCGCAGATCGGGCGGATCGAGGGGCGCGTCGCGCTGCCGGACGAGCCGATGGCGGCGCTGAACACCATGCTGTTCGAGGACGGCATGCTGCTGAACATCCCTGCGGGCACGGATGCCGGCGTGCTGGAAATCCTCAGCATTGCCAGCGAGAGTGTGCGCCCGACGGCGTTTCACCTGCGGCACATCGTGCGGCTGCATGAGGGAGCCAGGCTGACGGTGCTGGAGGTGAACCAGGGGCCGGACGGCACGCGCTACCTGCACAACCCGGTCTGGCAGGTGGAGGTCGGCGAGGGCGCGACGTTCACCCATGCGCGGTTGCAGCAGGAAGGCGCCTTGGCGTTCCAGCTGGGCAGCATCTACGCCACGGTGGCGGCCGGCGGCACCTACGACAATTTCACGCTGAACGCCGGCGGGCGGCTGGTGCGGAACGAGATCCACGCCACGCTGACCGGCACCGGCGCGGCCTGCCACATGAACGGCGCGCAGTTGCTGGGCGGTGGCCAGCACGCGGATACCACCACCTTCCTGGACCATGCGGCGCCGGGCTGCGCCAGCCGGCAGACCTACAAGACCGTGCTGACCGGCAAGAGCCGCGGCGTGTTCCAGGGGAAGATCCTGGTGCGGCAGGCGGCGCAGCAGACCGATGGCTACCAGATGAACCAGGCGCTGCTGCTTTCCCCGGACGCGGAGATGGACAGCAAGCCGCAGCTTGAGATCTATGCCGACGACGTGAAGTGCAGCCACGGCGCCACGGTGGGCGAGCTGGATGCCGACCAGCTGTTCTACCTGCGGGCCCGCGGGATCGACGAGGCGACGGCGCGCAGCATGCTGGTGCGCGCCTTCCTGCAGGAAGCGGTGGAGGGCATTGCCGACGAAGCGCTGCGCGGCGCGTTGGAAGCCGCGGTCGAGGGCTGGTGGGAGCGCCAGGCATGAGTTTCGATGTTCGCGCCATCCGGGCGGATTTCCCGGTATTGGCGACCACGGTGCGTGGCAAGCCGCTGGTGTTCCTCGACAGCGGGGCTTCGGCGCAGAAGCCGCGCCAGGTGATATCGGCGATGACGCGCTGCATGGAGAGCGCCTACGCCAACGTGCATCGCGGCGCCTACTACCTGAGCGAGACGGCGACCGAGGCGTATGAGGCGGCGCGGCGCGCGGTGCAGGTCTTCCTCAATGCAGCGATGCCGGAGGAGATCGTCTTCACCGCCAACAGCACCATGGCGATCAACCTGGTGGCGCATTGCTACGGGCGTGGGGTGATGAAGCCGGGCCAGGCGGTGCTGGCGACCGAGATGGAGCACCACGCCAATATCGTACCCTGGCAGATGCTGCGCGACGCCACCGGCGTGGAGCTGCGCTTCGCCCGGGTAACCGATGCGGGCGAGCTGGACATGGAGGATGTTGCCGCCAAGCTGGCGGACGGCAAGGTGGGGCTGGTGGCGGTGACGCACATGTCCAACGTGCTGGGCACCGTGACGCCGGCCGAACGCATTGCGCAGATGGCGCATGCCGCCGGGGCGAAGGTGCTGTTCGATGGCAGCCAGGCCGCGGTGCACCGGAAGGTGGATGTGCAGGCGCTGGACGCGGATTTTTACGTGTTCACCGGGCACAAGCTGTACGGGCCGACCGGCATCGGCGTGCTGTACGCCAAGCATGCGCTGCTGGAGCGGATGCCGCCCTTCCTGGGTGGCGGCGACATGATCAGCAGCGTTTCGTTGGCCGGCAGCACCTGGGCGCCGCCGCCGGCGAAGTTCGAGGCGGGGACGCCGGCGATCGTCGAGGCGATCGGGCTGCATGCGGCGATCGACTACGTGACCGCGATCGGCATGCCGGCGATCGAGGCGCATGAGCGCGCCTTGGTCGAGCATGCGATGCGCCGGCTCAGCGATGTCGAGGGGCTTGCGGTGCTGGGCAGCGCGCAAGACCGCGGCGGCGTGTTCAGCTTTGCGCTGGACAACGCGCATGCCCACGACCTTTCAACGCTGCTTGACCGCGCCGGCATTGCGGTGCGGGCCGGGCGGCATTGCGCGGAGCCGCTGCACGCACGCTTCGGGTTGGAAGGCGGCACCTGCCGCGCCAGCTTCGGGCTGTACACCACGCCGGCCGAGATCGACTTCCTCGCCGCCGCGCTGGTGAAGGCACGGGAGTTCTTTGCATGACGTCCGATCGGCAGAGGGCCGGATGGCCCGGCGCCGTGAATCGGCCGTCGGAAGCGTCCGATCGGCAGAGGGCCGGATGGCCCGGCGCCGTGTATCGGCCGTCGGAAGCGTCCGATCGGCAGAGGGCCGGATGGCCCGGCGCCGTGAATCGGCCGTCGGAAGCGTCCGATCGGCAGAGGGCGGC
>CAIMOR010000282.1 GCA_903843125.1 uncultured Rhodospirillales bacterium
CTCGGGCCGGCCCACGGCCTCGAAGAAGCGACACCAGTTGGCGGTGGAATAGGGCAACATGGTCAGCCAGCCATCCTTGGTCTGTGCCGGCCTGCGGTGCTTCAGCCGCTTGTAGCCAGGCTCGCCGAGACTGGGCTCGAAGCTCATGCCGCCGAGCATATCCACGCTGTTGAAGGCAGTGAGCGTCTCGAGCATCGGCACTTCCACCAGTTGGCCCTCCCCACTGCGCTCACGGTGGAACAGTGCGGCGCAGACCGCCTGCACCAGCGCCATGCCGGTCAGCTTGTCGGCCAGCAGGGAAGGTACGAATTGGGGCTGGTCGTCGGTGCCCATGGAACTGGCAAAGCCGCTCGCCGCCTGGATGATCTCGTCGAAGGCCGGTCGGGCCTTGTGGGGGCCGTCCTGGCCGAAGCCGGTGGCCACCGCGAAGATCAACTTCGGGTTCAGCGCGCGGCAGGCCTCGTAGCCGAACCCCAGGCGGTCCATGCCGGCCGGGCGGATGTTGGTCACCAGCACGTCGATGGTCGGGATCAGCCGGCGCAGCACGTCCTTGGCGGCGGGTTGCTTCAGGTCCAACGCCACGCTGCGCTTGTTGCGGTTGATCTGCAGGAACACGCTGGCCATGCCCCTGTGGCGGAACAGTCCGGAATTGCGCGCCAGGTCGCCATCCAGGCTCTCCACCTTGATGACCTCGGCACCCCAGTCGCCCAGGGTCTGCGTGGCGAAGGGGCCGAGCACGACGGCAGTGAGATCGAGGATGCGGATGCCGGCGAGGGGCCCGGTGGCCGCGGTGGTTGCGGAGTCCTTCATCGGCGTTTCCTGCGGTTTCATGGCGGATGCTAGGGCGGGATGCGCGACTGGCCAACCCGTGTTGCCCTCTCGACGCCCCGGCGGCATTGTGCGGTGCGCGGCCAGCAGGCCGCGGCAAGGGCAGGGAGCGTGCGCAACGCATGACGATCAAGGGCAAGGCCTATATCGCGGGGGCCTTCGAGCATCCGACGCGGTTGGCGAAGGACAAGTCGGTGGCGCAGTTGCATGCCGAGAGCGCGGCCGGCGCGCTGCGTGACGCTGGCCTGACCAAGGACGATGTGGACGGCTATTTCTGCGCCGGCGACGCTCCTGGCCTCGGCCCGCTGGCGATGGCCGACTACATGAATCTCAAGCTGCGCCACCTCGACAGCACCGATGTCGGCGGCTGCAGCTACATCAGCCATGTCAGCCATGCCGCCCAGGCCATCGCCATGGGCAAGTGCAAGGTGGCGCTGATCACCCTGGCTGGACGCCCACGGTCCGAGGGCCACAGCGGCGCCACGCCGCGAATGCGCGGCGCCGATGCGCCGGATACGCAGTGGGAATTCCCGCTCGGCGTCGCCACGGTAAACGCCTACGCCATGGTGGCCGCGCGCCACATGTATGAGTTTGGTACCACCAGCGAGCAGCTGGCCTGGGTGAAGGTGGCGGCCAGCCACCACGCCCAGCACAACCCTCACGCCATGCTGAAGGACGTGGTGACAGTGGAGCAGGTGGTGAACTCCCCGCTCATTGCCACGCCGCTGCACCGGCTGGACTGCTGCGTCGTCTCCGACGGCGGCGGCGCCCTGGTCGTTGTCCACCCCGACATCGCCAAGACGCTGAAGCGCCCGATGATCAAGGTGCTGGGCGCTGGCGAATCGATGAAAGGCCAGATGGGCGGCGCGGTGGACCTGACCTATTCCGCCGGCGTGCGTTCCGGCCCGATGGCCTTCGCCGAAGCCGGCGTGAAGCCCTCCGACATCAAGTACGCCAGCATTTATGATAGTTTCACCATCACCGTGGTGGTGCAGCTGGAAGACCTGGGCTTCTGCGAGAAGGGCAGGGGCGGCGCCTTCGTCGCCGATGGCAACCTCATCTCCGGCGTCGGCAAGTTGCCGTTCAACACGGATGGCGGCGGGCTCTGCAACAACCACCCGGCCAATCGCGGCGGCATCACCAAGGTGATCGAGGCCGTCCGCCAGGCCCGCGGTGAAGCCCACCCCGCCGTGCAAGTGAAGAACGCCGACCTGGTGCTCGCCCATGGCACGGGCGGCCTGCTCGGCAGCCGCCACGGCGGCGCCACGCTTATTCTGGAACGGGAGTGATCGACCATGGCCGGTAAGGAACGCGCGATCCCCGCGCCGGGCGTCAACCCCGAAACCGAGGTTTTCTGGAATGCGGCTAAGGCGGGCAAGTTCCTCCTGCGCAGCTGCGACGACTGCGGCAAGTCCCACTGGTATCCGCGTGCGGTCTGCCCGCACTGCCTCAGCGAGAAGACCAGCTGGCACGAGCACCAGGGCGGCGGCACCATCTACAGCGTCAGCGTCATGGCCCGCGCGCCTGAGGTCTACGCCATCGCCTATGTCACGCTGGACGGTGGCCCGACCATGATGACCAACATCGTGGACTGCGACTACAACACGTTGAAAATCGGCCAAAAGGTGAAGCTGGTGTTCAAACCTACGCAAGGGGATGGCTCGCCTCCCTTCCCGATGTTCACCCCGGCCTGAATGGAACAGGCCCCGCTCCGTCATCCGGCGGGGCGGGGTCGGGCGGCCATTCGGCATAGTCCAGCGGCGGCGCGGCCATAGGCTCTGGCGGCCAAGCAGGCGATGGCAGAGCGCCCAGCGTCTCGACCGCTGGCGAGGCCGGTAATGGTGGCTGGCCGGTCGGCGCAAGCAAAGCCGGCGGCACCGCGCCCACTCCGGGCAGTCGGACTTGTGCGGCAACCAAGCCAGCTGCGACGAAGGCCACCAGCAAAACTGCTTTCAACCAGCCTCGGCTAGGTGGGGAAGGCGGTCCCGGCAGCGTCACATGCCGGGCCAATCCGCGGTCCAGTATCAAGCGCACGAGCGCCGGGCACCAGGCTGACCCTTTGGGCGGCGGCAGCCCGGCAAAGCCCTGCTCCAATGCCGGCTCCAGACCGCTCATCATGCGCTGCGGCAAGCACAGCAGCAGCAATGGTGGGGAGCCCGGCCCCAGCACCTCCCGTAGCGTAGCCGCTGCTTCTGGCGCCACGTCGCCCGGCATTCGGGCCAGCAGCACCACGCCATACTGCGGATGCAGCAGCAGGTGCTCTGGCATGTTCGGCGCGGTGCCTTCCAGCAGAACCCAGCCTGGCTGCATGGCTGCCACCAGATCAGCCAGGCTCGGGCCGCTCGGCGGCAACGGCCTGGCCGCGGCGATCAGCGCCTCCAGCGCCGCGGCGTCACGGTTGGCCGATGCGTAGGATGCTGTCGGTGCCATGCATCATCTCGGGCCGGTGCGCCACGCTGATCCGCGTCATCGGCAGGGTACGCAAACGTTCGTTGATCTCTCGTTCCTTGGCCACGTCCAGGTGCGCGGTGCCTTCGTCGAGGAACAGAATCTTCGGGTTCTTGTAGAGCGCCCGCGCCAGCAAGGTGCGCTGCTTCTGCCCGCCGGAAAGCGAGCTGCCCATGTCGCCGATCAGGCTGTTGTACGCCATCGGCATCGCCATGATCTCCTCATGGATGCCGGCGAGCTGGGCACACGCCATCATGCGTGCCTGGTCGAAGGCCGGGTCGAAGAAGCAGATGTTGTCGGCGATGGAACCGGACAGCAGCGTGTCGTCTTGCATCACCGCCGCCACCTGTTCCCGATAGACCCGCACGCCGATGGTCTGCAGCGGCTTGCCGTCCACCAACACCTCGCCGCTGGTGGGCTCGAGCAAGCCGAGCATGATCTTCAGCAGCGTGGTCTTGCCACCGCCGGATGGGCCCATGATGGTGACGTACTTGCCGGCATCAACCTTCAGGCTGACGTTCTCCAACACGAAGCGGTCGGTCTCGGAGTAGCGGAAGCTGACATTGCGCAGCTCCAACGCTCCCTGGATCGGCGCAGCATAGGCCAGCGGGCGATCGTGCCCCGATTCAAGCGGCGTGATCGCTATATCCGCCAGCCGCTCAAGATGGAGGTCCAGCAGGCGGAACTCGATGGCTTTCTCGACGAGCGCGGTTGCCTTGCTCGTGAAGTGCGTCTTGTACGCCATGAAGGCGAAGATCATCCCAACCGTCAGTACGTTCTGCAATGCGAGGTTCACCGCCAGGTAAACGGTGAGGATCTGCTCAAGCCCGAAGATTGCACGGTTCAACGTGGCGAAGTGGATCTGTGCACGCCCCAGGTTGATGCCAGCATTCACGGCATCGGCATGGCGATTCAGCCATTGTCCCTCGCGGTCGGTCTCGCGATTGAACAATTTGATGGTCTGGATCGCGCGCGCGGTCTCGATGAAGTTGGAGCTCTGCTGCGCCTGCGCCTGGATACTGGCCTCGCTGAGGTCACGCAGCCGGCGATACAACGCCAGGCGAAGCAGCACGTACAGGCCCAGTGCGCCAAGCGTGATGGTCGCCAGCAAGGAGCTGTAGACGAAGATCATCGCCAGCGTGGCTAGGGCCATCACGCCGTCGATGGCGCCGACTACGAGTCCCTCGGACAATGCGTTCTTGAGCGGCTCCAACGAGCCGAAGCGCGACAGGATATCGCCGATATGGCGCTTCTCGAAGAAGCTCAGCGGCAGCCGTACCAGGTGGTGGAACAGCCGCGCGCCCATCTGGAAATGCATCGCGCTCTGCACCACAAGCATCAAGTAGGACCGTAGCGCCGCCGTCGTCACGCTGATCGCCATCAGCAGGCCGAAACCCAGCGCCAGCGCGGACATCAGGTCCACGTCGCCGCGGGCGATGACCTCATCAACCGACAGCTGCATATAGAAAGGCGCGGCGATGACCAGCAGTTCCAATACCGCCGAGAGGAGGAAGACCTGCACCAGCGGCGATGTCAGACCAGGCATCTGGCCCCAGAAGGCGCGGAACGGCAGGCGCGCACGTTCTTCGCGGCGGATGAAGCCCGGCGTCGGCGAGAGCTCCAGCGCCACGCCGGTCAGGTGGTCCGACGCGGCCGAGAACGGCAGCGTGCGAACGCCCGTGGCAGGATCATGGATGACGATGCCGCGTGAGCCGACCGACTTCAGCACCACGAAGTGGTTCAAATCCCAGTGCACGATTGCCGGCAGGGTCAATTCACGCAGATCGCCGAGTTCGAAGCGGAGGGGGCGGCACGTCAACTCCAGCTGGCTGGCCAGCTGGATCAGTGCGCGCAGCGTAACCCCCTTCATCGAGACCGGGTGTCGCCGACGCAGCGTGTTCAGGTCCATTCGGTGGCCGTGGAAGCTCGCGATCATCGCCAGGCAGGCCAAGCCGCATTCCGAGGCCTCTGTCTGCAGGATGTTGGGCAGCCGCCTGCGGCCACCGAAATCGAGGAAGCCGTCGATCATGCGTGCATCCTCATCCCTGTACCCTGGCGCTGCGCAGCGGGTGCAGGATCCACTCCACCAGGGTCCGCCGCTCCAGTATCACGTCGGCGCGCAGCAGCATGTCTGGCTGCAGCGGAATCAACCGGCCATTGGCATCGACATCCGGTCGATCCAGCGCCACCACTGCCCGGTACGCCGGTCCGGCCAGCGTGATCGGCGCCACTACGTCGGTGCCGGTGACGAGCGTCTGGGATACGCTGACAATATGCCCGCGATACGTGCCGTAGTGCTGGTATGGAAAGGCGTCGTACAGGATGCGCACGACCTGGCCGACCTCGACGAACCCGATGGCGCGGGCAGGGATGAACACTTCGGCTTGCAGCGCGCTGCTGCCGGGCACGATCTGCAGCTGCATTCGCCGCGGGTCTGCCACCTGGCCGACCGAGGCCTGCAGCGACGTAACCTGGCCACCGATCGGCGCACGGATGATGTAAGCGCGGCGGCCATTGACCTCGGCGATGCGCTGCTCGGTGCCGGCCAACTCGGTGCGCAGCTGCTGCACCTTCTCGGCGGTCGCGGTCGGCAGCTGCTCGAAGGTGTAGCGCGCAGCGGTCAGCGCATTCTGCTTCACCGTGATCTGCTGGCCAAGCGAGCTAAGGCTTAGTCGCTGTTCCAGGAGGCTCTCCTCCCTGCGGCGCTGGTCTACCTCCGAGACCAGGCCGCGCTGGGCCAGTGCCGCGCCGGACTGCACAAGACGTTCCACCACGCGGATGCGGTCCCGCTGCAACACCTGTTGCGCGGCGATGTCGGCCAGCTCCGCCTCAAGCCCGCGCATCTGTGCCAGCAGGCGATTGTGCTCGGAAGCGCCGCGGCTCTCCTCCGCGATGACTTGGCGGCGGAGCGACTCGCGTTGGCGTTCCAGCGTGGCAACCACAGCTGCGTTGACGTCCTCGCCATTGGCGGCCACTTGGTCCATGGCGATGCTGAGCAGCGGTTGGCCGGCCTGCACCTGCTGGCCCAACTCGACATGCACGGCGCTGACAATACCCTGCTGCGGCGCGAAGACGCGCGCGGTGCCGGCTGCCGGGGATAGGTAGCCGATGACCGTTTCCTTCCGCGCGTAATGTGCGAGGAACAGGAATGCAAACACCGCGGCGGCACAGGCGGCGACGAACCAGACCATCAGCCGCACCGGCACCGGTTGCAGCGGCACGACCCGCCCCCAGTGGCGATGCACCTGCTGGAAGGCGATGACCTCCTGGCGAAACAGGGGGCGTTGTGCGGGTACGGTCATGCGCAAACCCCCACGGGTTACCGAACGGCGGGACGCGAGAGCGGTCCATGCCCGCTGATGCAGGCATGGACCGCGGCGTTGGCTCAGTGGCCGAAGTTGAACTTCAGCACCACATTGCCGCCATTGCCGCCGCTGCCGCCAGCGCCACCATTGGCGTTGGCGATCTGCTTGCCGGCGCCGATGTGGCTGTCGAACACCAGCGCCAGGGCCACGGCGTTGCCGGCCACGGCCACGCCGCCGTTGCCGCCATTGCCGCCGCTACCGCCGTCGCCGCCATTCAGGATGCCGCCGGTTACGGCGTCGAGTTCGGCGTCGGTCAGGGTGATCAGATTGCTCATGGGTTGTTCTCCTCAGGCTATGCCCCTGCTGCGGGGCATCGTTGCAGGTCGGATCAGTGATGGTGGCTGGAGCCGAAGCTCAGGATGACGTTGCCGCCGTTGCCGCCGTCGCCGCCGGCGC
>CAIMOR010000283.1 GCA_903843125.1 uncultured Rhodospirillales bacterium
GCCTGACGTTCGGCGCTGTAGGCGTCCTTCAGCTGGTCGACCAGCAATTCGCGCACTTCGGTCTGCATGGCGGCTCCTCCGGGGGGTTGCGACCCCGCCAGAACGGCGCCCCCCGGCGCGGGGTTGCGCCGCGCCCGGCAACAAGTGCCGCTGCCGCCAGGGTTTTTCAGGCCGCGTTCAGCCGGCGCGCCGGCACGCCGTACACCGGATGCAGCCCCTCGAAGCCCTTGAACGGGCGCTCCCCCAGCAGCGTCGTGCGGTCCTGCGCCAGCCTGTGGAACGGCAGCGAGCAGACTGTTTCGGCGCGCAGGTCGTCGGCCACGCCCAGCAGCCGCGCCGTCAGGTTCACCGCCGGGCCGATGGCGGTGAAGTCCAGCCGCCCCCGGCTGCCGATATTGCCGTAGTGGATATCCCCCAGGTGCAGCGCGGCGCGGAACTGGATGTCGTGGCGCTGGTCCGCGTCCAGCGTGGCGCGGGCCTCCTCCAGCGAGGCGATGGCGCCGTTGGCCGCGGCCATCTGCGCCGAGACGTTGTCCGGCGTCGGGAAGATCGCCAGCAGGCCGTCGCCCATGAACTTGAGTATCTCGCCGCCATTGGCGCCGATGGCGGTTTCCATCGCCTCGTAGAACACGTTCAGCGTGGCGATCACCTGCGGCACCGGCTGCGCGTTGGACAGCCGGGTGAAGCCCTTCAGGTCGGCGAACAGCACGATGGACGGGATCATCTCGGCATCGCCGCGACGGATGTTGCCGGCCAGCACGCGGCTGCCGGCGTTGCGGCCGACATAGGTGGACAGCACGGCGATGGTGCCCTCGTACAGGATCGAGGCCTCCACCACCCGGGCGAGCGGCGCCTGCACCAGGCGCAGCGCGTGGGTGTCCTGCTCGGTGAAGCCGCCGGCCTGCTTGGTGCCGTAGCGCGCCACGCTGTTGCTGATGGACCATGTGCAGTGCAGCGGGGTGTAGACGGTCTGGGTGTAGCCCAGCGCGATGACGCTCTCGCCCTCGGGCCGGTCGTCGTACAGCGGCGTGGCGCCGTGGTCGTGCACCAGCAGCCGGCCATTCAGCATGCAGGCCTCGGCCGGGCTGCCGCGCCAGCTCTTGCCCTCGCTGAGCTGTTCGCGCGTGCCGCTCATGCTCTGGCCGCCCAGGGCTTCGGTCCAGTAGGTGTAGCGGCCCGGCATCTCCGGGTGGATCAGCAGCTGGTAGAGGCCGAAATGGTCCAGCGGCAGGCCGGCGGCGCGCAGCCGCTTGGCCACCTGGGTCGCCAGGTCCGTGACGGACTGGCGCGGCGGCGCCCCGGCCATCAGCCAGTTGACCAGGGCGGTGATGCGGCTGGCGTCGATCACGCGGCGGGTTCCCGGGGCGGGATGCCCCGGGGGCAGATATGCGAGACCGGGTTCAGATGTGCAACGCCCGCGACCCCACCGCCAGCGCCGCTTCCTTCACCGCCTCGTTCAGCGAGGGATGCGCATGGGAAATCCGCGCCACGTCCTCGGCCGAGGCGCCGAACTCGATCGCCATGACCATCTCGGCGATCAGCGTGCCGGCATCCGGCCCCAGGATATGCGCGCCCAGCACCTTGTCGGTCTTCGCATCCGCCAGGATCTTCACGAAGCCGTCCACGTCGCCCATGGCCCGCGCCCGGCCATTGGCGGTGAAGGGGAACTTGCCGACCTTGTATTCGGTGCCGGCGGCCTTCAGCTCCTCCTCGGTGGCGCCCACCGCGGCCACTTCCGGCCACGTGTAGACCACGCCGGGGATGGCGCCGTAGTTCACATGGCCATGCTGCCCGGCCAGTATCTCGGCCACCGCGACGCCTTCCTCCTCGGCCTTGTGCGCCAGCATCGGCCCGGCGATGACGTCGCCGATGGCGTAGATGCCGGGGATGTTGGTGGCGAAGTGGCCATCCACCTTCACCCGGCCGCGCTCATCCAGCGCCACGCCGGCGATATCCAGCCCCAGGCCCTCCACGTAGGGCCGCCGGCCGATGGCCAGCAGCACCACGTCCGCCTTCACCTCCTCGGCCGCGCCGCCAGCGGCGGGTTCCACCGTCAGCGTCACGCCCTCGGCGCCCTTCACCGCGCCGGTGACCTTGGACTTCAGCTTGAACCTGATGCCCTGCTTCTCCAGCACCCGCTGGAACTGCTTGGCGATCTCGGCATCCATGCCGGGGATCAGCCGGTCGAGGAACTCGATGACGGTCACCTGCGCGCCGAGCCGCCGCCAGACGCTGCCCAGTTCCAGCCCGATCACGCCGCCGCCGATCACCACCAGGTGCCCCGGCACCTTGTCCAGCTCCAGCGCGCCGGTGGAGGTGGTGATCAGCTTCTCGTCCACCTCGACGCCCCGCAGCGGCGTGCTCTCGGACCCCGAGGCGATGATGATGTTCTTCGTCTCATACACCTCGCCGGCGACATCCACCTTGCCCGGGGAGACGATCTTCCCCAGCCCCTTCAGCCAGGTGACCTTGTTCTTCTTGAACAGGAACTCGACGCCCTTGGTATTGGCGGTGACCACCTCGCCCTTGCGCGCCTGCATCCGCGCCAGGTCCAGCTTGATGCCTTCCACGCCGATGCCGTGGTCGGCGAACTTGTGGCCGATCTCCTCGAAGTTCTCGGAGCTCTGCAGCAGCGCCTTGGACGGGATGCAGCCGACGTTCAGGCAGGTGCCGCCCAGTGTCGCGCGCATTTCCACGCAGGCGGTCTTCAGCCCCAGCTGCGCGGCGCGGATCGCCGCCACGTAGCCGCCGGGGCCGGCGCCGATGACGATGACGTCGAAGCTTTCGGGCATGACAAGGTCCTAACCACGCAGGATTTCCGCGGCGTTTTGGCCGGAACGGGCGGACGTGGCAAGCGCCGCGCCGGGCTCGTTCGGCCAGAAAGGTGGCTACGTCCCCCGGGCTACCCAAGCCCCGACGGCAAGTTCTGTTCCCTGCCACGGCGGCTTCGGGCTAGCCTTGCGGCAAAACCAAAGGGGAACGCCATGCACAAGCCCACCCGCCGACACCTGCTGGCCCTCGGTGCCGCCACCCTCGCAACCCCCGCCGTCGCCCAGCAGCGCTACCCGGACCACCCCATCAAGCTCTTCGTCCCCTGGACCGCGGGTTCCTCCTCCGACGTCCAGCTGCGCTCGATGTGCGAGGAAGCCGGCAAGCTGCTCGGCCAGGCCATCGTCATCGAGAACCGCCCCGGCGCCTCCGGCACGCTGCACGCCCAGGCGCTGGCCCAGGCCCGGCCGGATGGCTACACGCTGGGCCAGATGCACCTTTCGGTGGTCCGCCGGCCCTTCCTGGTGAAGGCCCCGCAGTGGGACGCCACCACGGACTTCACCCACGTCATGCGCGCCTGCGGCTGGATGTACGGCGTGGCCATCAAGGCCGACCGGCCGTGGAAGAGCTGGGCCGAGTTCATCGCCCACGCCCGCGCCAACCCGGGCAAGGTCACCTTCGCCACCTCGGGGATCGCCACCACCAACCACCTGGCCATGGAGGAACTGGGCGAGCGGGAGAACGTGCAGTTCACCCATGTGCCGTTCCGCGGCTCCTCCGAAGGCGCCACCGCGGTGCTCTCCGCCACGGTGGACTGCATCGCGGACAGCTCGGTCTGGGTGCCGCAGGTGGAAGCCGGGGCGATGCGCGCGCTCTGCGTCTGGACCGAGACGCGGGTGCCGCGCCTGCCCGGCGTGCCGACCCTGAAGGAGTTGGGCCACGACATGGTGGTGACCAGCCCCTACGGCGTCAGCGGGCCGAAGGGCATGGACCCCGGCATCACCCGGGCGCTGCACGATGCCTTCAAGGCGGCGCTGGACGGCGCGCCGAATACCGCCGTCCGCGGCCAGTTCGACATGCCCTCGCAATACCTGGGCACCGCCGACTACACCGCCTACATCACCCAGCGCGCCGGCTATGAGCGCGAGATGGTGGCGCGGCTCGGCATCCACCTGGACTGAGCCGCGGGCCCGCCTGGCGCCGGGCAGTGTGGCCGCCGGCCCATGCGGCGGCGGCCGGGATGCGGTGTTCATTGACTCCGGTGGCGCGCCGGCCCGATAGACGGGGCCATCCTTTCCCGCCTGCGAGAGCCAGTCCCATGACCCGATTCCTTCGCCTGCTGGGCTGCCTGGTGGTGCTGGGTTGCCTCGGCGCCACCGCTGCCGAGGCGCAATCCCCGGGTCAGCGGCGCCAGCAGCCCAACCGCGGCCTCAGCATGCCCGCCGCCCTGCCGGACCCGACCACCAGCGCCGGCAACCTGGGCACCCGGCTGGAACCCGGCGCCGTGCTGTGCCGCACCTCGGAGGAGCTGCAGCGGCGCCAGGCCGCCATGGTGGAACAGGGCCCGGACGACCCGGCCACCCTGCCCGCCGGCTGCTTCCTGGTGGGCACCCGCACGCCGGTGGAGGTGCTGGAGCGCCGCGGCTATGGCCGCACCCAGGTCAAGACGCTGGGCCGCAGCAGCGAAACCGGCTGGACCGACGCCTACCTGCCGCAGCGGTAGCCGCCCGCCGGCCTCAGCCGCCGAACAGCTTCTTGAAGAAGTGGCTGACGTGGTGCCGCTTCATCTTGCGGTCGATGCTGTCCTGGCTGTCCAGCCAGGCGATCTGCAGCACCCGGCGCTCGCCCTCGAACGGGGTATGGCCGTGCCAGGAATCCTCGCTGCGGAGGAAGGTGAACACGTTGCCCTCGTCGGGCGGCATCTCGAAGCTGTAGTCGTCCATGTCCTTGCTGTTCAGCACGCGGATGCGGCCATCCGGGCTGGCCCAGCCGCTGTGCATGTAGATCAGCAGGGTGGCGATCTTGCTGCGGCCGTCCACATGGGCGCGGCCCTCGTGCGGCTTGCACATCTTGCGCACGGTGATCAGCATCGGGCGGTTGGTGAAGTCCAGGCCGAAATGCTCGCCCATGGCGCGCGACAACTCGCCGTCCTGCACCTCCTCCAGCAACTGCCTGAAGGCGCCCTTGGCCTCGAACGCGTCCAGCGGGTGGAAGCCGGCCTCGCGCAGGTCCGGGAAGTCCCGCCGCAGCGCCGGCAGCGCCGCCGGGTTCAGCGCACCGCTGGCCGAGAGATGCGGGTAGGGCGTGCGGTTGACCTGCGCGGCGCGGAAGCCGGTCAGGTCCAGGATGCGCCCGCCGGTCCAGGCTTCGGTGGCGGGCGTGGCGGTGTCGGCGGTCAGGGTCATCGGCGGCTTCCCGAGCGGGCTGGACGCTTCATATAGCATCGCCGGGGCGGGCCGCCATCTGCGCCGGATCAAGCGCTGCCCGCTTTGGCGCCTGCCCCTGGGCATGGCGGCGCGCAAAATGGCCGCGGCTGCCGGCGGCGGCGTGAATTCCGCGCCCGGGGTGATTCCCGCCCGGCCGGGATTGCTCTATGCGCCCAGGCCATGACCGCCCTTGTTCCCGCCCAGCCGGCCGACGGGCCACTGCCGAACTACCGCGCCCTGGTGGCCAGCGGCGCCCTGGCGCCCGATGTCGCCCAGGCCATGGCCGCCGAGAAGATGCAGGACCTGTGGCGCCGGCTGCGCGGCTATGACCCGAAGCCGGGCAACGACACGCCGGGCCTGCTCAGCCGGCTGTTCGGCCGCGCCAAGCCGGTGGAGGAGGCGCCCGAGGGCACGCCGCAGGGCCTCTACCTGGTCGGCGAGGTCGGCCGCGGCAAATCCATGCTGATGGACCTGTTCTTCGCCTGCGCCCAGGTGCCGCGCAAGCGCCGGGAACACTTCCACCAGTTCATGCAGACCTGCCACCGCCGCATCCACGCCTGGAAGACCGCCAATCCCCAAGGGGAAGACCCGATCCAGCCGCTGGCCGACAGTATCGTCGCCGAAGCCGCGCTGTTGTGCTTCGACGAGTTCCAGGTGCACGACATCACTGACGCGATGATCCTCGGGCGATTGTTCGAGGCATTGTTCGCCCGTGGCGTGGTGGTGGTGGCCACCAGCAACACCGCACCCGACGACCTGTTCAAGGGCAAGCCGGGGCGCGATGCTTTCCTGCCCTTCATCGCGCTGATCAAGAAGCGGATCGAGGTGCTGCACCTGGACGCCGCCCGCGACTACCGGCGCGAGCGCATCCGCGGCATGCCCACCTGGCACGTGCCGGCCGACGGCCGGGCGGAACGGGCCCTGGACGCGGCCTTCCTGGAGTTGACCGGCGAGGCCAGCGCACCGCCCGCCTACCTGCAGGTGCTGGGCCGCCAGGTGGAGATTCCGCAGTCGGCGCGGGGCGTTGCGCGGGCGGATTTCGAGGCGCTGTGCGGGAACCATCTGGGGCCGGCGGACTTCCTGGCCCTGGCAACGCATTATCACTCACTGGTGCTTGATGCGGTGCCGCGGTTGGGACCGGAGAACTTCGACAAGGCACGCCGATTCATCACGCTGGTCGACACGCTGTACGAGCATCGCTGCAAGCTCGTCGCTTCTGCCGAAGCCACTCCGGATACTTTATACGAACGAGGCGAAAACGCCGCGATGTTCGAGCGGACGGCCAGTCGACTGATAGAAATGCAAAGTCAGGACTATCTAACCCTGTCGCATTTGACGTAACATCGTGTAATACGGCTCACGAAAGCGCGAACAGCGCCGGGGGCCGCAACTGGGGACGTTGTTGATGGGGGACCTGATGCGCGTGAAGATGCTCGCTGCCTGGGCCATGCTGGGCCTGGCGCCGATGCTGCTGGGCGCGACGCCGGCCGATGCCGCCAGCACGCGGGACCGGCGCGAAAGCCATTCACAAAGAGGAGCCGCGGCTGCACCCGCCTCCGGGGGCCGGGAAGGTGCCGCGCGGCTGCCGGCGCGGTCGAGCTCCCGACGACGCGTTCCGGCACCCACC
>CAIMOR010000284.1 GCA_903843125.1 uncultured Rhodospirillales bacterium
GCCACCATCCGCCGCGCCGACGCCTCGGACGCGCTGGCGGTGGCGATCTGCCACGCCAGCCATCGCAGCACGCGGATCGCGCTGGCCCGCGGGTACCAGCCGGCATGAGGCCCACCGATTCAGCTCTCCGGGCCCTGCGGCCCTCCGACCATCGGGGGCGGGCATGATCGGCAAGCTGACCGGCAAGCTGGACGAAGTCGCCGACGGCGGCTGTGTGCTGGACGTCAACGGCGTCGGCTACCTGCTCAGCTGCTCGCAGAAAACGCTGGACCGTTGGCGCGACATCCAGGGGCCGGTGAAGGCGCTGGTGGAAACGCAGGTCAGGCAGGACGCCATCGTCCTCGTCGGCTTCTCCACCACGGCCGAGCGCGACACCTTCCGCAAGCTCACCGCCATCCAGGGCGTCGGCACCAAGCTGGCGCTGGACATCCTCTCGGCCTTCGGCCCCGAGGACCTGGCCGCCGCGGTGCGTGGCGCCGACCGCGCAGCGCTCCGCCAGGCCAACGGCGTCGGCGCCAAGCTGGCCGAGCGCCTGGTGACCGAGCTGCGCGCCTGGGCCGGCGGCATCGAGGCGCCTTCCGGCCTCGGCGCCACCACGGCCGCGGTCGCCCCAGGCGCCGAGTCGGACGCGGTCAGCGCGCTGACCAACCTCGGCTGGAAACGGCCGGAGGCGCAGGCGGCGGTCAATCGCGTCCGCGCCCGCGTCGGTGAGGGCGCCGAGCTGGCCACGCTGATCCGCGAGAGCCTTAAGGAGCTGGGGACGCGCGCGTGACGGACGACCGCATCACCACCCCCTACCGCACCGAGGATGACGCCGCCGAGGCCACGTTGCGGCCGCAGACGCTGGACGACTTCACCGGCCAGCAGACGCTGCGCGAGAACCTGAAGGTCTTCATTTCCGCCGCCCGCACCCGGGGCGAAGCGCTGGACCACGTGCTGCTGCACGGCCCCCCCGGCCTCGGCAAGACCACCCTGGCGCAGATCGTCGCGCGGGAACTCGGCGTCGGCTTCCGCGCCACCTCCGGCCCGGTGCTGCAACGGGCAGGGGACCTGGCGGCGATCCTGACCAACCTGCAGCCGCGCGACGTGCTGTTCGTCGACGAGATCCACCGCCTGCAGCCGGCCATCGAGGAAACCCTCTATCCCGCGATGGAGGATTTCCAGCTCGACCTCATCATCGGGGAAGGCCCGGCGGCGCGGACGGTGCGGATCGACCTGCCGCCCTTCACGCTGGTCGGCGCCACCACGCGCTCCGGCCTGCTGGCGCAGCCGCTGCGCGACCGCTTCGGCATTCCGCTCAGGCTGCAATTCTACACGCCGGAGGAGTTGCTGCGCATCGTCGTCCGCGGCGCGCAGAAGCTGAACTTCGCGCTGTCGGAGGACGGCGCGCGGGAGGTGGCGACCCGGTCCCGCGGCACGCCGCGCATCGCCGGTCGGCTGCTGCGCCGGGTGCGCGACTTCGCGCTGGTCGAATCGCGCGTCGCCGACCGCGCGATGGTGGACGCCACGCTGCAGCGGCTGGAGGTTGACCGCCTCGGGCTGGACGCGATGGACCGCCGCTACCTCAAGCGCATCGCCGTGCAGCACCATGGCGGCCCGGTGGGCGTCGAGACGCTGGCCGCCGCGCTGGCCGAGTCGCGCGACACGCTGGAGGATGTCATCGAGCCCTACCTGATTCAGGAAGGCCTGGTGCTGCGCACGCCGCGCGGCCGCGTGCTGGGCGACGCCGGCTGGCGCCACCTGGGCCTGGCGCCGCCCGCCGGCAGCCCGGGCCAGCCGGACCTGCTGGACGAATGATTACCCACGGCTTTCCCATCCGTGTCTACTTCGAGGACACCGACGCCGGCGGCATCGTCTACCATGCCACCTACCTGCGCTGGGCCGAGCGCGCCCGCACGGAAGCGTTGCGCGACATGGGCTTGCCCCATTCTTTGATGATGGAACGTCACGATTCGTTACTCGTGGTGCGGCGCATCGAAGTAGAGTATTGGCGGCCCGCCCGTCTCGATGACCTGGTCACGGTGCAAACCCGCACGCTCAGCATGCGGGCCGCCATGATCTCGCTTGAGCAGCGGGTGATGCTGGGGGAAGACCTGCTGGCGTCGCTGCACGTGGACCTGGCCTGCCTGGACCGAACCTCCATGCGGCCGACTCGAATTCCCGAACCGTGGCGGGCGGCCCTGGCGCCGCCCCCGGGTTCGTAGCGGAGGACTTGGCGTGAACCCAACGACTGCGACCGACCTGCCGCGGGTGGCCGGCGACCTCACCATCTGGGGCCTGTTCCTGCAGGCGGACTGGGTGGTGAAGGGCGTGATGATCCTGCTGCTGCTCGCCAGCATCTGGGTCTGGGCCATCGTGTTCGAGAAGGTCACCGCGCTGAAGCGCGTCAACAAGGCGGCCGACGCCTTCGAGGACAGCTTCTGGTCCGGCGGCAGCCTGGACGACCTGTTCCGCCAGGAGGGCGACAGCCCGACCCACCCGATCGCCGCCGTCTTCGTCGCCGCCATGACCGAATGGCGCCGCAGCGCCAGCCGCCTGGCCGGCTCCGCCATGGCCGTCGCCGGGCTGAAGGAACGCGTCGACCGCGCCATGGGCGTGACGATATTGCGCGAGATGGAGCGGATGGAGCGCTGGATGGTGTTCCTGGCCTCGGTCGGCTCGGTGGCGCCGTTCATCGGCCTGTTCGGCACCGTCTGGGGCATCATGAACAGCTTCGCCGCCATCGCCGGCATGCAGAACACCAACCTGGCCGTGGTGGCGCCCGGCATCGCGGAGGCGCTGTTCGCCACCGCCATGGGCCTGGTCGCCGCCATCCCGGCCGTGCTGGCCTACAACAAGATCAACACGGACATGGCCCGCTTCGCCGGCCGGCTGGAGGCCTTCTCCAGCGAGTTCAGCGCCATCCTGTCGCGCCAGACCGAGGTGGCCGGCGAGGGCCGTGCCGCCACGCCGGTGGCGGAGTAGCCGCCGATGGCCATGTCCATGCCCGGCCGCGGCAATGGCCGCAGCCGCTACAAGCCGATGGCCGAGATCAACGTCACCCCCATGGTGGACGTGATGCTGGTGCTGCTGATCATCTTCATGGTCGCGGCCCCGCTGATGACGGTGGGCGTGCCGGTGGACCTGCCGAAGACCGCCGCCGCGCCGATCAACCAGGACAACGAGCCGATCACCATCAGCGTGGACCCCGAGGGCAAGGTCTTTCTTCAGGAAACCGAGGTCGAGCTGCCCAACCTGGTGGAACAGCTGCGCGCCATCGCCCGCAACCAGGCGCCCGGCGCGCCGGAGCGCCGCATCTTTGTGCGCGGCGACAAGGCCATCAGCTACGGCCGGGTCATGGAAGTCATGGGCACCATCAACGCCGGCGGCTTCAGCCGCGTAGCGCTGTTGGCCGAACAGCCCGCCCCCGCCGGTGCGCCCCAGGCGCCGGCCCGCCCCGCGGCCCCCGCCCGCACCGCGCCGCGCGCCCCCCAGCGCTAGTTCGGGCCCAAGGCCCAAAGGATCCGGGTAGCCATGCGCTTGCAAGGCTTGCGCTTCTGGGGCTGGGTGTCGGCCGCGCTGCATGGCGCGCTGCTGCTCGCCCTGCTGCTCGACCTCGCCAGCCGCAAGTTCGAGGAACCGCAGGAACAGGCCATGGCGGTGGAGCTGGTGGCCGCCCTGCCGCCACAGCAGGCCCAGGGCAACCGCCCCGCCCCCGTGGCCGCGCCGGCCGAACCGGTGCCGGAACCGCCGCGCCCCGAGCCGCCTGCGCCGACCCCGCCACCGCCCCGCACGGTCGAGGCCCCGCCACCGCCGCCGCCGCC
>CAIMOR010000285.1 GCA_903843125.1 uncultured Rhodospirillales bacterium
AGCGCGGCGATGCGCTGCAACGCCTCCTGCGCAATGGGCGCCGTCTTGCTCTTCGCCAGATCGATGAACTCGCGCCGCACATGGCTCCAGCAGAACGCCAGCGTGATGCCGTCATCGCCCGCGGCCAGCGCCTTGTAGGCGCTGTAGCCGTCGCACTGCACGATGCCCTGGTAGCCGGCGAGCAACGTCTTCGCGTGCTCGGCGCCACGACCTGGTGCGTAATGGAACACGACGGCCGGCGGGTCCTTGCCGCTCCAGGGCCGGTCATCGCGCGCGATCGCCCAGGCGTAGCCCTTCTTGGTCTTGCCGCGGCCGGGGTCCAGCACCGGCATTGTAGTCTCGTCGGCGAACAGCCGCGCCGAGGTCATCAATATCTCGCGCATCCGGCGAACCAGCGGCACCACCTCCATCGCCCCGGTGCCGGCCCAGTCGGCCAGTACCTCGCGGCCGATCTCAATGCCCTGCCGGGCCAGGATCTGCGACTGCCGGTACAGCGGCAGGTGGTCGGCGTAACGCGACACCAGCACATGCGCGACCGTCGCTTCGGTCGGCATGCCGCCCGCGATGAGGCGCGCCGGTGCGGGTTCCTGCAGCACCACGCCGGCGCAGGCGCGGCAGGCCAGCTTGGGGCGCTTGGTCACCACCACGCGGAACTGCGCGGGGATCACGTCCAGGCGTTCGGCGCTGTCGCTGCCGATCTCCACCAGCGGCCCCCGGCAGCACGGGCAGGCCGTCGCCCCGGGCGCCAGCACCACCTCGACCCGCGGCAGATGCGCTGGCAGACGGCCGCGCCCGGCACGGCGGCGCCGGGCCTGGGTGTCGCGCAGCGCCGGCGAGGCCTTGCCCGCCTCGGCGGCGTTGCCGGCCAGCGTCGCCTCGATCTCCTCGAACGCGAACAGCAACTGCTCTTCCGGCAGCCGCTCCGACTTCGTGCCGAACTGCCGGCGCTTGAGCTTCAGCAGCAGGTGCTGCAGCCGCTCATTCTGGTGCGCCAGCGCGTCGCGTTCGGCCACCAGGCTGTGGAGCTGCGCCCGCGTCTCCAGCAGCAGCGCGCGCAGCGCTGCAGCGTCCTCAGGCAGGTCAGGCGTGTCGTGTTCCGCGGCAAGCATCCCGCGCCGATTCTACGCAGGGATGCTCGGCGTGGGAATCGCCCGCGTCGCCTGCACGCGTCGCCAATCGATGCCGTCGAATAGTGCCGCGAACTCCAGCGGCGTCAGCCGCACCGCGCCATCCACCATCGCCGGCCAACGGAATGCGGCGGCCTCCAACTGCTTCCAGATCAGCACCAAGCCGCTGCCGTCCCAGAACAGCACCTTGATCCGGTCGGCCCGGCGCGAACGGAACACCAGCACCGTGCCCGCGAATGGATCGGTGCCCAGCACCTCGGCAGCCAGCGCCGCCAGGCTGTGCGCGCCCTTGCGGAAATCGACGGGCTTCGTCGCCAGCAGGATCCGCGCGCCCGCGGGTGGCGCGATCATGTCGCCGACGCCCGAATCGCCCGCAGCACCATCGTCAACATCTCTGCGTCGGTGCCGGGTACGATGCGCAACATCGCGCCGGCTAGCTGGAGTTCGATAACCGGCGACGAGCGGGCCACCGTGGCGGCAGGCTCCGGCGTTGGCGACGTTATCGCCGGCACGATGGGCACGAAGTCCAGCCGTGCCGTAGCACCCACACGCATCTCGCGCCGCCACGCGAACACCTGCTGCGGGCAAACCTGTCGCCGCCGTGCGACCTCGGCCACGACCGCCCCGGGCTCCAACGTCTCCGCGACGATGCGCGCCTTGTCGGCGTCCGACCATTTCCGCCGACGACCAGGACCCGTCAGCACCTCTACCCGGCGATACCCGCCGTTCGCGTCGTCATTAACGTCGACCATAATGCCGGCTCGAAGCTCCATGCTCCTCCCCGACCCAGCACATTCACACCCCGCGCCGGAACACGGGCCTCGTCGCCCCGCTTACTTTTGACCTGCCCGGAAAGCGGACCAACGTGAATTGCTCCCAGTTGGCCCCGCGTTGATTTCGGCAGCCCGGTGGTCTCGTAGCCGATATCCCGTGCTGGGTGGACCGACCG
>CAIMOR010000286.1 GCA_903843125.1 uncultured Rhodospirillales bacterium
CTGGTGGAGAAGGGCGAGGCGGTGCCCGCCGGCGCCGCCCCCGCCGCGGCAAAGCCGGAAGGCGGGCCGGCCCCCGCTCCGGCCCCGACACCAACTCCGGTGCCGGCGGCGACGCCTGCCGCGGCGGCAGCGCCCGCTCCTGCCGCCAACGGCGCGGCCGGCGCCCATGTCTTCGCCAGCCCGCTGGCGCGGCGCATGGCGGCGCAGGCCGGCGTGGACCTGGCCAGCGTGCAGGGCAGCGGCCCCAACGGCCGCGTGGTGAAAGCCGACGTGGAAGCCGCGATGGGCCGCCCCAAGCCCGCGCCCGCCGCCGCACCCGCACCTGCTCCCGCCGCAGCGCCGGCGCCCAAGGCCCCCGCGCCGGTCATCACCGCCCCGCACACCACGGTGCCGCACAGCAGCATCCGCAAGGTCATTGCCCGTCGCCTCTCGGAGGCGAAGCAGACCATCCCGCATTTCTACGTCTCGATGGACATCGAGATCGACGCGCTGCTGAAGCTGCGCGCCGAACTGAACGCGAAGAGCCCGAAGGACGGCCCGGCCAGCTTCAAGCTCTCGGTCAACGACCTGGTCATCAAGGCCACCGCCGTCGCGCTGCGCCGCTTCCCCACGGTCAACGCCAGCTGGACCGACGACGCGATGATCCAGTACGACGATGTCGATATCAGCATCGCCGTCTCCACGCCGACCGGCCTGATCACGCCGATCATCCGCAAGGCCGACGGCAAGGGCCTGGCCGCGATCAGCAACGAGATGAAGGACCTGGCCGCCCGCGCCAAGACCGGCAAGTTGAAGCCCGAGGAGTTCCAGGGCGGCGGCTTCAGCATCTCCAATATGGGCATGTATGGCGTCTCCAACTTCAGCGCCATCATCAACCCGCCCCAGGCCGGCATCCTGGCCGTGGCCGCCGGGCAGCAGCGCCCGGTGGTGAAGGACGGCGCGCTGGCCATCGCCACGGTGATGACCTGCACGCTGAGCGTGGACCATCGCGTCATCGACGGCGCGCTGGCGGCCGAGTTCATCCAGGCGCTGAAGGGCATCATCGAGGAACCGCTGAGCCTGATGCTGTGACCGCGTCCGCGGCCTACACCCTGCGCGATGCCACCCCGGCCGACGTGGCCGAGGTGCATCGCCTGGTGCGCGGCCTGGCCGAGTACGAGCGCAAGCTGGACACGTTCACCGCCACGCCGGCCGGCTACCACCGCGTGCTGTTCGGCCCGCGCCCCTACGCCCAGGCTATCGTTGCCGAAGCCGGGGGCCGCCTGGTCGGCGTGGCGCTGTACCACACCACCATCAGCACCTTCACCTGCCACCCCGGCTACTTCCTGGAAGACCTCTTCATCGAGCCGGCGCAGCGCGGCTCCGGCCTCGGTCGCGCGCTGTTCGCGGAACTCGCCCGCCGGCTGCGGGCCGAGGGCGGCACCAGGATCGACTGGCGCGTGCTGAAGTGGAACGCGCCCTCCATCGCCTTCTATCAACGCCTGGGCGCCAAGGGCGACCCGGGCGAATGGGACATGATGAGCCTCTCCGGCGACGCCCTGGCGCGCCTGATTGAATGACAAGGACGGCACGGGTCTCTGGCCCGTGCCGAGCGCCCGAATGGGCGCCGCCGGCAGTCCGGCGTAGCCAAGGGCCGCGGATGCGGCCCGCCCGGCGACTGAGGGTATGAAAAGGAGCAGCACGATGGCCGAGACGCAGTCCTTCGACATCATCATCCTCGGCGGCGGCCCCGGCGGCTATGTCGCCGCCATCCGCGCGTCACAGCTGGGCATGAAGGCCGCCGTGGTGGAGCGCGAGAACCTCGGCGGCATCTGCCTGAACTGGGGCTGCATCCCCACCAAGGCGCTGCTCCGCGCCTCCGAGATCAACCACCTGCTGCACAACCTCGGCCCCTATGGCTTTTCCGCCGAGAACGTGACGTTCGACTTCCAGGCCGTCATCAAGCGCAGCCGCGCCGTCAGCAAGCAGCTGACCGATGGCGTCAAGTTCCTGATGAAGAAGCACAAGATCACGGTGTTCGACGGCAGCGGCAAGCTGGCCGGCAAGAACAAGGTCAGCGTCAGCAAGGACGGCAAGCCGGTCGCCGAGCTCACCGCGCCGCACATCATCCTGGCCACCGGCGCCCGCGCCCGCGTCATCCCGGGCATCGAACCCGACGGCAAGCTGATCTGGAGCTACCGCGAGGCGCTGGTGCCCAACGTGATGCCGAAGCGCCTGGTGGTCATCGGGTCAGGGGCCATCGGCAGCGAATTCGCCAGCTTCTTCTGCAACATGGGCAGCGAGGTCACGCTGGTCGAGGCGATGGACCGCATCCTGCCGGTGGAGGACGCCGAGATCAGCGCCTTCGTGCAGAAGAGCTTCACCAAGCAGGGTATGAAGGTGATGACCGGCGTGAAGGTGCAGGGCGTCCGCAAGGAAGGCGAGAGCTGCACCGTCATCGTCGAGGTCGCCGGCAAGGTCACCGAGATCAAGGCGGACCGCGTGATCTCCGCGGTCGGCATCGTCGGCAATGTCGAGGACATCGGCCTCGAAGGCACCGCCATCAAGGTGGACCGCACCCACATCCTGGTGGACGAGTTCTCCCGCACCGGAGAGCCTGGCGTCTATGCCATCGGCGACCTGACCGGGCCGCCCTGGCTGGCGCACAAGGCGATGCATGAGGGCGTGGTCTGCGTGGAGGCCATCGCCGGCAAGCACCCGCACCCCATGGACACCGGCAACATCCCCGGCTGCACCTATTGCCGCCCGCAGGTGGCCAGCGTCGGCCTGACCGAGGCCGCGGCCAAGGCGAAGGGCCACGAGGTCAAGGTCGGCCGCTTCCCCTTCATCGGCAATGGCAAGGCCATCGCGATGGGGGAGGTCGAGGGCATGATCAAGACGGTGTTCGACGCCAAGACCGGCGAGATGCTGGGCGCCCACATGGTCGGGCCCGAGGTGACCGAGATGATCCAGGGCTACACCATCGCCCGCGGCATGGAGACCACCGAGGCCGAATTGATGCATACCATCTTCCCGCACCCCACGGTTTCCGAAACGATGCACGAGGCGGTGCTGGACGCCTACGGGATGGCACTCCATATCTAGGCCATGAGCACCACCCGCATCGAGGTCGACCACCGGGCTCGCCACCCGGAGAAGGCGCACCGGCCCGACAACCCGATCCAGCGGAAGCCCGCCTGGATCCGGGTGAAGGCGCCGACGCACCCGATCTACCACGAGACGCGGGAGCTGATGCGCGAGAACCGGCTGACCACGGTCTGCGAGGAAGCCGCCTGCCCGAACATCGGCGAATGCTGGTCGCAGCGCCACGCCACCATGATGATCATGGGGGAGACCTGCACGCGGGCCTGCAGCTTCTGCAACGTCGCCACCGGCATGCCCCGCGCGCTGGAAGCCGATGAGCCGCAGCGCGTCGCCGACGCCGTGGCCAAGCTGGGTCTGCGGCACGTGGTGGTCACCAGCGTGGACCGCGACGACCTCAAGGATGGCGGCGCGCTGCACTTCGCGCAGACCATCCGCGCCATCCGCGAAGCGGCGCCCACGACGACCATCGAAGTGCTGACCCCCGACTTCCTCCGCAAGGACGGCGCGCTGGAGGTGGTGGCCGAGGCCCGGCCGGACGTGTTCAACCACAACCTGGAAACCGTGCCGCGGCTCTACCCCAGCATCCGCCCGGGCGCCCGCTATTACCAAAGTCTCCGCCTGCTGGACCGCGTGAAGCAGCTCGCCCCCACCATCTTCACCAAGTCCGGCCTGATGGTTGGCCTGGGCGAGGACCGCGCGGAGATCGGCCAGGTGATGGACGACCTGCGCATGGCCGAGGTGGATTTCCTGACCATCGGCCAGTACCTGCAGCCTACGGTGAAGCACGCCGCCGTGGCGCGCTTCTGGGAACCCGAGGCGTTCGATGATCTGGCCGGTATGGCCCGCGCCAAGGGCTTCCTGCTGGTCTCCGCCACGCCGCTGACCCGCAGCAGCTATCACGCCGACCAGGACTTTGCCGCGTTGCAGGCCGCCCGGAACGCCCGGCCGTAATGCCGACGCACGCCGAAAAGCGCCTGCTGCGCTACACGCCGGAACAGATGTTCGACCTGGTGGCCGACGTGAAGCGCTACCCCGAATTCCTGCCCTGGTGCGTCGGCGCCCGCATCGTCTCGGCCACGCCGGCTGAGCTGGTGGCGGACCTGACCATCGGCTTCAAGCTGTTCCGAGAGACCTTTCGCAGCCAGGTCAGTCTGGAACGACCGGGCCATGTGCATGTGCGCTACCTGAACGGGCCGTTCAAATACCTCAACAACCACTGGCGCTTCACCGCAACGGCGACGGGCTGCGAGGTGGATTTCTTCGTCGATTTCGAATTTAGCTCCCGCTTGCTGCAGGCGGTCATCGGCACCGTGTTCAACGAGGCGGTGCGGATGATGGTGCGCGCCTTCGAACGCCGGGCGATGCAGCTCTACGGCCGCGCCGGCGCGCCTGGCGCGGCGGAAGCCAGCCCGGCCTGAGCGTCGCCGCTCGCGCCTGGATTGCCTGCCGCCCCGGCCGGTACAGGTAGAGGTTGCCCGCGGCAGTCCCCCGCGGTAGCCGTTCCCGGCACGGGTGCGAAGGGTGCGGCGATGCTCCTGTTGATCAAGCTGCTGGCGGTGGTGGTGCTGGCCGGGGTGGCCTGGCGGCTGACGCTGGGCACCGGCCAGCCGTTCAGCCTGGGCGGCGTGCTGCAACTGGTCGGCAACCTGCCGGAGCCCTTCGCCACCGTCACCTGGGTGCTGGTGGC
>CAIMOR010000287.1 GCA_903843125.1 uncultured Rhodospirillales bacterium
ATGGCCAAGGGCGCCGGCTGCTACGCCGAATACGCGCTGGCCGATTGGGGCACCGTGGCCGCCATTCCCGGCAACAACATGGGCTGGGTGCAGGCCGCGACGCTGCCGGTGGCGCTGACCACCATGCACAACGCCGTGGTGACCATGGGCGGGCTGAAGCCGGGCCAGAGCATCCTGATCCAGGGCGCCTCCTCCGGTGTCGGCCTGATGGGCATGCAGATCGCCAAGCTGATGGGCGCGGCCAAGGTGCTGGGCAGCAGCACCAACGCGGAGCGCCGCGCCAGGCTGAAGGAATTCGGCTGCGACCTGGCCATCGATACCTCGGCGGCGGATTGGCCCGACCAGGTGCTGGCGGCCACCGATGGCCGCGGCGTCGACGTCATCGTGGACCAGATCAGCAACGGCGTGGCCAACGGCAACCTGACGTGCTGCGCCATCCTCGGCACCATCATCAATGTCGGGCGGCTCGGCGGCAGCAAGGGCGAGTTCGACTTCGACCTGCATGCGGCACGGCGGATCAACTACATCGGCGTCACCTTCCGCACCCGCAGCGTGGAGGAAGTGCGCGAGATCAACCGCCTGATGGTCAAGGACCTGTGGCCGGCGGTGGAGGAAGGCAAGCTCTCCCTGCCGATCGACCGCGTCTTCCCGCTGGCCCAGGCGGTGGAGGCGCTGGCGCACATGAAGGCCAACCAGCACTTCGGCAAGATCGTGCTGTCGATGGAGTAGCCCCGGGGGTAACGCCTGGCGCGGCCGGACGGTCGCGTCACCGCCGGATGCCAAGCTGGACCTCGCGCCACCAGATGTAGATGCCGCTGCCCACCAGCAGCGCAATGCCGGCCAGGGCGGCGGCATCCGGCACCTCGGACCAGACCACGGCGCCGAGCAAGGCGGTCCACAGGATGCCGCTGTACTCGAAGGGAGCCAGCAGCGTCGCCTCGCCGCTGCGATAGGCGGCGGTCATCAGCACCTGGCCCAGCGCCGAGACCACGCCGCAGCCGGCCAGCAGCGCCCACTGAACCGCGCTTGGCGCCAGCCAGACCGGCAGCGCCAGCGCGGCCGCCACCACCGAGGCCGAGAACGCGAACCAGAGCACGATGGCGACGCCGCTTTCGCCGGCGTCCCCCATGCGGCGGATGGTCACCATGGCCATCGCCCAGCCCACCGCGCCCAGCAGCACGCCGCCGGCCGCCAGCAGGTCCAGCCCGGCGCCGCCACCCGGCCCGCCGCCGGGGCGCACCACCACCAGCACGCCGCAGAAGCCCAGCGCCACCGCCAGGCCGCGCCGCCAGCGCAGCCTTTCGCCCATGAACAGCACGGCGATCAGGGTCAGGAACAGCGGCATGGTGAAGCCCAGCGCCGTGGCGGTGGCCAGCGGCAGGTGGGCATAGCCATAGAACGCCCCGGCCATGCCGATCAGGCCCCAGAACAGCCGCTCGGCGTGGGCGCGCGGGTGGCGGGTGCGCAGCGCACCCAGCCCTTCCGGCGCGCGCAGCAGCAGCGGCAGCAGGGCGGGAATGGCGAACAGGTTGCGGCACAGCATCACCTGCGTCACCGGGATGCTGCCGCCGAGCGCCTTCACGCAGGCCGCCGCCATGCCGAAGGCCGCCGCGGCGCCGAGCACGCAGAGGATGCCGCGGCGCCTGGCGCCGGCCTGGGTAACGGTGCTGCTCATGGACTGGCCCTTTCGCCAACGGTAGGGTCCACCCGCCATGAACACCAGACCCGCCAAGGCGCCACCGATCCCGGCCCATCCGAAGATCCAGGTCCTGGAGGACCAGGTGGTCTGGGACGGCCGCTTCCCGCTGCAGCGGGTGAAGTTCCGCTTCACCCGGTTCGACGGCGCCGCCTCCGGCGTGCTGACCTGGGAACTGTGGCGCCGCGGCAGCGGCGTGGCGGTGCTGCCCTACGACCCCGCGCAGGATGCGGTGGCGCTGATCGAGCAGTTCCGCCTGCCGGCCCTGGCCGCCGGGCTTGACCCAATCATGACCGAATGCGCCGCCGGCCTGCTGGAGATCGGCGAGGACCCGCTGGAGGCGGCGAAGCGCGAGTGCGAGGAGGAAACCGGGCTGCAGCCGGACCGGTTCGAGAAGATCGGCCGCTTCATGCTGATGCAGGGCGGCTGCGACGAGGTGCTGCACATGTACGGCGCCCGCGTGGCCCTGCCACCGCCCGGCGCGGCCGGCACCCATGGCCTGCAGAGCGAGCACGAGGACATCAAGGTCACGGTGCTGCCGACGGCCGAGGCCTTCGCGCTGCTGGACGCCAACCGGGTGGAAAACGCCAGCGCCGCCATCTGCCTGTACTGGCTGCGCACCCATCGGGACCGATTGCTGCGGGAATGGCGCTGAGCGAAGGGTTGCGGCTGCGGCCCGGCCGGGGGAAACTGGCGGGATGCCCACCGAACTCCTGTTTCGCGCCGACGCCTATCTGCGCGACTGCACCGCAACGGTGCTTGCCGCCTCGCCCGAAGGCGTGGTGCTGGACCGCAGCGTCTTCTACGTCCAGGGCGGCGGCCAGCCCGGCGATGCCGGCCGGCTGCACTGGCCCGGCGGCGAATGCGCCATCCTCAACACGGTGAAGTCGGCCGAGCCCGATACGCTGCTTCACGTGCCGGCCGAGGGCGCCACGCTGCCGCCGGTGGGCACCACCGTGACGGCGGAACTGGACTGGGCGCGCCGCCACAGGCACATGCGCATGCACACCACGCTGCACCTGATGTGCAGCGTCATGCCCGGCATCTACGCCACAGGCAACCAGATCGGCGCCGACCGCTCGCGCCTCGACTTCGACCTGGCCGACCCGCCGCCGAAGGAATGGTGGACCGAGAAGCTGAACGCCCTCATCGCCGCCGACCTGCCGGTGACGACCCGCTGGATCAGCGACGCTGAGCTGGATGCCAACCCGGAACTGGTCCGCACCCTCAGCGTGCAGCCACCGCGCGGTGCTGGCCAGGTGCGGCTGGTGCAGGTGGGCGAGGGCACCACGCCGGTGGACCGGCAACCCTGCGGCGGCACCCACGTGGCCCGCACCGGCGAGATCGGCCGGGTCGAGGTGACCAAGCTGGAAAACAAGGGCAAGCAGAACCGCCGCGTCTACGTGGTGCTGGGAGAGTAAGCGCGATGAGCAACCTGGTTTCCACCGAATGGCTGGCCGCCCAGCTGGGCAAGCCGGACCTGCTGGTGTTCGACACCACCAAGTACCTGCCGAACGAACCCTTCGACGGGAAGCAGAAGTTCGCCGAGGCGCATATCCCCGGCGCGCGCTTCTTCGATATCGACGAGGTCGCCGATATCGAGAACCCGCTGCCGCACATGATCCCGACCGCGGCGCGGTTCGAGAAGCTGATGGCGGCGTTGGGCGTGTCCAACGCCTCGCGCTGCGTGTTCTACGACCAGAAGGGCCTGCAGAGCAGCGCCCGCGGCTGGTGGCTGATGCGCCTGTTCGGCCACGACAAGGCCAGCGTGCTGGATGGCGGCCTGCCGAAATGGCTGAAGGAAGGCCGGCCGACCGAGGCCGGCACGCCCGCGGCGCCGAAGCCGGCCCAGTTCGTCGCAGACTTCCGCGCCGAACGGGTCAAGGGCATCGGCGACGTCAAGACCATCGTGGCCAGCGGCACGGCGCTGGTGCTGGATGCCCGGGCCAAGCCGCGCTTCGACGGCGCCGCGCCGGAGCCCCGCCCTGGCCTGCCCAGCGGCCACATGCCCGGCGCCGAGAACGTGCCCTTCAACGAGCTGTTCAATCCGGACGGCACCATGAAGGAGCCGGCCGTGCTGCGCGCCCGCTTCAGCCGGGCGCGCGTGACGCCGGACAAGCCGGTGGTGACCAGCTGCGGCACCGGCGTCACCGCCTGCATCCTGACCCTCGGCCTGGTGCAGGCCGGCTTCCCCGAGGCCGCCGTCTACGACGGCAGCTGGACCGAATGGGCCTCCCGCCCCGAAACGCAGAAAGTGAACAGCTGAGATGGCCGACCATAAGGATCACAGCTTCTCCACCCGCATGTCCCATGCGGGGCGGGCGGGCACGCATGTGCATGGCTTCGTCAATCCGGCGGTGCATCGCGGCAGCACCGTGCTGTTCCCGAACAGCCAGGCGCGGAAGGACGGCGCCAAGCATCGGTTCGAGCAGTACCAGACCTACGGCACCCAAGGCGGGCCCACCCACTACGCCTTCGAGGACGTCATCGCCGAGATCGAGGGCGGCACCCGCGCGCTGATCGTCGGCACCGGCCTGGCCGCGGTGGCGGTGCCGCTGCTGGCCTACCTGAAGGCCGGCGATCACTGCCTGATGCTGGACAGCTGCTACGGCCCGGCCCGCAACATCTGCGAGAACCTGCTGAAGCAGTGGGGCGTCGAGACCACCTACTACGACCCCTGCATCAGCCCGGCCGAGCTGGCCAAGCTGTTCAAGCCGAACACCAAGGTGCTGTACACCGAGAGCCCGGGCAGCCACACCTTCGAGGTGCAGGACATCCCGGCCCTGGCCGAAGTCGCCCATGCGAAGGGCGCCAAGGTGCTGATGGACAACACCTGGGGCATCCACCACTTCATGCCCTTCACCAAGGGCGTCGATGTCTCGATCCAGGCGCTGACCAAGTATGTCGGCGGCCATTCGGACGTGCTGCTGGGCAGCGTCACCGTCAACTCCGAGGCCGACTGGGTCACGGTGCGCGGCACCGCCTCCCTGCTCGGCCAGTTCGCCAGCCCGGATGACGTCTGGCTGGGCCTGCGCGGCGTACGCACCATGGCGGTGCGGCTGAAGCAGCAGATGGCGAGCGGCCTGGAAGTGGCGCGCTGGCTGGAGGCCCGGCCGGAGGTGAAGCAGGTGCTGCACCCGGCACTGCCCAGCCACCCGCAGCACGAGTTGTGGAAGCGCGACTTCACCGGCGCCTGCAGCCTGTTCGGCGTGGTGTTCCAGCCGAAGTACAGCGTCGAGGACGTCATGCGCTTCATCGACAACCTGGCGCTGTTCGGCATCGGCGCCAGCTGGGGCGGCTATGAGAGCCTGTGCATCCTGACCACCGGCAACGTCACCCGCACCGCCGGCTCCGGCGACTTCGGCGGCCCGGTGGCGCGGATGCATATCGGCCTGGAAGACCCGCAGGACCTGATGGCCGACCTGGCGCAGTCGCTCGCCAAGCTGGGGTGAGGCCACGCCCGGCCCGGCGTCCGGCACGCCGGGGCCCGGGCGTCATCGTGACATGGCTGCCGGCGTGGCGGTGACGGTCAGGCCGGGTGCGCCGCCAGCCATTCCAGCAGCAGCCGGGTCGCCACCTCCGGCTGCTGGTCCGGCGCGTAGTGGCCAACGCCGGGCAGCACCTCGAACCGATACGCCGCCTCGATGAAGTCGGCGGTGCCCTCCGCCGCCATCCGCCCCACGGTGTCGTCGGCATCGCCCCAGACGAACAGCGTGGGCACCTTGGTCGGCCCGATCGGCCGATGCACCACCCCGCGGGCGCGGTACCAGGCCAGCGCCGCCGCCATGGCATCCGGATTGCCGATGACGGCCAGGTGCTTCTCGGTCTGCGCCGGCGGAATGCCCTGGGCGGCATGGCGCACCCGCAGCCACTTCGCGTCCTCCGCCAGCAGCGTCGCCACCGCATCCGGCCGCAGGAAGGCCTGGTGGTGCCGGGACCGGCCGGGCTGCTCCGGGTCCTGCTGCAGCGCGCGGGCGAAGGCCAGCGGATGCGGGCGCGAGAACATGGTCAGCGATGCCAGGCGTTCCGGCCATTGGCTGGCGATGTCCCAGCTCAGGCTGCCGCCCCAGTCATGCCCCACCAGGTGGAAGCGCCGCCCGGCCGCGAACTGGTTCGCCAGCGCCATGGCATCGCCGATCAGCAGGTCGATGTCGTACCGTGGGAAATCCAGCGGGTCCGGCCGGGCGCCCGGCGAATAGCCGCGCTGGTTCGGTGCCAGGGCAAGGTAGCCGGCCGCCGCCAGCGCCGGCAGTTGCGCGTCGAACAGGTGCCGCGACACGCCGAAGCCGTGCAGCAGCAGCACCAGCGGCGCCGCGGAGTCGCCGGCAACCGAAGCGTCGAACACCAGCCCTGGCGCCCGTTCAATGCGCTGCGTCGCAACCATCATGCACCCTCGTTTCCAGCCCTGGGCACAGCGAAGCACCGCGGCTCGCCGGGCTCAAGAATCGCTTCGCCATGAAGGTTTATGTTGCATCGCACCATGGCCCGCGCTCACATGGTGCCTGTACAGGAGCTACCCATGTCGAACTTCGTGGTCATGCAGGTGCGGGAGTATCGGCTGCACAAGATGGAGGTGATGGACCACGGCAAGGCCGGCTTCACCGTTACCATCATTCCGCCTGCCAATCGCGGTGGCGTGCCGCGCGAGGTCACCCGCGACAGCACGACCGTGACCCTGGCCGATACGCTGAACCGCGCCAAGGCCGAGATCGACGCGGTGATGGGGCCGAAGCCGGTCATGAAGCACCGCGGCTTCGGCCGTTAGCCGCGGCGCGTTCGGCCTGACTGGAGGCCGTTCCGGCGGAGCCTATTTGCAGGCCGTGCCGGCGAAGCCTATTTGCAGGCCGTCCCGGCCAGGGCGGCGCTGCCGCCGGGCAGCCGCTGCGCCAGCAGGCGGCAGGCATTGCCCCCGGCGGCCTGGCGCAACTGCGTCTCGGTCATGCCGCCCTGCGCCATCGCCCAGGTCAGCGCCGGCAGCCCGGCCACGTCGATCGGCGTTTCCACGGCGCCGTCGAAGTCCGAGCCCAGCGCCAGGTGGGCGTGCGGGTCCAGCCCGGGATGCGTCGCCTTGAACGCCGGCTGCTGCAGGGCTCGGGCCACCTGGCGCATCACCCGCAGGATGTCCTGCACCCCATTCGGCCCCACCGCCTCCGGCCAGTAGCCGGCGCCGATCAACCCGCCCTTGGCCGCCACCAAGCGGATTTCGTCGTCGCTGAGGTTGCGCGGCCTGTAGCAGACGCCCTCGCAGCCCTCCTGCACGCCGGTATGCGAGACGATGATCGGCTGCGCCAGCAACGCCACCGCGTCCCGCAGCGTGGCCGAGGAGGCATGGGCGAGGTCGACGACCATGCCGAGTCGCTCGGCCTCCAGCAGTGCCCAGCGGCCCTGCGATGTCAGGCCGCGGCCCGAACAACCCTCGCTGGCGCCGCCGAGCGCGTTGTCGAACCGATGCGTCGGGGCGAAGACGCGGACGCCCAGGTCGAACAGCTCCTGCACCTGGGCGCGGGTCGTCGCCTCGTCGGCATCGCCCTGGCCGACCCAGTGGGCGCCTTCCACGCCGAGCACGCCGCCGACGACATTCTCGCCCGCGGCACGCCGGGCCAGCAGCCGGGCCAGGTCCGCCGCCGAGCGCACCACCATAAGCTCCGGCCCCTGGTAGCCCGGCGCGCGTGAACGCCGCTCGGCGTCCAGCAGCTTGCCGGCCTGGTCGTAGGCCCGGGCGCGCAGGTTGAACCAGGCGCGCGGCGGGCGGGTTTCCAGCACCGTCAGCAGCGCCGCCAGGTTGCGGCTGGTGGCGTAGATGCAATGGTCCACCGCGGGGTCGGCATTCGGGGTTTCGCGCGGCGTGTCGGTCACCAGGGTGAACACCTGCAGGCCAAGGCCACCCTGCTGCATCCGCGGCAGGTCGATATGCCCATGGTCGCCCGCTTCCAGCAGGTCGCGGTCCCACAGCAGCGTATCGGCGTGCAGGTCGGCCACGAACAGGCTGCGATGCAGCGCAAGGTGCGTTGGCGGCACCGCCGCCAGCAGCGCGGGCTGCTGCCCGGTGGTGCTGTTCTGCCCTGGCTCGATCACGTAGTCCGCCACCAGGGTGCAGCCGCCCAGCGCCACGGCCAACAGCGCCGCCGCCAGCAGGCGCAACAGACTTATCCAGCGCTGGGGCATGCGCGATTTCCTCGGGTTCCGATGCCGGAACCTTGCATGCTCCTGCCGCAAAGGAAACCGGAGCGGCCTTGCCATCGGCGGCCGCCGCCCGCAGGTTCGGCCCATGCCGCGCCTGATCGCCCTTCGCCTGCTGCAGATGCTGGTCACGCTGGTGCTGCTTTCCGCGGTGATCTGGCTGCTGATCGGGCTGATGCCGGGCGACCCCGCCGACCTGGCGATTGCCGCCGACCCACGCCTGGGGCCGGAAGATGCCGCCCGGCTGCGCGCGCTGCATGGACTGGACCGCCCGTTGAGCGAACGCTACCTGGCCTGGGCCGGCGCCATGCTGCGTGGGGAGTTTGGCTATTCGCGGCTGTTCTCCCAACCCGTCACGGCGCTGCTGTGGCCGGCGCTGGGGTCCTCGCTGGCGCTGCTTGGCCTGGCGCTGGGGCTTTCGGCCGGTATCGGCATCGCGCTGGGCGTACTGGCGGCGGCGCGGCCGCGGCTGGCGCCGGCGGTGGAGGCGCTGGCGGTGCTGGCGCAATCCACGCCGAGCTTCTGGCTGGGGATGCTGCTGATCATCCTGTTCGCGGTGATGCTGGGCTGGTTGCCGGCCGGCGGCGCCGAGGGCGCGGCGAGCCTGGTGCTGCCGGTGGCAACGCTGACCGTGGTGAACCTGGCCGCCTATGCCCGCCACGCCGCCAGCGCCATGACCGAGGTGCTGGCGCTGCCCTACGTGACCACGGCGCGGGCCAAGGGGCTTTCGGCGGCCACCGTGCTGTGGCGCCACGCCTTCCCCAACGCCGCGCTGCCGCTGCTGACCGTGGCGGCGCTGGATGCCGGCAGCCTGGTGTCTGGCGCGCTGGTGACCGAGACGATCTTCGCCCGCCCCGGCATGGGCAAGCTGATCTACGACGCCATCATGGGCAACGACTACAACCTGGCCCTGCTGGCGCTGCTGCTGGCCGCCGCCGTGACCATGCTGGCGACCTTGGCCGCCGACCTGGCGCAGCGCTGGCTGGACCCGAGGCTGGCGGCGTGAGGCTGCGCCTGGGCCTGCTGCTGCTCGGCGGCATGGCGCTGGCCGCGCTGCTGGCGCCGGCGGTGGCCGCGCTGCTGGGGCATGACGCCGACCTGCCGGACCTGTTCAACCGCTTCGCCGCGCCCAGCCTGGACCACCCGCTGGGCACCGACGACCTGGGGAGGGACATGCTGCTGCGGCTGCTCTACGGCGCCCGCGTTTCGCTGGTGGTGGGGCTGGCGGTGGCGTTGGCGGCCACCGGGCTGGGCACCGCGCTTGGCCTGCTGGCGGCCTGGCGCGGCGGCTGGGTGGATGCTTTGCTGATGCGGCTGGCGGATGGGCTGCTGGCCCTGCCCGCGCTGCCGCTGCTGGTGGTGCTGGCGGCGGTGGACCCGGCCAAGCTCGGCCTGCCGCGGGGCGAGGCCAGCACCGACATCCTGCGCATCACCGTGATCCTGACGCTGTTCGGCTGGGTCGGCGTGGCGCGGCTGGCTCGCGCGGCGGCGCTGAGCGAGATGGCGAAGGACTACGTGGCCGCGGCCCGGGTCTGCGGCGCCAGCGAAGCCCGGCTGATGTGGCGCCACATCCTGCCCAACATCAGCGGGCCGATCGTGGTGGCGGCGACGCTGGCGGTGGCCGGGGCGATCCTTGCCGAAAGCACGCTGAGCTTCCTCGGCCTGGGCATCGCTCCGCCGGCGTCCAGCTGGGGCAACATGCTGTCCAACGCCCAGGAGCTGGTGTTTTCCGCGCCGCTCACGGCCGTGTGGCCGGGGTTGGCGATATTGCTGACCGTGGCCGGCTGCTCACTGCTGGCCGATGGGGTGCGCCGGCGCTGAACAGCGACCGCAGACGCCTTCCATCTCCACCGTCGCCCGCGCCAGCGCGAAGCCAGCCCGTGCCGCGGCCTTTTCCAGCGCGTGGGAGACCGCGTGGTCGCTGATCTCCACCGTGGCGCCGCAACGCTGGCAGATCAGGAATTGGTGCGGGTGGTCGTGCTCGGCCGGGCAGGCGCAGTCGGCCGGGTGGTCCAGCGCGTCGGCGCAGCCCACGAAGGCGTTCAGCCGCTCCACCTTGTGGATCAACCCCTGGTCCAGCAGGAAATCCAGCGCCCGGTACACCGTGGGCGGCGCGGCGCCGGCGCGCTCGGCCTTCAGCTTGTCCAGCAGGGCGTAGGCGCCCAGGGGCTGGTCGCTGGCCAGCACCAGCGCCAGCACCTGGCGGCGCAGCGCCGTCAGCTGCGCCCCCCGGCGGGCACACAGCGCCTCGGCGCGATCCAGCAATTCCAGCGTGGCCATGCTCTCGTCCTTTGGCGCCATACCACCCTATATAGGCGCATGACCGCGTTCCAGAGCTTGCTACCTCCCCTTGCCGACCCCGCCGCCCGCAGCGCCTTCGCCGACGCCGTGCGCTTCGACGCCCGCGGCCTGGTGCCGGTAGTGGCCCAGCAGCACGACAGCGGCGAGGTGCTGATGCTGGCGTACATGAACCGCGAGGCGCTGCTGGAGACGCTGGAGACCGGCCGGGTCTGCTACTTCAGCCGCAGCCGCGGCGGGCTGTGGCGCAAGGGGGAGACCAGCGGCCAGCAGCAGCACCTGGTTGACCTGCGGCTGGACTGCGACGGCGACACGCTGCTGGCGCTGGTGGACCAGCACGGCGTCGCCTGCCACACCGGACGGCGCAACTGCTTCTTCGTGGCGCTGCGCGACGGCAAGCTGACCGAGATCGCCGCGCCGCTGGTCTCGCCGGAGGAGCTGTACCGCAAATGAAGGCCCCGGTTCCCGTCACGGTGCTGACCGGCTTCCTCGGCGCCGGCAAGACCACGCTGCTGAACAAGCTGCTGAAGCGGCCTGAGCTGGCCGAGACCGCCGTGCTGGTCAACGAGTTCGGCGAGGTGGGCCTGGACCACCTGCTGGTGGAGAAGCTGGACGACGACACCGTGCTGCTGAACAGCGGGTGCCTGTGCTGCACGGTGCGCGGCGACCTGGTGCGGGCGCTGCGCGACCTCGCGGTGAAGATCGAGCACGGCAAGGTCATTCGCCGCGTGGTGGTGGAAACCACCGGCCTGGCCGACCCGGCGCCGATATTGCAGACGCTGATGAGCGACCCGCTGGTGCTGTACCACTACCGGCTTGATGGCGTGGTGACGCTGGTGGATGCGGTGAATGCGCCCGCCACGCTGGACGCCCAGCCGGAGGCGGTGAAGCAGGTGGCGGTGGCCGACCGGGTCGTGGTGACCAAGTCTGACCTGGCCATGCCCGAGCAGATCTTGCCGCTGTGGCAGCGGCTGCGGGCGCTGAACCCCGGCGCGCCGATGCTGAACATCCTGCATGGCGAGATCGAGCCGGACCAGCTGCTGAACTGCGGCCTGTACGACAGCACGCAGAAGCACCCGCAGGTGCAGAAGTGGCTGGACCACGAGGCCTTCCACGCTGCTTCGGGCGCGCATTCGCACGACCACGACCACCATCACCACGACCCCAACCGGCACGACGCGCGCATCCACAGCTTCTGCCTGACCTTCGACGAGCCGCTGCCGTGGGACGGCCTGGCCACCTGGCTGGAGGTGCTGGCCATGACCAAGGGCGAGAACCTGCTGCGGATGAAGGCGATCCTGAACCTGCAGGGCGAATCGCAGCCCATCGCCATCCACGCCGTGCAGCACCTGTTCCACCCGCCGGTGAAGCTGGCGGCCTGGCCGGAAGGCGATACGCGGCAGTCCCGCCTGGTCTTCATCCTGCGCGACCTGGACCGCGCCACGGTGGAGAACGGGCTGCGCGCCTTCGTCCAGGCCGCCGCCGAGGAAGCCCGGATCAGCGCGGGTGCCGCCCGGGTTTGACACGTGGCTGGTCCGCCAGCGATGTTCCGGCCGCGAAGCAGGAGCCGCCGACCATGCCGCTGACCATGCCGGAAGAGCTGATGCTGCTGATGCTGGACGACGCCACCGGCCGGCTGATGGAACGGGCCATGCCCGCCGGCGACTTCGCGCTCGCCGGCGCAGCGCTTTCGGAGCTTGCATTGGCAGGGCGGATCGACAGCGACCCGCAGCGGCTCTACGTCACCGACCCGACGCCGACCGGCGACCCGCTGCTGGACGGCGTGCTGGCGCGGCTCGGCAGCCTGTTGCAGCCGCAGGACACGCGCGGCTGGATCGAGACCCTGGCGATGGATGCGGCCGAAATGCGCGACGCGCTGTTCGCCCGGCTGGTGGCCGCGGGCGTGCTGCGGCAGCAGGACAGCCGCTTCCTGTGGTTCTTCTCCGAACGGCGCTACCCGCAGGCCAGTGGCCGCGAGGAGCGCGAGGTCAAGGCCCGGCTGCTCGGCGTGCTGTTCAACGACGACATTCCCGATACGCGGGACGTACTGCTGATCGGGCTGGCGCGGGCGGCGAACCTGTTCGCGGTGATCCTCTCGGAGGAGGAGTTGCAGCGCGCCCAGCCCCGGATCGACCAGGTGGCCGATTTCGAGGAGATCAACCGCGCCCTGGCCGCGGCCGTGCGCGACATTCTCGGCCAGGTGGCACGCTACGCGTTCCTGGCATGAAGCCGCTGCGCCTGGGCCTGCTGGCCGAATGCCCGGCCAACCCGGCGGCCCTGGACGCCCGGCTGACCGAAGCGGCGGGACAGGCCGACCTGCTGGTACTGCCGGAAGGCCTCGGCGTGACCGAGCCCAGCCTGCGTGATTCCGCCCTTCGCCATGGCGTCTGGCTGGTCGGCGGCAGCCTGGTGCGCCTGGCCGGGCGCGCCGCTCCGCTGCTGACCCCGGCCGGCCGCTGCGCCTGGCAGGACCAGCACCAGCCCATCGACGCCCGCTGGGGCGCCGACCCCGCGGTGTTCGAGACGCCGTGGGGGCGGCTCGGCATCTCGCTGGGGGCCGACCTTGAATTCCCCAAGCACGCGCGGGCACAGGTGGAAGCCGGCGCCTGGCTGATCCTCTCCCCGGCCGGCGCCGCAGCCGACCACGCCGGGGAAAGGCTGCGGCTTTCGGCCCGCACGAGGGCGATGGAGAATCGCTGCTTCATCGCGCTGGCCCCGGCCGCGGGGGAAGCGCTGGTGCTCGGCCCGCTGGAAGCCGGCTTCCCGGCCGATGGCATCCTGGCGCGCGGCGTCGCCGGCTGGGTCTTCGCCACGCTCGACCCGGCGCGGCTGCTGCCCGCCGCTGCGCTCGGCCCCCGGCAATGGCCACGGGCGCCGGTCCCGATGCCCCAACCCGCCGAGTTCCGATGACCCTGATCTACCTGCTGGCCGGCGAGGCCTCCGGCGACCTGCTCGGCGGCCGGCTGATGGCGGCGCTGCGGCGGCGCCGGCCCGACCTGGCCTTCGCCGGCGTCGGCGGCGAGCGCATGGCGGCGCAGGGCCTGCACAGCCTGTTCCCGATGCATGAGCTGGCGCTGTTCGGCTTTCTCGAAGTGCTGCCCAAGCTGCGCGGGCTGCGCCGCCGCATGGCGGAGGCCGAGGCCGACATCTTGGCCCGCCGGCCGGCATTGCTGGTCACCATCGACGCGCCCGGCTTCACGCTGCGGCTGGCAGCGCGGGTACGGCCGCAGGGGATCAAGGTGCTGCACTACGTCGCGCCGCAGCTGTGGGCCTGGCGCCCGGGGCGGGTGGCGAAGCTGAAGCAGCGCGTCGACGAGGTGCTGGCGCTGCTGCCCTTCGAGCCGGCCTTCTTCGAGCGGCATGGCCTGGCCGTGAGGTTCGTCGGCCACCCGGTGCTGGAGGGCGGCGCCGATACCGGCGACGCCGCCCGCTTCCGCGCGGCGCACGGGCTGCGCCCGGAGGAGCCGGTGGTGCTGGTGATGCCCGGCAGCCGGCGGGGTGAGATTTCCCGCCTGCTGGGCGCCTTCGGCGAGGCGTTGCGCCTGGTGGCGGCCGAGGTGCCCGGCATTCGACCGGTGGTGCCCCTGGCCGGTGCCGTGGCGGAGACGGTGCGCGCGGGCACGCGGGACTGGCCGGTGCAGCCCATCCTGGTCAGCGACGCCGGCGACAAGCACGACGCCTACGCCGCCGCCGCTGCGGGGTTGATCAAGTCCGGCACGTCATCGCTGGAGGTGGCACTGGCCGGCGTGCCGCATGTGGTCGGCTACAGGCTGAACCCGGTCACGGCCTTCCTGGTGCGGCGGCTGATCCAGGTCCGCCACGTCTCCATCGTCAACCTGCTGGCCGAGCGTACCATTGCGCCGGAACTGCTGCTGGAACACTGCAACCCCCGCGAACTGGCCGACGCGCTGCTGCCGCTGCTGCGCGACACCGCGGTGGCCGAGGCGCAGCGCGCCGGCTTCCGCGAGGTGATGGGCACGCTGCGCCCAGCCGAGGGTCTGCCGAGCGAAGCCGCTGCCGCCGCCGTGCTGGAGATGCTGGAGCGCGGCTAGCGCGCCATGCGCCCTGTCGGGCGCATTTCGTGCCCTATAACTGATTGAAACTAGAGCAGGAAATCCGTTCTGATGATTCCATCAGAACGGATGTCGCCCTAGACCCGCGCCAGCGTCGCCTCCACCAGCGCGCTGCAATCGCCCAGCGCATCGGCGATGCGGTTGCGTTCACGCACCAGCTGCACCTCCAGCATCCAGCGCTGCTCGCCCTGCTCCAGACTGGCCAGCTTCGGCAGGTCGTACAGCGCCGGGATCATGGTGCCCTGCGGGCCGTAGCCGTAGGGGTCGTGGCTGTAGGTGCCCTTGGCGGTGCTGGCCAGCGGCACCAGGGTGCGCGACAGCTTCTTGAAGGCCGCGTTGAACGCCTCGGCCGGCGCATCGTCCGTGACGCTGCCGGCGGCGTATTTGGCCCGCCATCCATCGGCGGCGGCGTCCAGCTTCAGCGCGCTGGCACGGAAGGCCTCGGCGCGGGCCAGGGCGCCGCCCAGCCCGACGCTCTCGCCGGCCTGCGCCAGGCCGCCCAGCCGTTCGATGAATTGGTCGGCGACGCTGACGAACTCGTAGGGCAGAATCGGCGCGGTGCAGAGCTCCCACAGCCAGCCGGCGTAGATCTGCAGGCTGAGCTGCATCTCCTTCCAGTCCAGCTTGTCGATGGTGTTCTCGATGCTGTGGTGCCACCAGCCGAGCGTGGCGTTGGCGGTGGCCTTCAGCTCCTCCTCGGTATAGGCGCCATTGCCGGCCAGCATGGGCACGCCCAGGCCGAAGAAGCTGCTGTCCCCGGTCTTGACCGCGCGGCGCCAGCTGCGCGGGCGGTTGCCCAGCACCTTGCCCTCCACCTGCTGGTGGAAGCGCTTCAGCTCCACGTTGCTGCCGGTGCTCCAGCGGGTCCAGCCGATGCAGCCGGGCTGGTCGATCTGCAGGTAGGCCACCGCGTGCTCGCGCAGCCGGTCCCAGTTGCGGTCCACATAGGCCGAGGAGCCGATCATCGTGCCGGTCTCATGCGCGGTCCAGAAGCCCAGCACCAGGCCGCGACGCAGCTTGTCCTTGTGCTGGTTGAAGACGCGGGCGAGTTCCATGATGCAGGCATTGCCGGCGGCATTGTCGGTGGCCTGCGGGCCAGGCCAGCTGTCCTGGTGGCCGCCGACCACGACGAAGTCGTCGCTGCCCGGCGCCTTGACCTCGCCGACGGTGATCTGCACGGGCTTCCAGCCATTCTCCACGTTCGCGCGCATGCGCACGCGCACCGGGCCGGCCTTGATCATCTCCCGCAGTTGCAGCCCGGCGGTGCGGGCGATGCCGATGCAGGGCAGCGTCGGCATCTCGGTGCGAAACTGCTCCGGCGTCGGGTTGCCCCAGGCTGGCTTGACGCTGCCGAAGGGCACGGCCGTGTTGCTGTCGTGCCCCCAGTTCATCATGATGCAGCCGACGCTGCCCATCAGTCCGGCGATGCGCTGCTTTTCATGCCGCGCCGGGTGGTAGCTCAGCTCGCTCAGCGTGATCTTGCCGGTGGCGTCCTGGCCTTCGTAGTCCTTGAAGTCGCCGGAATGGACGTCGATGACCTCGGCGCTGATGCCGTCCGCCAAGGTCGGCACGGAATGGCCGAGCGTATTCGCCTCGATCGCCACTTCCCGCGGCCACTGCACCAGCAGCTCGCCCTTCTCGGGGAAGCTGACCAGGCCGGGCATCTCGATGCACTGCGCCGGAATTCCCTCGGCCAGCAGGGCGTCGCGGCTGTATTCCGCCATGCGCTTCGCGTTGACGCTGCCGGCGAGGCGCGACGGGATCTCCGTGGTGATGTGCTCGATGTGCCTGCGCACATTGTCGGCGGAAACCTCGGCCTGCACGTTGGTCATCTGGCGCTCCCCTGCTCTGGCGGCAGCGCAGTAGAAACCGGCGTGGCGGCATCGGCAATGGGCGCGCGACGCAGCAGGCGCGGGGGCGGATTGGTGGGGCCGCCCCCGCGCCTGGCGTCAGATGCCGGCCTGGGTGACGAACTTGGTGTTGAGGTAGGCCTCGATCGCCTCGGAGCCGCCCTCGCTGCCATAGCCGCTGTCCTTCATGCCGCCGAACGGCACTTCCGGCAGCGCCAGCCCCAGGTGGTTGATGGTGACCATGCCGCTCTCGATGCCGTTGCCGAGCGCATTGGCGGTCTTGGCCGACTTGGTGAAGGCATAGCTGGCCAGGCCGTAGGGCAGCCGGTTGGCTTCCTCCAGCACGTCGGCCAGGTCGGTGAAGGGCGATATCATCGCCACCGGGCCGAACGGCTCCTCGTTCATCATGCGGGCTTCCTTGCCCACGCCGGTCAGCACGGTCGGCTCGTAGAAGTAGCCCTTGTTGCCGATCCGCTCGCCGCCGGTGTGCACCTTGGCGCCGCGCTGGCGGGCATCCGCCATCAGCCCTTCCACCCAGGGAATCCGCCGGTCATGCGCCAGCGGGCCCATCTGGGTCCCGGCATCCATGCCGTTGCCGACCTTCACCGTCTTCGCAGCGGCGACGAAGGTTTCCACGAACTGCTCATACTTCGATTCCTGCACCAGGAAGCGCGTCGGCGAGACGCAGACCTGGCCGGCATTGCGGAACTTGGCCGCGGCCAGCGTCTTCGCCGCCATGGTGATGTCGGCGTCGTCGAACACGATGGCCGGGGCATGGCCGCCCAGTTCCATCGTCACGCGCTTCATGTGCTTGCCGGCCAGACCCGCCAGCAGCTTGCCCACGGGCGTGCTGCCGGTGAAGGTCACCTTGCGGATGACCGGATGGGCGATCAGGTATTCGCTGATCTCGGCCGGCACGCCGTAGACCAGGCTGATGACGTTGGCGGGGACGCCGGCATCCAGGAAGCAGCGGATCAGCTCGGCCGGGCTGGCCGGGGTTTCCTCGGGTGCCTTGACGATGATGGAGCAGCCGGTGGCCACGGCGCCGCAGAGCTTGCGCACCACCTGGTTGATCGGGAAGTTCCACGGCGTGAAGGCGGCAACCGGGCCGATCGGTTCCTTGATGACCAGCTGATAGACGCCTTCGGCGCGGGCCGGGATGACGCGGCCATAGGCGCGACGGCCTTCCTCGGCGAACCAGTCGATGATGTCGGCCGCGGCCAGCGTCTCCATCTTCGCTTCGCCGACCGGTTTGCCCTGCTCCTGCGTCATCAGCGGGGCGATCATATCGGCGCGCTGGCGCACCAGGTCGGCGGCCTTGCGCATGACCTTGTAGCGGTCGAAGGCGGAGACCTTCTTCCAGGCTTTGAAGCCGGCATCGGCGGCGGCCAGGGCCTCGTCCAGGTCGGCCTTCTCGGCGTGGGCGACGGTGCCGATCACCTCCTCGGTCGCCGGGTTCAATACCGGGATGGTCTTGCCGGAACGCGCGCCGCGCCATTCGCCGTTGATGTGCAGCAGGGTGTTCGGATAGCTCATGCGCCGGTGCTCCTCGGTACGTCTTGGCCGGGGTTGGTCCCGGCGGCGGGGCGGGAGTGTGGCGGCATGTGGCGCCGCTGGCAACGCGGCCCGGCTGCGCTGCGGCGGTTACAGACGCTGTTCAGGCGCCGGCGCGAAGCCCAGGCCGGCGGCCGCAAGACAGGCGGTGCGGAAGCGCAGCGCAAGGGACCGGCGTTGCGGCCGCACCGGCAGCGGCGGAATGGTCAGGCGCAGCGGCGGCGACGCCCGCCGGCTGGGCCGCAGCAGCGGCGAGAGCAGCGTGGGCCGCATCTGCTGGAACGTCGGCGGGCTACGTGTGAAGCTCAGGCTCGGGGCGGTACCGGCGTCGCACATGGGTGTCGTCCTCGTCGTCTCTTGGGCGAGAACATAGATGGAACCTTAGGATGTTCGCAACCAAAATTGCGAACATCCTGGCAACCGTCGTAACCCGTGCCTGGCTTCAGGCGATGCCGTTCCACTGCGCCATCACCAGGTTGTCCAGGTGGATGGTCACCAGCGGCGGCGTGGTGGCGTCCGGCGCGCCGCCCATCCAGCCATCCGCCGCGCTGCCGACGACGCCGAGCGCACCGAAGCCCATGGTGGTATCGGGGATGCCGTAGTTCCAGCTTGCGGTGACCACGCCATCGGTCGTGACCTGCACGATGTTCGGCAGCCAGGTCAGCTGGTAGTGGTGCCACTGGGACGGATCCGGGCCGCCGAACTGGATGACGGCATCGGCGCTGGTGCTGCCGAAATGCAGCGTGTGCATCGCCTGGTCCTTCGGCGTTTCCAGCATGTCGATCTCGGGCGGCCAGGTATCGGTGACCGGCCACATCAGGAAGGCGGCAACGGTGCCCTGCGCGGCCTCCACCTTGGCGTCGAAGTCGACCGTGCCGTAGTGGATGCCAATGCCGGCGCGGAAGCTGTTGAAGCCGCCGGTATGCCAGCCATCGGCCTCATGCGTGAAGGTGACCTGCATCTCCCCGTTGCGGACGCCAACGGCGTTCACATCCCAGATATAGGCGCCGTTGGAGGATGGCCCGTTCGGCGAGGGCAGCGGGAACGGGTCGCCCCACTTCGAATGGTCGTAGCCGTTGCTGAAGTCGTCCTCCATCACCAGCGTGTAGCCGGGCTGCACCGGCGCCAGGCCGCCAGGCGCCGGCGTGCTGCCGGGTTCGGTGAAGGAGAAGGTGGACGGACCCGCCGACATCAGCGCGCTGACCGAGCCCGGCACGGCCGCGCCGTGGAAGGTTGCGCCATCCAGGTACAGGTTGCGGTCGGTGGCCGGCGTGCCGCCATAGGCGTCGTTCAGGAAGTTCACGGTGACGCTGTGCGCGCCGGGCGCCCAGCTGCCGTTGATGGTCAGCGTGTCGTCCTGGCCGGCGGCGTGCGAGGCATGGGCGGTCTGCGTGCCGCCAACCTGCACGCCGTCGACGGAGACGGTGTATTGCGCGTCGCCCTGGTAGGCATCCTCGGAAAGCTTCAGCGTGATGCTGTCGGTACCGGTGCCTATGGTGGTGGCCACCGGCGTCGAGGGCGGCGCCGGCTCGGTGAACGAAAAGCTCGCGGGGCCGCTCGACATCAGCGCTGCGGTGGCGCCGGCGACGCTGGCGCCGTGGAAGGTGGCGCCGTCCAGGTACAGGTTGCGGTCGGTGGCCGGGGTGCCGCCATAGGCGTCGTTCAGGAAGTTGACGGTGACGCTGTGCGGCCCGGGCGCCCAGTTGCCCATCAGGTCGACGGTATCGTCCTGCTGGGCGGAATGCAGCGCATGCGCCGTCAGCGTGCCGCCCACCTGCACGCCGTCGACCGAGACGGTGTACTGCGCGTCGCCGTTCCAGGCGTCCTCGGACAGCAGCAGCACCAGCGTCTCGGTGCCGCTGCCGATGGTGGTGGTGACCGGCGTCGAGGTCGGCGGGCTGGCGGTGAAGCCGAAGCTTGCCGGCCCGGAGGACAGCAGCGCCGCCGTGGCGCCGGAGATGGCATTGCCGTGGTAGCTGGCACCGTCGAGGTAGAGGTTGCGGTCGGTGGTCGGGGTACCGGCGTAGAGGTCGTTCAGGAAGTTGACGCTGACGCTGTGCGGGCCGGCGGACCAGTTGCCCTGAACGGTGACGCTGTCGTCCTGGCCGGAGCCGTGGGTGGCGTGCGCCGTCAGCGTGCCGCCGACCTGGGTGCCGTCGACAGAGACGGTGTACTGCGCGTCGCCCTGGTAGGCGTCCTCGGAGAGCAGCAGGGTGAAGCTGTCGGCGCCGCTGCCGATGGTGGTCGCAACGCCGGCCGCCGCCGGCGTGGTGGCCGGCGCAGGGGGGGCGCTTGAGACGTACCAGCTTCCCGTTGCGTTGTAGTTGGCCTGCGCCTGCGCCTGCGCCGCCAGCGCGTTCCAGTCAATGCTGCCTGACACCGAATTCCTCCGCGGATAGGCTTGAATCGTCGCCCTTCTCGCAGACGGGAACGCCAGCGCCGGCATGGTTTTCACGGCTCGCAGCAGCACTTGGGCGTGACAGAACCGGGGCGTGAACAACGCCGTACGCCGCACGCGCGGCAGGAGGAAACGCCGCGATTCAGGTCGCCGGCTGGTCGCGCCTGTGCGCCGCCAGCGCCATCAGGCGGCGATCCCGCCAGGCGCTGCGTGCCTCGATGCCGTCCAGGGGCAACGCCTGCCGCCGCGTGGCGGCGACGGCCTCGACGACCGGGCCGGCGAAGCCGAACGGCGCCTGCTCGGCGGTGATCGCGCCCATCAGCGGGCCGAAGCGCTCGCAGTAGTCGGCCACGCCCCCGGGCGCGTTCAGGTCGATGGTCTCGAACGGCCCCATGAAGGACCAGCGCAGCCCAAGGCCGTCCCTGACGCAGGCGTCGACGTCTTCGGGGGCCATGACGCCATCCCGCACCAGGCGGAAGGCTTCCGCCACCAGCGCTGCCTGCAGCCGGTTGAGCACGAAGCCGCGCGTTTCCTTCAGCGCCACCACCGGCACCTGGCCGACGCGCTGCATCAGCGCTCGGGTGCGGGCAACGGCTTCGGGCGCGGTCCAGGGCGCGCCGACGATCTCCACCAGCGGCACCAGGTAGGGCGGGTTGACCGGATGGGCCACCAGGCAACGCGATTGCCCGCGCAGGTTGCCAGTGAACTCCGAGGCCGGGATGCCCGAGGTGGAGGAGGCCAACACCGTCTCCGGCGGGCAGAGCCGGTCGAGTTCGGCGAACAGGTGCTGCTTCGGCTCCAGCCGCTCCGGGCCATTTTCCTGCACGTGCACCGCGCCCGCGACGCAGTCGGCCAGCGTTTCGGCGGCGGCGATGCGGGCCAGCACGGCGGCCGGGGCTTCGCTGATCAGGCCGGCGGCGTGCAGGTCGGCCAGGCGGTCGGCGATCAGCCCCAGCGCGGCCTCGGCCACGCCGGGCACGATATCCCACAACCGCACCCGGCAGCCGGCCCGGGCGAAGACCATGCACCAGGCCCGGCCGATCAGCCCGGCGCCCACCACTGCGATCTGGTCCATCCGACGCTTCCTTCCCGTTGCGCGTTGTTACACGGTGGCGCTTGATAGGCGCTCACCTTGGGCCGATGTAACGGGCTGCGATGACCTGGCGCAACATGACCACCCGAACCGCCTCCACGGCAGCGCCATCGGCGACGCCGCTTGCGACCCCGCTGGTCTGGGCCGGGGGCGGGGCGCTGCTGATGCTCAGCACCTGGCTGGTGAGCGTGGTGGCGCTGGTGCGTGGCTTCGCCCGGCTGTTCGGCTGATGCTCGACGGCCTGCTCCGCGGCTGGATCGGCTTGCGCGCGCGCTACCGCGGGCTGGTGCTGCCGTGCTTCGTGCTGCCGCTGGTACCGGCCGCCTTCGTCCATGCCCTGGCCGGCCGGTCCCAGGGCGTCACGGGCTGCCTGCTGGGACTGTTCTTCACCTGGCTGGCGCTGAAGGCGCTGCGGCGCGGCCGCACCGGAGACGCCCGGCGCGCCGGCGTGCTGATGGGCGTCGGCACCATGCTGGTGGCGCTGCTGGCCGCCAAGCTGGCCATGCCGATGCCGCTGCTGCTCGGCGCCATGGCGCTGTTCGGCACGCGTCTGCTCTACGCCGAGATCCCCGAGCTGGCGCCGCCACCGCCGCCGCCTGCCCCGCCGCCGCCGCCCGGGCCGGTGGATGAGGCACGCGCGCGGCTGGAACGCATCCGGGGTGCCGCGCGCTGGTTGCAGGACAGCCACCTGGCAGCGACGGCGGAGGCGATGGGCGGCGTATTGGACGACCTGGTGGCGCGGCCGGAGCGGCTGCCCCTGGCGCGGCGCTTCCTGGCCGTGCACCTGGACGGCCTGGAGCGGATCACCGAGCGGCTGCAGGCCGGGGCGGCGGCACCTGCCACACTGGCGCCGCTGCTGGATGAGCTCACCCGCACCGCGGCAGAGCTGCGCGACAAGGTGCGGCGCGAGGAAAGCGAACAACTGGAGATCCAGGTGAAGGTCCTGTCGGACCGCCTGAAGCAGGAGGGTTTCGCGTGAGCGAGCAACTGCCCGAGACGACAGCGCCGCGCGCCGAGGTGCAGGCGCTGGTCAAGCAGATCGACCTGGGCGACCCCGGCAGCATCCTGCGCTTCGGCGCCGCGACGCAGAGCCGCGCCGCGGCCGCCGCCGATGCCATGCTGGAAGGCGCCCGCAACCAGGAGACCGGCGAGGCCGGCCAGACCCTGAGCGGGCTGCTCTCCACCCTCAAGGGTTTCGACGTCACCAAGATCGCCGAGAAGCCGAACCTGCTGGCGCGCTGGTTCAGCAAGGGCGGCGCCGAGGTGACGCGGATCATCCAGCAGTATGAGGGCGTGAAGGGCCAGGTCGAGAACATCGGAGACCGGCTGGATGCGCACCGCACCAAGCTGCTGGAGGATGTCGAGCGGATCGAACGTCTGTATGCCGCGACGCTGGACTGGTTCCATGCCCTTGGCACCCACATCGCTGCCGGCGAGGAGGTGCTGGCCCAGACCGACCGCGAGAGCATTCCGGCGCTGGAAGCCCAGGCACTTGCCAACCCGGCCGACGACCTGGCGCCGCAACGCCTGCGCGACCTGCGTGCGGCGCGCGACGAGCTGGAGCGCCGCACCCACGACCTGCGGCTGACGCGCCAAGTGGCGATGCAGGCGCTGCCCTCGCTGCGGCTGATCCAGGAAAACGACAAGGCGCTGGCCAGCAAGATCCACTCGGTGCTGGCCAATACCGTGCCGCTGTGGCGCCAGCAGCTGGCCCAGGCGCTGGCGATCCATCGCATGCGGGAGGCCGGCGCCGCGGTGAAGGCGGCGACCGACCTGACCAACCAGCTGCTGACCGCCAATGCCGAGACGCTGCGCCGTGGCAACGCAGAAGCGCGGGTGGAACTGGAACGCGGCGTCTTCGACATGGCCGCGGTGCAGAAGGCCAATGCCGCGCTGGTCGCTACCATCGAGGACAGCCTGCGCATTGCCGAGCAGGCCCGCGACGGCCGGCAGAAGGCGACGCAGGAGCTGGTAGCCTGCGAGCAGGATATCAGGCGCGCGCTGCTTTCGGCCAAGGCGCCGCCCGCTGGGCGTTAATGTCCGATCATTGGCGGTCCGACGCAGCCGCTTGATTGACAGGCGGAACCCGGCCGACGCTGCCGCGAGCGTCTGCCAGACACTAGGTGGTCAGGTAGCCGCCATACTTCGCCCGCAGCACGTTCTTCTGGATCTTGCCGGTGGCGCCGTGGGGCAGCTCGTCCACCACCAGTACCGCATCCGGCACGCTGAACTTCGGCACCTTGTCGGCGAAGAAGGCCAGCACGCTCGCCTCGGTCACCGCGCGGCCCGGCTTGGCCACCACCACCAGCAACGGGCGTTCGGCCCATTTCGGGTGGGCGGCGGCTATGGCGGCGGCCTCGGCCACATCCGGGTGGGCGACGGCGATGTTCTCCAGGTCGATGCTGCTGATCCACTCGCCGCCGGACTTGATCAGGTCCTTGGTGCGGTCGGTCAGGCGGACAAAGCCATTGGTGTCGAAGGTGCCGACATCGCCGGTGGGGAACCAGCCGTGGTTGCCCACCGCGGTCTCCGGCTGGCGGAAGTAGCCGTTGGCCACCCAATGGCCCTGGAATTCCAGGTTGCCCGGCGTCTCGCCATCCCAGGGTGCCTCGGTGCCGTCCTCGCGCACCGCGCGCACATCGGCGCCGAAGACGGTGCGGCCCTGGGTCGCCCGCAGGTCCAGCGCCGCCTCGGGGTCCAGGTCCAGCGTGGCTTGGGTGGGCGCATTGGCGGTGGCGATCGGGCTGCTCTCGGTCATGCCCCAGGCCTGCACGATGGGGATGCCCATCGCCTCGTAGGCCGCCATCAACGCGCGCGGCACGGCGCTGCCGCCGCACAGGGTACGCTTCACCGTCTCCAGCCGCTGGCCGGTCTCCCGCAGGTGGTGCAGCAGGCCTAGCCAGATGGTCGGCACCCCGGCCGAGAAGGTGGCGCGTTCGCCGTTCATCAGCGCCACCAGGCTGGGCGCGTCCAGGTGGCGGCCGGGCAGGATCAGCGCCGCGCCGGCCATGGGCGCGCCATAGGGCAGGCTCCAGGCATTGGCGTGGAACATCGGCACCACCGGCAGCACGCGGTCGGCGGCGCGGACGCCCAGGCTGTCCCCGGCATTGCCGGCCATGCTGTGCAGCAGCGTGGAGCGGTGGCTGTACAGCACGCCCTTGGGCCGCCCGGTGGTGCCACTGGTGTAGCAGAGCGAGGAGGCGGTGTTCTCGTCGAACACCGGCCAGGCGTAGCTGTCATCGGCGCCGGCGATCAGGTCCTCGTGGGCCAGCAACGCCAAGCCGGCGGGCAGGTCCAGCGCCGGCACCTCACTGGCTGCGCCCAGGATCACGATGGCGCGCAGGCTGGCGGTGACCTGCGGCGCCACGGTCGCGATGGTTGCGGCGAAGAACGGGTCGGCGAACAGCACCACGTCCTCGGCGTGGTTCATGATGTAGGCGATGTCGTCGGTGGCCAGGCGGGGGTTGATGGTGTGGCAGACCGCGCCCATGCCGGAGATGCCGTAGTAGCATTCCAGGTGGCGGTGGCCGTTCATCGCCAGGGTGCCGACGCGGTCGCCCAGCTTCACGCCCAGGCCGCCCAGCGCCTGCGCCAGCCGGCGGGAACGGCGTTCCACCTCGGCATAGTTGCTGCGGTGCAGGCTGCCATCGGCCAGCTTCGAGACCACTTCGGCGCGGCCGTGGTGGCGGGCGGCGTAGCGGATGATGGACGAGATCAGCAGCGGCTGGCACTGCATCTGGCCAAGCATTGGCGCCTCCCTGGCGTTTGTTGGCGCCAGCCTAACCGGGCGGCCAGCGGCCGGGAAGCGTTGCCTGCTGCCGCGCCGTGGTGGTTGACGCGCGGCCCGGAGTGCCGGCGCAATGCGCGCCAAGGGTAGGGAAATGCCAATGACCATCGCTCGCCGCAGCATCATCGCGACCGCCTTGGCCGCCCCCGTGGTGGCGCGGGCGCAATCGGCCTGGCCCAACGGCACCATCCGCATGCTGGTGCCCTGGCCCGCCGGCGGCAGCGCCGATACGGTGGCGCGGCTGCTGCAGCCGCACGTCTCGGCGACGCTGGGCGTGCCGCTGGTGGTGGACAACCGCGCCGGCGCCAGCGGCAGCATCGGCACGCGGGAGGTGGCGCGCGCCGCGCCGGATGGCAACACCTGGGTCTTCGTGTTCGACACCCACGCCACCAACCCGTTCTTCATCCCCGACCTGGGCTTCGACACCAAGGCGGACCTGGCGCCGGTGATGCTGGTGGCGACCAGCCCGATGATGCTGACCGCGATCAACAGCCGCCCCTGGCAGACGGTGGCCGAGATGCTGGCCGCGGCACGCGCGCGGCCGGAGACCATCACCTATGGCACGGTCGGCATCGGCAGCCTGGCGCACCTGACCATGGAGCTGCTGCAGGCCGCGACGGGCGTGAAGCTGGTGCACGTGCCCTATCGCGGCGGCAACCCGCTGAACGCGGCGGCGGCGGCCGGCGACCTGGACCTGGCGATCTCCACCGCGGCGGGCATGGCGACGCTGATCGGCGACCACGTCCGGCCGTTGGCGCAGACCAGCGCGACGCGCAGCGAGAACTGGCCACGCATTCCCACCTTGATCGAGGCCGGCGTTCCCGGCGTGGCCAGCCGGGCCTTCTGGGGCATCCTGGCGCCGGCTCGGGTGCCGGCGGCCGTGGTGGCACGGATGAACGCGGCGCTGCAGCAGGCGCTGCGTCAGCCGGTGGTGCGGGAGCGGATGACGAAGAACATGGGCGTCGACATCGTCGGCTCCTCGCCGGCCGCCTTCGCCAGCTTCCTGGACCAGCAGATCGATACCTGGGGCCGGGTGGTGCGGGAGCGCGGGATCAAGGCGGAGTAGCTCCCGGGCCTCAAGGGGCGAGGAAGTGGAACTCCACCCGCGCCACGGCCACCGAGAGGATGCGCGTATCGGCGCTGGTGCCCTGCTCCGCCGGGCTGGCGTGGTGCAGGCTGGCCAGGCGCAGCGTCCGGCATGGCGCCGGGCCGGCCGGGGTGATGCGCAGGCGCCAGCCGGCGGGGCCTTCGCCCTCAAGCACCGTGGGTGCCTCGGCGCCATCCAGCCGCGCGGTCAGGGCCGGTCGCTCGGCGCCGTAGAGATGGCGAAGGTGCACGACCACCTGGCTGAGCGGCCGGTCCGGCGCCGGGTTGCCGATCGCCGCGGCCTCGCCCATCCAGCGGAAGTCGCCGCCGGCATCGCGTTCCAGCTGGTGCCAGCCGAAGCTGAAGTGCGGGCTGGCGGGCAGCACCGTACTGTCCGCCCCCTCGGGCACGGTCTGCCCGGCCGCGGCGGGCAGCGGCGCGGCGCCGGCAATCAGCGCCCGCAGCGCCGCCAGGTCGGCGTCCTCCGCGGCCAGCGCACTGGCGGTACCGGCGACGCGGTCCAGCAGCAGGGCGCCGGCATATTCGATGAAGGCGTCGATCCGCGCCTGCTGTTCCAGGTGCAGGCGCTGCTGCTCGGCCGCGAGCTGGGCGATGCGCGCCTGGTTGGCCTCGGTCGCCTCCTGCAGCCGGGCTTCCAGCGCAACCAGGCGCTGCGCCTCGGCGTCGGCGTCCCGCCGTGACCAGGCCAGGGTGGCGAGCGCCGCCTCCTGCCCGGCGACATGCACCGAGACGACCAGGCCGGCGTCAAGCAGATCCTCAGGCAGCAATGGCAGCTGGAACGGCCAGAGCGCCGCGCCATCGGCCAGCGTGGCCGGCTGGCCGAGCAGCAGCGGGCGCGACAGGCTGGCATTGATGCGGGCGAAGGGCTGCGGCTCGGCCAGCGCGTTGGCGGCGTTGCGCAGCGCGCCGTGCAGCACGCCATGCTGCAGCGTCAGCTCCTCGGCCTGCCACAACCCGGGGCCGAACAGCGCCACCGCATCCGCCGGGGTGCGCAGCGGCAGGGCGGCGGCCAGGTCACGCTCGGCGGTGCCCAGCCGGAGCTCCGCCGGCAATGGCACCCGCGGCAGCCGGGTGAGTTGCAGGCGCAGCTCCTCGCCCGGGTGTGGCGCGCGGGGCAGCGGGAGATGGCCAACCTCCATGCCGTTCAGCCAGGCGGTGATCCCGGCCGCGACGAACGGCGCGGTGCAGCGCAGGTGCACAACGCCCTGGCTGCCGCCCAGCAGGGCGCAGGGAAAGCTCTCGGGCGCCGGGTCCATGCCGCGGCGCTATCATGCGGGGGGTGGGCCGGCAAGCGCGGCGCTGCCAAGGTGGCGGCGATGACCGCGATGCGCCCTGCCCTGCGGCTGGTGTCTCCGTTGCCGCCGGCACGGAACGGCATAGCCGACTACGCCGCCCGGCTGGCCGAGGCGCTGGCCGCTCATTACGCCGTGCAGCCCTGGGAGGCCGAGCCGGATGCCGCGCCGCCGCCGGCCCGGGTGCTGCACCAGCTGGGCAACAGCGCGGCGCATGGCTTCGTGTTGCGAGCGCTGCGCCGCTGGCCGGGCGTGGTGACGCTGCACGACCCTGGCCTGCTGTGGCTGCACCAGCAGCTGGGCGAGGACTGGTCCGCCGGGTTGGCGGCACCCGCTGGCAGCGCCCAGGCGCGACTGGCGGCGCGGCGCGGCCGGCAGTTGCGCGCCGGCGAGCCGCTCGGGCGTGGCGACCACTTGCTGTTCGACGCTGCCGGCCAGGTGCTGGCGCGGTCCCGGGCGGTGGTGGTGCATTCCCGCTTTGCGGCGGCGCGGCTGCGGGCGCTGCACGGCGCGGCGACGACAGCGGGCGTCGCGGTGGTGCCGCACCTGTTGCCGGCCGTGCAGCCGACCACGCGCGCCGAGGCCCGCCGCGCGCTGGGCTGGCCCGCGGATGGGTTCGTGCTGGGCAGCGCCGGCATGCCGCACCCGGCCAAGCGCTTCGACTGGGTGCGCGACGCCGTGGCTGAGCTGCGTCGCCAGGGGCTGCACTTCCGCTACCTCCATGCCGGCGCCGACGACCCGGCCTTGCCGCCGGGCGCGGCGACCGGTTGGCTCGGCGAGGCTGCGCTTAACCTGCACATCGCCGCCTGCGATGCGCTGCTCTGCCTGCACTTTCCCTCGCACGGCGAGGCGAGCGGCGTGCTGGCGCGCGGCCTGGCGCTGGGGGTCTGCTGCCTGGTGATGGATACCGCGGGCTACGCCGAGCTGCCGCGCGATGCGGTGCTGCACCTGCCGGTGGCACAGGGGGCCGCCGGTCTGGCCGCCGCGGTGCGCGGGCTGCAGGGCAACCCGCCGCTGGCCTGGCGGATCGGCGCCGCCGGACAGCGCCATGGGCTGGCGGAAATGCGGCCGGAGGCGGTGGCGCACCGCTATCGCACGGTGATCGAGGCCAGCCTGGGGCGCGACATCCAGCCGCCCGAGGCTGATGCGCCGGCCGAGCTGACCCTGCCGGTCACCATCGGCGCCGCCGCGCTGGAGGCCGCACTGGCCACGCGGCGGGGCCTGGTGCGCCTCACGCTGGCCGGCAGCGCCGAAGCGCTGGCGACAGCCGGCCTGGGGCAACCCCTGCTGGACCGCTTGCTGCCGCCCGGGGTCGGGCTGCGCCGCCTGTGCGTCTCGCTGGAAGGGTTGCGGCTGGACATCATGGTGCCGTGAGACCGCAGCCGCGCATCCTGCTGGTGGCGCCGATGCATTCGCATCCGCAGGACCAGGGCAATGCTGCCCGCCTGGCGGCCTTCGGCGCGGCGCTGCGTGCGCGCGGGGCCTGGGTGGAGCTGCTGTACTTTGGGCTGGAAGGCCTCGACCCCCCGCGCGAGGCGGCGATGCGCGCGGCCTGGGACGGATTCCACTACGTGCCGCCGGTGCCGCCGCGGCGGCAGTCCTTCCCGGGCTTCTGGGGCCTGGACGACTGGTGCCCGGACGCGCTGTGCCGGGCGGCGGCGGACCTGCACGCACGCCAGCCGTACCAGGCCGTGATCGTCAACTATGTCTGGCTTTCGGCCGCGCTGGCGGTGGTGCCGGGGGCGCTGCGGGTGCTGGACACGCACGACCTGTTCGGCGACCGGCACCTGGTGGCGCGACGGGACGGGATGCCGCCCAGCTGGTACTTCACCAGCCAGGCCGAGGAAGCCCGCGGCCTGGCCCGCGCCGACCTGGTGCTGGGCATCCAGCAGGACGAAAGCGCCGAGTTGCGCCGCCGCGGCGCAGGGCAGGTGCTGACGGTGGGCCACCCGCCCGGGCTGCGCTTCCTGCAGCAGGCGCCAGGCAGCCAGGTCGTGGCGCGGTTCGGGCTGCTGGCCAGCGGCAACCCGTGGAACCTCGCGGCGGCCGCGGCGCTGGACCAGGCTCTGCGCGGGACGGAACTGGACTGGCTGCTGGCCGGCGGCATCCTGCGGTCGCCAGGGCTGCGGCTGCGCTCCGCGCCGCGGCGCCTGGCGGTGGCCGATGCGGCCGCCTTCTATGCCGCAGTGGACTGCGTGCTGAACCCGATGCAGGGCGGCACCGGACTGAAGATCAAGACCGTGGAGGCGCTCGGCTTCGGCGCGCCCATCCTCGGCACGCGGGACGCCTTCGCCGGGCTGGACGCCACCCACCCGGCGCACCAGGCGGCCGATGCGGCCGGGGTGGTGGCGCTGATGCGGGAATGGGCGGGAAGCCCGGCGTTTCGTGCCGAGGTCTCGCTGGCCGGGCGGGTGCTGGCGCTGCGCTATGCTGCCGAGGTCGAGCGGCAATACGATGCGCTGATGGCGGCGCTGGAGGGTTAGCGAATGGCGGTTGTACGGGTGGACTGGCAGCAGCCCCTGCCCTTCGCGGATGGCGTCGCCCATGGCGAGATCGGCGCCTACGAGCTGCTCTGCGGCCGTGCCCATTACGCCGTCTCGCCTGACGAGGCCGGTATCTTCGACCTGGCCCTGGCGCCGCGCGGTGCGGATGGGCTGGTGCATTTCGCCGGTGACGTGCAGGTGCTGAAGCCGGTGGACCCGGCCCGCGGCAACAAGCGCGTGTTCTTCGACTGGGGCAATCGCGGCAACAAGCGTTGCCTGCAGTATTTCAACGACGCAGTGGCTTCCAACACGCCGCTCAGCGCCGCGCATGGCGGCAATGGCTACCTGATGCGGCGCGGCTACAGCGTGGTCTGGGGCGCCTGGCAGGCCGATTTGCTGCCCGGCAATGGCCGCGTGCTGCTGGATGTGCCGAAGCTGGATGTGCAGGGCCCGGTGCGCGTCGAGTTCATCGGCCAGGCCGGGGCGACGACCTTTCCGCTGGGCGTCTATGTCAGCACCTATCGGCACCCGACCGTCTCGCTGGACAATGCCGGCGCCACGCTGACCCGGCGGCGCTATCCGTGGGACCAGCGCATCCCCGTGCCGAACGCCGAATGGTGCTTCGGCCAGGGCGAGGGCGGCATGGGGCTCGAGGTATTCGGCCACGACAGCTACGTGGAGCCGTCCCGCACGCATATCCACCTGCCCGCCGGGTTCCAGCCCGGCTGGATCTACGAGTTGATCTACCAGGGCGGGCAGCCGCTGGTGCTGGGCCTTGGCCATGCCGCGGTGCGCGACCTGGTGGCCTGGCTGCGGCACAGCCCGGCCTCGCCGCTGGGGCCGGTGGCGAAATGCTATGGCTTCGGCCGCAGCCAGACCGGGCGCGCCATCCGCGATTTCCTGTATCGCGGCTTCAACGATGACGGCGCCGGCGGGCGCGTGTTCGATGGGCTGCTGCCGCATGTCGCCGGCGCCGGGCGCCTGTTCGCCGGGCGCTTCGGCAACCTGACGGTGCCGGCGGGCCAGCAGTACGAGGACCACTTCAACCCGGCCGACCGCTTCCCCTTCGCCTATGCCGAGACCACCGACCACCTGACCGGGAAGACCGACGCCATCTGCAAGCGCCCGGCGACGGACCCGCTGGTGTTCCACAGCCAGAGCGCGACCGAATACTGGCAGCGGCGCGGCAGCCTGGCGCACACCACCACGCAGGGCGAGGACCTGCCGGAGCCGGCCAACCTGCGCTTCTACCACTGGTGCAGCAGCCAGCACGCCGCCAGCCCGCTGATGGGCGCGCCGAAGCACGGCCAGTGCCATCAGTTGGAGAATGTGGTCTGGACCAGCATGCTGTTCCGCGCGCTGCTGGACGCGATGGATGCCTGGGCCACGCACGGCACGGCGCCGCCGGCCAGCCGCATGCCGCGCCGCGGGGACGGCACCGGCCTCACCTTCGCCGAATGGGCGGCGCGCTTCCCGGCCCTGCCCGGCGTGGCGCTGCCGCGCGAGGCCTGCCGCGCTCCGCTGCTGGACTTCGGGCCGGCGTTCGACGCCACCGGCGTGATCACGCGTGAGCCGCCCGGCGTGACCGACGCCGCCGGCTATACCGTGCTGGTGCCGGCGCCGGATGCCGATGGCAATGACCTCGGCGGCGTCCGCGTGCCGATGGTGGCGGCGCCGCTGGCCACCTATACCGGCTGGAACCTGCGCGCCCGCGGCTGGGCGCCCGGCGCGCTGCATGAGTATTCCGGCAGCACCATCCCCTTGCCGGAGACGCCGGAGGAGGCAGCCGCCACCGGCGACCCGCGCGCCTCGGTGCAGCAGCGCTACGGCGATGCCGCCGGCTACGTCCGCGCCATCGAGGCCGCGGCGCGCGAGCTGGTCGCGGCACGTTTGATGCTGGAGGAGGACGTTCCGCGCGTATCGGCCGCCGCCCGCAACTGGCACGCGCCACGCCATGAGGTGAAGCTGCCATGACCCATCCGCTCGACCCGCTGAGCGCCGCCGAAGCCCAGCGCGCCTGCGACATCCTGAAGGCCAGCGGCCGGCTGGGCCCGCGCGCCCGCTTTCCCATCGTGCAGCTGGCCGAACCCGAGAAGGCCCGCGTGCTGGCCGGCCAGCCCTGCCCGCGCGAGGCCTTCGCCATGGTGCTGGACCGCGCCAATGGGGACACCTTCGAGGCGCTGGTCAATCTCGACGCATCCGAAGTGAACGACTGGAAGCAGCTGCCGCTGGACCAGGCGCCCTATGGCCAGGCGCCGATCATGATCGAGGAGTTCTTTGCGTGTGAGCGCATCGTCAAGGCGGATGCCGGCTGGCAGGCGGCGCTGAAACGGCGCGGCGTGACCGAGGCCGAGTTCGAGCACGTGCAGGTGGACCCGTTCTCGGCCGGCTACTTCGGCGAGCCGGAATTCCAGGGCAAGCGCCTGCTGCGCGCCACCAGCTTCCTGCGGAGTTCACGCACCGACAACGGCTATGCCCACCCGATCGAAGGGCTGGTCGCGGTGGTGGATCTGATCGCCGAGCGCGTGGTGGAGTTGGTGGATGATGGCCGCGACACGCCGATCCCGCGCCGCAACCACCCCTACGACACGGCTTCGCTGGGCACCCCGCGCGAGACGCTGAAGCCGCTGACCATCAGCCAGCCCAAGGGGCCTTCCTTCAGCGTGGATGGCTGGGCCGTGGCCTGGGAGAACTGGCGCTTCCGCATCGGCTTCACCCCGCGGGAGGGCCTGGTGCTGCACCAGTTGGGGTGGCAGGAGGGCGAAGCGCTGCGGCCCATCATGTACCGCGCCAGCGTCACCGAGATGTGCGTGCCCTATGCCGACCCGAACCACAGCCACTACTGGAAGTCCGCCTTCGACGCCGGCGAGTACGGCCTGGGCAAGCTGGCCAACCAGCTGGAGCTGGGCTGCGACTGCCTCGGCCTGATCCGCTACTTCGACGTGCCGGCGGTGGATGACGAGGGCAATGCCTTCGTGATGAAGAACGCCGTCTGCATGCATGAGGAAGACTACGGCACGCTGTGGAAGCACTACGAGTTCCGCACCGGCGTGTTCGAGGTCAGGCGCTCCCGCCGCCTCGTCATCAGCTTCTTCGCCACCGTCGGCAACTACGACTACGGCTTTTACTGGTACCTGTACCTGGATGGCACCATCCAGCTGGAAGCCAAGCTGACCGGCATCATCCAGACCACCGGCGTGGCACCTGGCGCGGCCTATCCCTGGGGTGGCATGGTGGCCGAGGGGCTGGGCGGGCCGATGCACCAGCACTTCTTCAACGCAAGGCTGCACATGGCGGTGGATGGCACCGGCAACAGCGTGACGGAGCACGAGTTCGTGCCGCGGCCGATGGGGCCGGACAACCCGCATGGCAACGTGTTCGACACCACGTCGCGCGTGCTGAAGTCCGAGCAGGAAGCGGCGCGCGAACTGGATGGCCGCACCGGGCGCTTCTGGAAGGTGGTTAACCCCAACAAGCGCAACGCGGTGGGCAACCACCCAGGCTACAAGCTGGTCGGCATGCCCAGCCCGCTGATGCTGGCGGCCGAGGGCAGCACGGTACGGCAGCGCGGCGCCTTCGCCACCAAGCACCTCTGGGTCACGGCCTATGACCCCGCGCACAAGTACGCCAGCGGCGACTACCCGAACCAGCACCAGGGTGGCGCCGGGCTGCCGGCCTTCATCGCCGGGAACAAGGGCATCGAGAACGCCGACCTGGTGCTGTGGCACAGCTTCGGCCACACCCACGTCTGCAAGCCGGAGGACTTCCCGGTGATGCCGGTGGAGTACGCCGGGTTCTCGCTGAAGCCGAACAACTTCTTCACCGCCAATCCGGCCATGGACCTGCCGGCCGGCCGCGACGCCCACAGCGTGCAG
>CAIMOR010000288.1 GCA_903843125.1 uncultured Rhodospirillales bacterium
CGGCGCCCGGTGCTTGATCGGGTACCAACAGGCCTGCACCGCCGCGCGGAACCGCTGGCTGACCAGCGCCACCCCGGCCGCCATGCGCTCGAACTCACCCTCCTGCTCGAAGGGCGGGTCCACCAGCACCAGGCCGCGCTTTTCCGGAAAGGGCGTCAACGCCTTCAGCGCCTCCCAGCCATTGCGCGGATGCACCGCCATCTGCGCGTCGCCCCGGAACCGCGCCCGCAGCAGCGCATGGTCTTCGGAGTGCAGTTCACAAGCCACCAACTGGTCCTGCGGCCGCAGCAACGCGCGCGTGATGGCGGGCGAGCCCGGATACAGCGCCGGCGCCCCGGCCGCCCGCACCAGCGCGACGTAATCCGCCAGGGCCGGCTCGTCGGCCTCCAATAGTCGCCCGATGCCGCCCTGCCATTCCCCGGTGCGCTGCGCCTCGGGGGATGAAAGATCGTACAACCCTATCCCCGCATGCGTATCCAGCACCCGCAGCGGCGTGGCCTTGCGCTGCATGGCGCGCAGCAGCCAGACCAGCAGCGCGTGCTTCAGGCAATCCGCGAAGTTGCCGGCATGGAAGGCGTGGCGGTAGTTCATGCCGACGGGCTTGCAATCGACCAAACTCGTTCTGCGGCGCAGTGCTTCTTGAATTCCGTAAGACTGAGGCTGCCGCGCTTGCGTGCGGCAGATCCTTCTACGGCAAGACGTGTACGGACATTCGCCATCGGCGCTTCCCAAATCTCTAGCGCCAAAAGTTTCTGACGATCCAAGACCACCAGCATGACGACATCGCAATCTGCGTCTGCCTTGATCCGTGACAGTCGTTGCGACCGCTTTCCATCGATTCCGGCGACGCGACCCTTGATCTGTACCTTCTCCACGCCGCGCAGGGCATCGTACCCAGGTGTGCGGGCGTCGGCTAACCGAAGGCCCAAAATACGGGAGGCCTCATACTCGGCCAACTCGCCTGTGACCCCCAGTGGCTTACCTGTCAGTTCCAGATACTCGACAGCAAGAGGTCTGATCGCTTCAAGTATCTGCTGCACTCGGCCGATATCCATCGAAACTCAAACCCGCACCACCTGGCCGTGGCGCATCTCGGTGGGCAGGCACAGCGCCGCAATCCCTGGCGCCACCTCCACGGGCCGACGCAGCAGCGCCGGGTCCTCGCCCGGCATGGCATTGGCACGCAGGTTGGTCGCCACCGGCCCCGGGTCGGCCAGATTCACCCGCAGCGGCGTATGGGCCACCTCTGCCGCCCAAGCCTGCGCCAGGTACTGCTGCCCGGCCTTGCCGAACCCATACAGCCCCCAGAACGCCCCCGGCCCCGCAGCCACGCTGTCGGTCAGCAGCACCGCGCGCCCGGCTGGCGCCGCGCGCAGCGGCGGGTCGCAGCTGCGGATCAGCCGCCAGCAAGCGGTCAGGTTTACCGCCACCGCTTCCTTCCAGTCATTCGGCATGATGTGCGCCACCGGCGTCAGCTTCGCCAGCACGCCCGCCGCATGCACCAGCACGTCCAGCCGCCCGAAGCGCTGCACGATGCTGGGGCCCAGCTTGTCGATCTCGGCATCCTTCTCCAGGTCGAAGGCCAGCAGCGTCGCGGTGCCGCCCGCGCCACGGATCGCGTCGTCGGTCTCCTCCAGCCCGCCCTGGGTGCGCGCGGTGATCACGCAATGCGCCCCCAGCCGCGCGAGTTCCACCGCGACAGCGGCGCCAATGCCCCGCGACGCGCCGGTGACCAGCGCCACCGAACCTTCCAGCGGCCTCATTGCGTGGCGTGCAGCAGGCTGAGCTGGCGCTCGGAGTTGTCCTGCATGTCGGCCAGCGGAATGGCGTAGTCGCCGGTGAAGCAGGCATCGCAATAGGCCGGCCTGGCATTGTCGCGGGCCGGCTTGCCCAACGCCCGGTACAGCCCATCCAGCGAGATGAAGGCCAGGCTGTCCACCCCGATGATCCGCGCCATCTCCTCCACGTCGTGCAGCGCCGCCATCAGCTTGCCGCGCTCCGGCGTGTCGATGCCGTAGTAGCAACTATGCGTCGTCGGCGGCGAGGAGATGCGCATATGGACTTCCGCGGCGCCGGCGGCGCGCACCATCTCGACGATCTTCTTGCTGGTAGTGCCGCGGACGATGCTGTCATCCACCAAAATGACGCGCTTGCCCTCGATCATCGCCCGGTTGGCGCTGTGCTTCAGCTTGACGCCGAGGTTGCGGATCTGGTCGGTCGGCTCGATGAAGGTGCGGCCGACATAGTGGTTGCGGATGATGCCGAGTTCGAACGGCACGCCGGCCTCCACCGCATAGCCCATCGCCGCCGGCACGCCGCTGTCCGGCACCGGCACCACCACATCGGCCGGCACATGGCTCTCGCGCGCCAGTTCCTGGCCGATCCGCTTGCGCGTCTCGTAGACCGGAATGCCCTCCACCACCGAATCGGGCCGGGCGAAGTAGATGTACTCGAAGATGCAGAACCGGCTGCCGGCACGGGCGAACGGCTTGATGCTGCGCACCCCGGCATCGTCGATGATGACGATCTCGCCCGGCTCGATGTCGCGCACGAACTCGGCCGAGACGATCTCCAGCGCGCAGGTCTCGCTGGCCAGCACCCAGGAAACCGGCACCCCCTCGGTGCCACCGGTCCGGCCCAGCACCAGCGGGCGAACCCCCAGCGGGTCGCGCGCGCCCATCAGCGCGCCATTGTGCAGCGCCACCAGGCTGTAGGCGCCCTGCACCCGGCGCAGCGCGTCGATCAGCCGCTCCTCCACCGCGGTGTAGAGGCTGATCGCCATCAGCTGGATGAACAGCTCCGAGTCGGTCGTGCTCTGGAACAGGCTGCCGCGCCGCACCAGTTCCCGCTTCAGCGAGTTGGCGTTGGTCAGGTTGCCGTTGTGCGCCACCGCGAAGCCGCCGAACTCGAAATCGGCGAACAGCGGCTGCACGTTGCGCAGCGCCGTCTCGCCGGTGGTGGCGTAGCGGTTGTGGCCCACCGCGGCGCGGCCGGGCAGGCTGGCGATGACCTTGGCGTCGGAGAAGTTCTCGCCCACCAGGCCGCGCCCGCGGTGCGAATGGAACAGGCCGCCCTCGTCCAGCGAGACGATGCCGGCGGCTTCCTGTCCGCGGTGCTGCAACGCGTGCAGGCCCAGCGCGGTCAGCGCCGCCGCATCGGTGACGTTCCACACCCCGAAGACGCCGCATTCCTCGTGGAACTTGTCATCATCCCACGGCTGCGTCGTTGCGTCAGTCATGCCAGTTCCTCACGAACGGTTGCGCGCGGGTGGGCGTACCAGGTCTTCCAGGCTCGGCCCCGGCCGCAGCGGCGGCACCAGGACCGAGGGCTGGAACCGCGGCGGCAGCTTGGCCACAACCCAGTCCGCTCCGGACGCCACCAGCGGCAGCGACCGTGCATCGCGCACCACCGCCGGCCACTTATCCACCCCGGGCAACACCATGCCGGCCAGGATATAGGCGACCACCAGCAGAAAGGCACCCCGTACCAGCCCGAATAGCAGCCCCAAGGCCCGGTCGGTGCTGCCGAGGGCGGAGTCCTGTACCCGCCGGGCCACGATCGCGATGACGATCTTCAGCACCACCAGCACGCCGAGGAACACGCCGGCCACCGCCAGCGCATCGGCCAGCCAGGGCGGGTCGATGCCGCCAAGCAGCGGCCGCACCGTCGGCTGCAGGGCCAGCCCGGCCAGGGCCGCACCGATCCAGGCACCCACGCCGAGCACTTCCTCGACGAAGCCACGCAGGAAGGCCATGGCGGCGGAAACCACCAGCACGGCGAGAACTATCAGGTCAGCCCAGGTCATCGGCCGGCGGTATAGCGGCGGGGTCCGGGCGAGTCACGCGCGGCTTCCGCTTGCTGGAAGCCACGCGGCGAGCGTGACGCTACCCCTGGCGCAGCCCGGCGCGGGTGGCGGCGACCCGCGTGCGGGCGAGCTCCGCTTCCAGGAAGGCGGCGAATCCGGCCGGGGTCTGCTCGGCCGGCTCGGCCACCTCGCTGCCGGTCTCCATGAAGCGGCGCCGCGTTTCCGGTTGCGCCAGCACCTTGGCCAGCGCCTGCTGCCAGCGCGCGAGCAGCTCAGCCGGCGCCTGGGCCGGCATCACCAGCCCGAGGAAGGCGGCTTCCCGGTACCCCGGTACCCCTGCCTCCTCGGCGGTGGGTACCTCCGGCGCCAGCGCCGAACGCCGCGCCGCCGCCAACGCCAATATCCGCACCTGGCCGTCCCGGTGCAGCGGCAGCGACGTGCTGATCTCGGTGATCGCCGCGTCGATGTTGCCGGCGACCAGGTCCGGCGCCATCGCCCCGCCGCTGCCATAGGGCACGTGCTGCAGCTGCAGCCCGGTCATGGCGTTGAAGGTCTCCAGCGCCAGGTGCGCCGTGCTGCCGACACCGGACGACCCCACCGTCACCTGCCCCGGTCGGGCGCGCGCGTAGTCGAGGAACTCGGCCAGCGTCCTCGGCGCCAGGCCCTTCTTGACCACCAGCGTCTGCGGCGTGCGGCAGGCCAGCCCGATGCAGGCGAAATCCCGCTGCGGGTCGTAGCCGATATTCGGCTGGATGGTAGGATTGACCGAGAGCGGCCCATTGGAGCCGAGCATCACGCCATAGCCGTCCGGCCGCAGCCGTGCCGCCGCCAGCGCGCCGACACTGCCGCCTGCTCCGGCGCGATTCTCCACCACCACCGGCTGGCCCAGCTCCAGCGCCAGCGGCGCCGAGAGGATGCGGCTGACCACGTCCGCATTGCCGCCGGGGGCATAGGGGCAGATGAACCTGATCGGCCGGTCCGGGAATGCAGCGGCAGTGGCCAGGCGCGGCGCGGCAAGCAACGGCAGCGCCAAGGCGGCGCGGCGAGACAGGGTCACAGGCGTATCCTCCGGCATCTTGCCGGCCGGTATAGCTCAAGCTGCCGGCTTGCGCTTCACCGTGCTTTCGGCGAACGGCGCCACCAGGTCGGCCAGGTGGCCTATCTCGGTCAGCTTCAGCCCATCCGTCGGCAGCGGCGCCCGGCCGCCGCGCGCCACCCGGCGCGGCAGCACCGCGGCGGCGAAGCCCAACTTGTGCGCCTCCCGCAGCCGCGCCTCGGACTGGCTGACCTGGCGCACTTCGCCCGAGAGACCCACCTCGCCGAAATAGACCGTATTGGCCTCGGTCGGCCGGTCGGTCGCGGCGGAACACAGCGCGGCGGCCACCGCCAGGTCCACCGCCGGCTCGTTCACGCGCAAGCCGCCGGCGATGTTCAGGTACACATCGTTCTGCCCCAGCGTCATGCCGCAGCGGCTTTCCAGCACCGCCAGCAGCATGGAAAGCCGCGAACTGTCCCACCCCACCACGCTGCGCCGCGGCGACCCGCCGGAGGAGGGCGACAGCAGCGCCTGCACCTCCACCAGCACCGGCCTGGTCCCCTCGATGCCCGCGAACACCGCGCTGCCGCTGATGTTGCCGCGCCGCTCCGCCAGGAACAGCGCCGAGGGATTCGGCACCTCCATCAGCCCGCGCTCGGTCATCTCGAACACGCCGATCTCATCCGTGGCGCCGAAGCGGTTCTTCACCGCGCGCAGGATGCGGAACTGATGGCCACGGTCGCCTTCGAAGTACAGCGTCGCGTCCACCATGTGCTCCAGCACCCGCGGCCCGGCCAGCGTGCCCTCCTTGGTCACATGCCCCACCAGCACCACGGCGAAGCCGCGCGTTTTTGCGAGTCGGATCAGCTCCGCCGCACAGGCGCGCACCTGCGCCACCGTGCCGGGAGCACTGTCCAGCGCGTCCAGCCACACCGTCTGGATGGAATCGATGATCACCAGCGCCGCGTCGGTCTCGCTCTCCAGGCTGGCGGCGATATCGCGCAGCGCGGTCGCGGCGGCCAGTTGCAACGGCGCCTGCTCCAGCCCCAGCCGCCGCGCCCGCAGCCGCACCTGCGCCACGGCTTCCTCGCCGGAGATGTACAGCGCCTTACGCCCGGCCTGCGCGACCCGCGCCGCCGCTTGCAACAGGATGGTGGACTTGCCGATCCCCGGATCGCCGCCCACCAGGATCGCGCTCGCCGGCACCAACCCGCCGCCCAGCACCCGGTCCAGCTCGGCTATGCCCGTGGAAATCCGCGGCGGCGGCTCGGTCTCGCCCTGCAGGCCGACGAATTCAACCCGTCGCCCACCACCCGCCTTGGCCGCCGGGCCTGGCCCCCGCACCGGGGCGGCGGCTTCCTCGGCCAGGGTGTTCCACTCGCCGCAGGCTTCGCACTTGCCCTGCCACTTCGGGGCAACGGCGCCGCAGGATTGGCAGACGAAGCGGTTTCGGTCCTTGGCCATACCGCAGCACTAGCACAAACCGCGAACATTGCCAGCCGGGATTTACGCCGCCCGCTGCTCCAAGGTCGGCGCGCAATCGGTCAGCGTGGTCCGCCGCATGTCCCGCCGATGCACCGTGTCCTCAAACGCCCGCGCCCGATGCATGGTGCTGCGGTTGTCCCAGATCACCAGGTCGTTCGCCCGCCACTTGTGGGCGTACACGAAGGCCCGCTGCGTCGCGTGCTCCACCAGGTCGCGCACCAGCGCCATCGCCTCCGGCACCTGCATGCCGTCCAGCCGGCCGATATGGCTGGACAGGTACAGCGAATGCCGCCCGCTGCCGGGGTGGAACCGCACCAGCCGCTGCGGCACCGGCGCAAACCGCACCCGCTCCTCCTCGGTGTAGTCGGTGAACCCGAGCAGCGCCCGCGAGTAGAGCAGGCTGTGCCAGGCCACCATCGGCCGCAGCGTCGCCTGCATCGCCGCCGGCAGTGCGTCCCAGGCCGCGCGCATGTCGGCGAACTCGGTATCCGCGCCATCCGGCGGCACCACCCGGCCGTGCAGCATGGAATACTTCGCCGGCGTGGCCTTGAAGCTGCTGTCGCTGTGCCACAGCCGGTTGCCCAGGTTGAACATGCGCCGCCGGTCGTCCACCGCCAGCAGCTGGCCGTCCACGTCCAGGTTGGAGATATCGGCCATGTTGTGGTGCTTCAGCCGCACCTTGTGCACGTCCACCACCGCGCGGTCCTGCTCCAGCGGGCCAAGCGCCGCGCCGAACGCCATCTGCTGGTCGTCGTCGATCATCTGGTCGCGCAGCACCAGAACGGCATGGCGGTCCATCAGCCGGTCGATCTCGGCACAAACCGCCGGCCCCGGCGTCTCCCGCAGGTCCAGCCCGTGCAATTCGGCGCCGAACAACGGGTGCAGCGGCGAGACCTGCAGCGCCATGGTAGCTTCCTCCGGCCTTTCGGCGGATGGTAGCGCCGCCTGCGGCCTGCCGGTCAAGCCGCCCCCGCTCAGGCGGCCGCGGTCATGCTCACCGCCCCGCCCGGCCGCGCCACGGCCCCGGCAAAGGGATGCGCCAGGCGATGCAGCAGCGCCTGCGTGGTCGTGTCCAGCCGGCAACCATGCCGCCGCAGGTGCTCCGCCAGGGTCGGCGTCAGCAGGCCCCGGCCATGCGCCAGCTGGTGCAGCGGCAGCGCCTCCCCGCCCGCGAAGCGCAGCAGCACCGGCCCGGCATCGGTGATGGCCACTTCCCAGCACTGCGTTGGATAGGGCGAGAACACCTCGGCGGCATGCAGCACCAGCGCCTCGGTCGCTTCCCAGAACGGCAGCTTCCGCCCGGGCAGCAGGGAGCCACTGCCCTGGTGCCGCCGCACCCCGCGCCACTCCGCGCCGGCGCCCCGCACCGCGCGCCGCATGGTGCCCTCGGCATCCAGCGCTATCACCAGCTCCTCGGCCTCCTCGGGCGGCAATTCCAGCGTCATGGTCGTGCTGAACAGCTTCGGCCCGCCTGCCTCCCGCACCACCAGCGCGTGCACCATCGGCAGCGCGTGCTGGCCGAAGGCGGCGCGCAGCGCCACATGCGCGCGCGGCCGGCGCTGGATCAGCCAGCCCTCGCCGCGCGCCAGCAACGCCATGCCCTGCGCCAACGGCAGCCGGCCGCCATGCTGCAGGTGCAGGGTGGTGCCCTCCAGCGCCAGCAGCGCCAGGCGGGGGCCACCATTGTGCAGCGGCTCGGCCAGCAAGGGGTAGTTGCTCGGCTCCGCCAGCAGTGCGTTCAGCGCAATGGGGGAACGGCTGGCCGCCGGCGCGAAGGCGCGCGGCCCCGCGGCATGCACCGCCAGCAGCTCCGGCACCGGCAGCCCGGCGCCGGCGGCCAGTTGCCGGCACAGCCCGCGGTCCTTCAGCGGCGCCTGCCAGCCCTGCGCCACGCTCTCGGCGTGCCAGGCCAGGGCGCGGCGACGGCCGACATGGCGCAGCGTCTCCGCCACGCTGGTGCCGGGCCGGTCCAGCCCATAGGCCAGAAACTCCTCCCGCGTCAGCCGCCCGGCACCGTGGCGCGCCAGCAGCAGGCGCCGACGCATGTCCAGCACGTCAAGCCCCGCCCGCAGCAGTTTGCGTGCCCGCCCGGGCAAGGCCAGTACGGCAGCCAGCGGCGCCCGCCCGTTCGGCACCGCGTGATCCATCATTGCGACCTGGCTCATCGGACACCCCATTCCCGCAGGGCGGGAACAATGCGCACGGCCCGCGCGGCGTGGGGGTAACGAGGGGGCGACGTTGCGGGGGCGTGAAAGCTAGCGCCGCAACTCCATCTGGATCGGCCCGTCGCGCTCGCCGTTGGCGAACTGGTCCACCATGGCATTGCCGGAATGCCCGAGCGTCGCCGCCGCGCCTTCCCAGACGATCCTGCCCTTGAAGATCATCGCCGCCTGGTCGCCGATCCGCCGCGCGCTCGCCATGTCATGCGTGATGCTGACCGCCGTCGCGCCCAGCTTCTTCACGCAATCGACGATCAACCCGTCGATGACCGCGCCCATGATCGGGTCGAGGCCGGTGGTCGGCTCATCGAAGAAGATGATGTCCGGCTTGGCGGCGATCGCCCGCGCCAGCGCCACGCGCTTCTGCATGCCACCCGAAAGCTCGGCCGGCGAAAGGTCGCCGACGCTGGCCGCCAGCCCGACCTGCGCCAGCACCTCGGCGGCGCGGTCGCGCGCCCGGGCGCGGGTGATGCGGTTCTGCGCCAGCAGCTTGAAGCAGACGTTTTCCCAAACGGGCAGGCTGTCGAACAGCGCGCCGTTCTGGAACAGCATGCCGATCCGGTCGCCCAGCGCCTCGCGCTCGCGCCGCGGCAGCTTCAGCACGTCGACGCCGTCGATCTCGATCACCCCCTCGTCCGGCGTGATCAGCCCAAGGATGCACTTGATGGTGACGGACTTGCCCGACCCCGACCCACCCAGGATGACCATGGAGGATTGCGGCGCCACGTCGAGGTCGACGCCATCCAGCACCGGCTTGCCGGCGAACGCCTTCTTCACCCCGCGCATGCGGATCTTCGGCACGCCGGCGGCGGCGGCCAGCAGGCTGGTCTCGGTCGCGTCGCGCGGGCCAAAGCCGGTCATTGGGCGAAGAACATCTCGGTCAGCACGTAGTCCAGCGCCAGGATCAGGATGGAGCTCGTCACCACCGCCGTGGTGGTGGCCCCACCCACGCCCTGCGCGCCGCCCTTGCTGTTGTAGCCACACCAGGTACCCATCAGCGCCACGACGAAGCCGAAGACGGAGGCCTTGACCAGCCCGCTGAACACGTCGTCGAACTGCAGGAAGTCGAAGGTCGCCTTCAGGTAGGTGGCGCTCACGAAGCCCAGCTTCAGCGTGGCGATCATCCAGCCGCCCATCACCCCCAGCACATCCGCCACCACCACCAGCAGCGGCATGGCCAAAGCGCCGGCCAGCAGCCGTGGTGCCACCAGGTACTTCATCGGATTGGTCGACAGCGTGGTCAGCGCATCGATCTGGTCGGTGACGCGCATGGTGCCGATCTCGGCGGCGAAGCTGGCGGAAATCCGCCCGGCCACCATCAGCCCGGCCAATACCGGCCCAAGTTCGCGCGTGATGCTCAGCACCACCAGGTTGGCCACCGCCCCCGTGGCATTGAACCGGGCGAAACCCGTATAGCTCTGCAGCACCAGCACCATGCCGGTGAACACCGCCGTCAGCGCCACCACCGGCAGCGAGAAATAGGCAATCTCGAAGAAGGCGCGCAGGAACAGCCGGCCATAGAAGGGCGGCCGCGCCACATGGCTGATGGCCTCCAGCGCGAACAGCGCGGCATTGCCGACCGTGCGGCAGCCGCCCAGCACGCCGCGGCCCACCGCGGCCAAGGGGTTCAGCACCAGGTCCATGGGATTCAGGCCGGCTGGTACTGGCGGCGGTAGCGGGCGCCGAGGCTGGTCAGGATCTCGTAGCCGATGGTCCCGGCGCGCTCGGCCACCTCGTCCGGCGTGCAGCCGGGTCCGATCAGCGTCAGCGCATCGCCGGGCCGCAGCCCCGGCAGGTCGGTGACGTCGAAGGTGGTGAGATCCATGGACACCCGGCCGATGAGGGGCACGGGCTGGCCCTGGAAACTGGCGATCGCCCTGCCCGAGAGAGCGCGAGGGTAGCCATCCGCATAGCCGGCGGCAACCGTCGCAACCCGGCTGGGTCGCTCGGCCACCCAGGTGGCGCCATACCCCACCGGCGCGCCGGCGGCAATTTCCCGCACCTGCAACACCGGCGCCTCCAGCCGCACCACTTGGCGCATCGGGTTCGGCAGGCCGGGCGTGGGGTTGATACCGTACAGCGCCGCCCCCGGCCGGGCGAGGTCCGAGGCGAAATCCGGCCCGAGGAAAATCCCCGAAGAGGCCGCCAGGCTGGCCGGCACCCCAGGGAACAGCGCGCGCGCCGCGGCAAAGCGCCCGGCCTGCATGGCGTTCAGCGCATGGTCGGGCTGGTCGGCCACCGCCAGGTGGGTCATCAGGAACAGTGGTGCCTGCCCGGCCAGCTGGCTCCATTCCTCCGGTGGTACGCCCAGCCGGGCCATGCCGGTATCCAGCTGCACTATCCCCGGCCGGCCCTGGTGGGCAGCCACATCGGCCAGGCCGTTCAGCACCGGGGTCAGCCCGGCCGCGCCATCAGCGCCGGCGGGAAAGCCGTTCAGCACCGCCACCATCGCATCTGGCCCCAGCGCGGCCCGCAGCGCCAGGCCCTCCGCCAGGTGCGCCACGAAGAAATGCCGGCACCCCGCCGCCTGCAACGCCCGACCAACGGGCGCCGCGCCCAGCCCATAGCCATCCGCCTTCACCACGGCGGCACAGGGCGCGCCATGCACGGCACCCAGCCGCCGCCAGTTGGCGACGACGGCGCCCAGGTCGATGCTCAGGATGGCGTCAATAGCCGCCACCCCCGTCATGCGTCTGGTCCAGGTCGCCGAACCGGGTGTAGTCCGCCTCGAAGAACAGGTGGATCGTGCCGGTCGGGCCATGCCGGCTCTTGCCGATGATGAGCTCGGCCTTGTTGTGGGCGCGCTCCATGTCGGCCTGCCACTTGGTCATGGCCTCCTCGAACTTGCCGCCATTGTCGAAGCTCATCTCCTTCGGTGCCCGCTGCGCCAGGTAGTATTCGTCGCGATAGACGAACATCACCATGTCGGCGTCCTGCTCGATCGACCCCGATTCGCGCAGGTCGCTCAGCTGCGGCCGCTTGTCCTCGCGCTGCTCGACCGCGCGGGACAGCTGGGACAGCGCGATGACCGGCACCGACAGCTCCTTGGCGATGGCCTTCAGCCCCTGGGTGATCATGGAAATCTCCAGCACCCGGCTTTCGGGCCGCGTCCCCGCCGCCGGCCGCATCAGCTGCAGGTAGTCCACGATCACCAGGTCCAGCCCGCGCGTGCGCGCCAGCCGCCGGCAGCGCGTCCGCAGCGCCGAGACGGTGATGGCCGGCGTGTCGTCGATCACCAGCGGCAGGGTCGACAGCTCGCGCGATACCTCCACGAAGCGGTCGAAGTCGCGCTGGCTGATGTCGCCACGGCGGATGCGGTCGCCGGAGATCCGCGATTCCTCCGCCAGCAGGCGCGTGGCCAGCTGATCGGCGCTCATTTCCAGCGAGAAGATCGCCACGCACCCCTTCGGCACCGCGGCCGGCCCGCCCGCCTCCTGCGCCAGCCGCACCAGCGCCTTGGCGGCGCCGAACGCCATCTTCGTCGCCAAGGCGGTCTTGCCCATGGCCGGGCGGCCGGCGAGGATCAGCAGGTCGCTGCCATGCAGCCCGCCGGTCTTGGCGTCGAAGTCGCGCAGCCCGCTGGGCAGGCCGGAAACCCCGCCCGGGGTGGAGAACGCCCGCTCGGCGGCCTCCACCGCGGCGGTCAGCGCCTTCTCGAAGGTGATGTAGCCGCCTTCGCTGTTGCCCTCGGTCGCCAGGTTGAACAGCTGCTGCTCGGCGGCCTCGATCTGCGACTTGGCGTCGTGCAGGTCCTCGTCGGCGCCGAAGGCGTTGTTGACCAGCGTCTCGCCGACATCGATCAGCTGCCGCCGCAGGAAGCTGTCATGGATCAGCCGGCC
>CAIMOR010000289.1 GCA_903843125.1 uncultured Rhodospirillales bacterium
GCGCCCGCATCATCGCCGGCGGCCAGTCGCTGCTGCCCATGCTGAACATGCGCCTGGCCCGCCCCGCCGTGCTGGTGGACATCATGCGCATCACCGCGCTGGCGGAAGCCACCGCCACCACGGAAACGCTGCGCATCGGCGCCGCCGTCCGCCAGGCCGCCCTGCTTGCACGTCCCAACCTGCACCCGCTGCTTGCCGCAGCGCTGCCCTGGGTCGGCCACGCGCAAACCCGCAGCCGCGGCACGCTCTGCGGCAGTGTCGCGCACGCCGACCCCAGTGCCGAAATCCCCCTCGTCCTGCTCGCACTCCAAGGCGAAATCCTGCTCCGCTCCGCCCGCCGCACCCGCCGCCTGCCCGCCGCCGATTTCTTCACCGGCATGATGCAGACCGCCCGCCACGAAGATGAGATGATCGAGGCCATCATCATCCCACAACCGCGCGCCGGCCAGGGCTACGCCTTCCGCGAAGTCGGCCGCCGCCACGGCGACTTCGCCATCGTCGCCTGCGCCGCCGTCGCGCACGCAACCGGCATCCGACTCGCCATCGGCGGCGTCGCCGACCACCCGGCCGCGCGCGACCTGCCCGCCGACAGCACGCTATGGGACGAAGCGCTGGACAGCTTCGCCCACGCGCTGGAAGCCCGCGACGACCTGCACGCCACCGCAACCTACCGCCGCCAGTTGGTTCGCAAGCTCGGCCGCCAGGTAATGCAGGAGGCCGCCGCATGCCGCGCCTGAGAGCCACGCAGCGCCACAGCATCCGCTTCACCCTCAACGACACGCCGGTGCAGGGGGAGGCAGAGCCGCGCATGCTGCTGACCGATTTCCTGCGCCACGTCCTCGGCGCCACCGGCACGCATGTCGGCTGCGAACACGGCGTCTGCGGCGCCTGCACCGTGCAGATCGACGGCACCCCTGCCCGCGCCTGCCTCACCCTCGCGGTGCAGGCGCAGGGCTGCCACATCCGCACCGTCGAAGGCCTCGCCCCCGCACCTGGTCGCCTCTCCGTCCTGCAGGAAGCCTTCCGCCGCCATCACGCGCTGCAATGCGGCTTCTGCACTGCAGGCATCCTGATGTCGCTCGACGCCTTCCTCCGCGCCCACCCCAACGCCGACGAGGCCGCCGTGCGCGACCTGCTCTCCGGCCATCTCTGCCGCTGCACCGGCTACGCGCCCATCGTCGCCGCCGCGTTGGATGCCGCGGCGCGCCTGCGGGACACCGCCCATGCTTGACCTCGGCACCAGCTTCCTCGCCAGCGTCGAACGCACGCCGCGCGCGCTTGCGATCGTGGATGGCGAGCTGCGCCTGACCTACGAGCAATGGCTGCCGCGCATCGCCAGCGTTGCCGCCGGCCTGCATCGCCGCGGCCTGCACCGTGGGGACCACCTGCTGACCGTGCTGCAGAATCGCTGGCAGGCGGCGACGCTGCACTGGGCCTGCCAGTTCGCCGGCATCATCATCACGCCACTCAACTGGCGCGCCAAGGCGGATGAGATCGACTACGCCATCGCCGACGCCGAAGCCAAGGCGGTGGTCTTCGAAGCCATCTCCGCTGAGGCCACGCGCGCCACCCGCGCCCTCCCCCGCATCACGCTGGACCAGCCGCTGCCCGGCGAGACCAGCTTCGGCACGCTGCTCGCCGCCGCCGCCGACGCGCAACCGCAAGCCAGCGCGGAAGACTGGTCGGTCATGCTCTACACCTCCGGCACAACCTCTCGCCCGAAAGGCGTGCCGCGCCGCCACCGCGCCGAACGCGCCGCCGCCATCGCCCATGTCGCGCAGAACCTCTACGGCGCGCACGAATGCACGCTCGGCGTCATGCCGCTGTACCACACCATGGGCGTGCGCAGCCTGCTGGCCATGGCGGCCATCGGCGGCGCCTTCATCTGCCAACCGCGCTTCGATGTCGCCGAGGCCCTGCGCCTGATCCAGCGCGAACGCATCACCAACCTCTATTTGGTCCCCACCCTCTACCACGACGTGCTGCACCACCCCGCCTTCGCCGGCACCGATGTCTCCTCCGTGCGCAAGCTCGGCTTCGCCGGCGCCAGCATGACGGACGGGCTGCTGCGCAACCTCACCGCCGCGTTCAAGCCCGACCTTTTCGTCAACCACTACGGCAGCAGCGAGATCTACACCTTCACCGTGGACCAGAACGCCCCGTTGAAGCCCGGCAGCGCCGGCCGCGCCGGCATCAACCAGCTCATCCGCGTCGTCCAGCTCGGCACCACCACATCGGCCGCGCCGAACCAGGAAGGCGAGATCGTCGCGCTGCTCGCCGGCGACGAAAGCTTCGAGGGCTACTGGCGCCGCCCGGACGCCGACGCCAAGTCGCTGCGCGACGGCTGGTACCACACCGGCGACACCGGCTTCTTCGACGCCGACGGCGACCTTTTCGTCACCGGCCGCGTGGACGACATGATCATCACCGGCGGCGAGAACGTCTCCCCGGTGGAAATCGAATCCTGCCTCTCGCTGCATCCGTCCGTCGCCGAAGTCGCCGTCGTCGGCCTGCCCGATGAACGCTGGGGCAAGGTCGTCGCCGCCTTCATCGCGCGCCGCGCGCCGTGCACGGAAGCCGAGCTGGACGCGCATTGCCGCGCCGCTGGCCTGGCCAATTTCAAGCGCCCGCGGCGCTACGTCTTCGTGGCCGAGGTGCCACGGTCCCCGGTGGGCAAGCTGCTGCGCCGCAAGCTGGTGGAAGGCGACTACCGCCCCGCCGAACAGGAGAGTTGACAATGAGCGCCTTCGACAACCTGGACGGTTTCCGCGTGGAGGTGGCCGGCCCACGCGCCGACATCATCCTGCATCGCCCACCGCTGAACGTCATCCACATGCCGCAGCGCGACCAGCTGCGTAAGGTGTTCGAAGCCCTCGACGAGGACGACAACGTCCGCGTCATCGTGCTGCGCGCGGAAGGCGAACACTTCTCCTCCGGCGGCTACATCATGGGCTTCCTGGAAAGCACGCCGGAAGTCGTCTCCAAGCTGGCCTGGAACATGGCCGCGCCGGCGCGCTGCTCCAAGCCGGTCATCGCCGCCAACCGTGGCTACACCTTCGGCGTCGGCTTTGAAATCTCGCTCGCCTGCGACTTCCGCCTGTGTTCGGAAACCACGCAATACGCGCTGCCGGAACAGCAGCTCGGCCAGATCCCCGGCTCCGGCGGCTCCGCGCGCCTCCAGAAAATCGTCGGCATCACCCGCACCAAGGACATCGTGATGCGCAGCCGCCGCATCCCGGCCAGGCAGGCGCTGGAATGGGGCATCGCCACCGATGTCGTCGCCGACGACCAGCTGGAAGCCGCCACCGACGCGCTGGTGAAGGAACTGCTCCGCTTCGCCCCGCTCGCGCAACGCACGGCGAAGAAGTTGCTGAACGACACCGAGGACGCCTCGCTCTCGATCTCGATCGAGCTCGAAGGCCACGCCTATTCCCGGCTGCGCTCCAGCGAGGACTTCGCCGAGGGCGTCAAGGCGTTCCACGAAAAGCGCAAGCCAAACTGGCAAGGGCGCTGAACCCAGGCGCCTCGCCCAGCAGCGCCAGGTTGGCGGCGGCGTGGCGCCCAGGCACCGCGCCCGCCGACGGCCAGCGCGCCACGGCCCAGTCGTGCAGCATCGCCTGCTCCCGCTGCTCCGCCGCCAATTCCTGCGCCGCCACCGCGGCACGCAGCGCGTCGTCGCGCCCCTTCAGCCAGCGCCGCACCGCGCGCAGCGGCTGCACCACCTGCCCGCGCCATTCCGCTACCCGCGCATCCGCCTCGGCCAGCGCCGCCGCGTCCAGCGCCTCCCCCACCCAGCAGCACAGCAGCGCCAGGTTCACGTCCACGCCGTGCTGGTCCTGCAACGCCAGGCAGGCCGGCATCACTCCCGGCCGCGCGTAGAACGCGACCGAAAAATCCCAGAACGCGTTCACTCGACAAACACCGCCCGCGCCGCCGGGTCCCACTCGATCCGCGCGCGCCGCAGCGAAGCCTCCAACTCCTCGCGCGGCATCCGCGCGTAATCGCACAGCAACTTCAGATACAGCCCGACGAAGATCGGCCCATGCCCGTCGCTGCGTTCCTCGGCGGTGCTGCTCATGCAATGCGCCAGCTCATGCAGCAGTACCCAGCTCGCCAGCTCCTCCGGCGCCTCTATGGCCAGCCGCGTCGCCCGCGCCACGGTGCGCCTGGCCTTCTTCGTCAGCGGCCGCACCAGCGGCGCCCAACTCAGCCCCTCCTGCACCCAGACATGGTCCACCAGCCCCTGCAACCGCGCATAGGGCACCATGGACTGGTCGCGCGGCGCCACCTCCCGGTCCTCCCAGGCATAGACCTTGCGGCGCTGCGGATCGGCCACGCTCACCTGCGCCCCCGCGGCAGCGCGCCACCCCCGGCGCCACCACCCACCGGCCGGTTCAATCCCACGCGCCCACCGGCCGCGGCGCCGTGCCCGAAGGCGCCGCGGTCGCGCACCGTCACGCTGGAATAGACATTGCGCAGGTTCACCCCCAGCGCCCGGAACTTCTCGCCGATGATCTGCTGCTTCACCAGCACCAGCGCCGTCCCGGTGGAACCGGCCTGCTGCCCGGCCTCGCTCGCCGCGCGTTCGCGCGCCATCTCGTCCAGCCGCTTGCCCACCCGGTCGGCGAAGCCGTAGCGGAAGCTGCGCAGCACCGCCTGCGCCGGCTGCGTCCGCCGGGCGTAGTCCTGCCCGGCCCGGTAGCGCGCCTCCTCGGTCTCCAGCGCCCGCCCCACCACCGCCAGCAGGTATTCCGCCATCTGCACATCCGGCTCCAGCCCGAACAGCACGAAGTCCTGCTTGCCATCGGTCCAGCCGCGGCATTCGCATAAGCGCAGCACCGCCGGAAACACCCAGCGCAGCGCCTGGCGCGCGGTGCCCAGCACCGGGATGCGCCGCTGCACGCAGGCTTCCTCGCGCAGCTCCACCTCGCCCATGGTCAGGCCGTACACGGCCAGCAGCTCCCCCACCTTGGCGGCGGCGGCCATCGCCTCGGCCTCCGAGCAGCCACGGTCGACGGTCTTGGCGGCAAGGGCGCGGATGCGCGCCTTGACCTTTGCGAGTTCGCTGGTCTGGTCCATGTAAGGACAGAATAGCGGCGCCAGCCCCAACAGGGCTAGGCTGGCCGCATAAAGGGACGGAGCGGGCATGGAAGGCAGTATCCCCAGCATGGGCCAGGCAACCCTGCCGGCAACGGCGGCCGCGCTGCGCTTCCACCGCTTCGGCGCGCCGGATGTCCTGGCGCTGGAAGACCTGGCCTTTCCGCCCCCCGGCCCCGGGGAGGCGCTGGTCGCCGTCCACGCCGCCTCCATCAACCCGTCGGACGCCAAGAACGTCGCGGGCCGCATGCGCCAGACCACCCCACCGCGCACCCCCGGCCGCGACTTCGCCGGCACCGTGCTCGCCGGCCCGGCGGAATGGCTCGGCGCCGAGGTCTGGGGCACCGGCGGCGACCTCGGCTTCACCCGAGACGGCAGCCACGCCGCCCTGCTCCGCCTGCCCGTCGCCGCCCTGGCCCGCAAGCCGGCCAACCTGTCCTTCGCCCAGGCCGGCGCGGTCGGCGTCAACTACGTCACCGCGGCCATCGGCCTGGACTATGCCGCCCTGCAACCCGGCGAAACCATCCTCGTCCTCGGCGCCAGCGGCGGCGTCGGCGGCGCCGCCTGCGCCATCGCCCGCCAGCGCGGCGCCACCGTCATCGCCGCCCAGCGCGGCCGGCCGCAGCCGGACCAACCCGCCGCGCAAACAGCGCACCGCTTCATCGACCTCAACCTCATCAGCCCGGGCGAGGCGGTGCAGGCCCTCACCGGCAATCGCGGCGTCGATGTCGTCTTCGACTGCGTCGGCAACATCCCGCTCACCTCCAGCGCCATGGGCGCCCTGGCCATGCGCGGCCGGGTCGTCGTCATCGCCGGCAGCCCCGGCGAAAAGCTGGGGCTGGAGCTGATCCCCTTCTACCGCAAGGAAGCCCGCCTCCTCGGCGTGGACAGCCTGAAGCGCGGCGCCGCCGACTGCGCCACCCTGCTGGAAGCGCTGCGCCCGGGCTTCGAGAACGGCGCCTACCCCGCCCCCACCATCGCCCACAGCTTCCCGCTGGACCAGGCGCGCGAGGCCTACAGCCTGGTCAACGCCGGCACCCGCGGCCGCGTCATCCTCACGCCTCAAACGGCAGACCCCATCCGCATCGCAGGAGCCCCCGCCATGCCCGACACCCACATCACCTACACCGACGCCAACCTGACCGAGGCCGTCCTGGCCCGCATCCAGCCGGAGGTGCCGGCGCGTACGAAGGAGATCATGACGGCGCTGCTGAAGCACGCCCATGCCTTTGTGCGGGACGTGAAGCTGACCCCGGCCGAATGGGATGCCGGCATCAAATTCCTCTCCGCCATGGGCCCCTTCGTCACCGACAAGCGCAACGAGTGGATCCTGCTGTCGGACGTCACCGGCGTCACGATGCTGGTGGACGCCATCACCCACGCCAGCGCCGAGGGCGTCACCGAGACCACCGTCCTCGGCCCCTTCCACCGCGAGAATCCGCCGGTGCTGAAGAACGGCGACAACATCTCCCCCGGCCTGGCCGGGGAGATGCTGGAAGTCCGCGTCGTCATCGCCGATGCCGCCGGCCAGCCGATCCAGGGCGCCCAGGTGGATGTCTGGCACGCCGACAAGGATGGCGGCTACGACAGCCAGATCGGCGACGGCAACACCCACCTGATGCGCGGCCGCTTCGTCACCGGCGCCGATGGCGTGGTCCATTTCTGGACCGTGAACCCCAGCTGCTACCCGGTGCCGCATGACGGCCCGGCCGGCCAGGTGCTGGCCGCCATGGGCCGCGGCCCGATGCGCCCGGCCCATGTCCACTTCTGGATCAAGGCGCCGGGCTACCGCGACCTGATCACCCACATCTTCGCCGATGGCGACAAGTACCTGTACGAGGACGCGGTCTTCGGCGTGAAGGCCAGCCTGGTGGTGGACTTCGACGCCAAGCGGAAGGCCGGCACCAGCGACCACAAGGAACTCGACTACGAGTTCCGCATCCCCAAGGCCTGAGCATGGCGCAGGGCAGCAACGCCGCCGCCGGCCAGGAACAGCCGCGCGGCGATGCCGGCACGCTCGGGCGCGACCCGACCGAAGCGGGCTGGGCCGCCGGCAACGCCATGGGGCGGACCGGCCTGGACCGCGCCAACCTGGGCGAAAGCGCCCACCCAAGGCTGCGCCGCCGCGCCTTGCTGACCATGCTCGCCGCACCGGCCATTGCCGCGGCACCGGCGCGCGCCCAGCCGGCCTGGCCAACCCAGTCCATCTCGCTGGTCATCCCCTTCGCCCCCGGCGGCCCCACCGACGCGGTCGCCCGGCTGATGGCCGAGTCGCTCAGCCGCGACCTGGGCCAGAACGTGGTGGTGGAGAACGCGGCAGGCGGCGGTGGCACCATCGGTGCGCTGCGCGTCGCCCAGGCCCGGCCAGACGGCCACACCCTGCTGCTGCACAACATCGGCATGGCCACCGCCCCGGCGCTCTACCGCCGCCTGCCCTACGACCCGGTCGCGGATTTCGAGTGCATCGGCCTGATCACGCCCGTGCCCATGGTCTGGGTCGCCCGGCCGGACTTCCCGGCCCACGACTTCGCCGCCGCCATCGCGCTGATCCGCCGCCAGCGGGAAGGCATCAACCTGGCCCATGCCGGCCTCGGCTCCGGCTCGCAGCTCTGCGGCACGCTGCTGCAGGCGCAGTTGCAGGCACCGATGACGCCCATCGTGTTCCGCGGCACCGGCCCGATCTACCCGGAGCTGCTGGCCAACCGGGTGGACCTGGTCTGCGACCAGACCACCGGCGCCATCCCGCAGATCGCCGGCGGCAAGGTCCACGCCCTGGCCGTCGCCTCGCCCCACCGGCTGCCGCAACTGCCCAACGTGCCCACGGCCGCCGAGGCCGGGCTGCCGGGCTTCGAGGTCACTATCTGGCACGGCCTCTACGCGCCGAAGGGTACGCCACCCGCCATCATCGCCCGCGCCAACCAGGCGCTGCGCGCCAGCCTGGCCGACCCGCGCGTGATCCGCCGGCTGGACGAGCTCGGCGCCGCGCCCGAGCCGATGGACCGCGTGACCCCCGCCGCCCATCGCGCCTTCCTCATCAGCGAGATCGCCCGTTGGCGCCCGCTGCTGCAGGCCGCCGGCGAATACGCCGACTGACCACCCGCGCGGCCGCGCCACCGGCGGCCATCAGGCCCAGCGCTCACGCAACCCCTGGTGGTTTCATTCCACCTTCTGCTAGTCTGCCGCGGGAACGGGGCGAGACATGCGCAATCCCGGCGGCCAGAAGGGTCACCACCACGCCAGCGAGGCCAGCCTGGCCTTCCTCGACCAGGCCGAGCTTGAACTGCGCGCCGCACTCGGCATCTCCCGCCCCGCCGCGCCGCCGCCGGCGCCCGCAGAGGCGGAGGAGCCGCCGCCCGGCTATCTCGGCCACCGCGCCCGCATGCGGGAAAAGCTGATCAAGGCCGGCCCCGACGCCCTGCTGGACCACGAGATGCTGGAGATGGTCCTTTTCCTCGCCCTGCCGCGGCGCGACACCAAGCCCATCGCCCGCGCGCTGCTGGCCCAGTTCGGCAGCTTCGCCGGCGCCATCGCCGCCCCGCCGCAGGAACTCCGCCGCGTCGAGGGCCTGGGCGACGCCGGGCTGGCCGCGCTGAAGCTGGTGCAGGGCGCCGCGCTGCGCCTGGCCGGGGCCGAGGTGCTGGACAAGCCGGTGCTGAACAACTGGGACCGCCTGCTGGGCTACCTCAACGCCAGCCTGGCGCGCGAACGGATCGAGCAGTTCCACGTGCTCTACCTGGACAGCCGGAACCGCCTGATCGCCGACGAGGCCCAGGCCCGCGGCACCGTCAACCACACCCCGGTCTACCCGCGGGAGATCGTCAAGCGCGCGCTGGAACTGCACGCCACCGCGCTGATCCTGGTCCACAACCACCCGAGCGGCGACCCGACGCCGAGCCGCGCCGACATCGAGATGACCGCCGCCATCAAGCAGGCCGCCACGGTGCTGGAGATCGTGCTGCACGACCACCTGATCGTCGGCAATGGCCGCCACCTGTCGCTGAAGCGCGAAGGCCTGCTGTAGCGCGTGCTCTCCCTCCGCGGCCGCGCCGGTTTGCGTTGACCGCGACCGCGCCACCCCGGCACCCTGGCGCCATGCGCAAAACCCGGCTTGTCCTGCTGCTCGCCTCCGCTGCCCTGGCCGGCCATGCGCTGGCCCAGGGCAAGCCCCCGCCGCTCGGCGGAGCCGCCCCGCC
>CAIMOR010000290.1 GCA_903843125.1 uncultured Rhodospirillales bacterium
CGCGGCCGATGTGCTGCTGATCAACCAGGCCGGCGGCAATGCCGAAGGTGTCGCGGAACACGCGGTGGGCATGATGCTGGCGCTGCTGAAGCGCATGCCGGAAGCCCAGGCCGCCATGCGCGCCGGCCGCGCCCAGGACCGGGCCGCGCTGATGGGCCGCGACCTCCGCGGCAAGACGGTCGGCCTGGTTGGCATCGGCCATGTCGGCACGCGCACGGCGGAAATCCTGAACCTCGCCTTTCAGTGCCGCGTGCTCGCCTGCGACCCCTACCTCGATGCGCCGACCATTGCCGCCCGCGGCGCCGAGAAGGTGGAGATGGCAACGCTGCTGGCCGAAAGCGACGTCGTCAGCATCCATTCCCCGCTAACCGGCGAAACCCGCAGCCTGATGAACGGCGACAGCTTTGCGCGCATGAAGCCGGGCGCCATCTTCGTCACCACCGCGCGTGGTTTCATCCACGACGAACCGGCGCTGCACCAGGCGCTGGTCAGCGGCCACCTGGCCGGCGCCGGGCTGGACGTCTGGGCCGACGAGCCGCCGGCACCCGACCACCCGCTGCTGCACCTCGACAACGTGCTGATGAGCCAGCACACCGCCGGCGTAACCCATGAGAGCCGCGGCAACATCAGCCGCATCGCCGCGCTGGCCTTTGGCGAAGTGGCGCGCGGCCGGATGCCGCCGCGCATCATCAACCCCGCGGTCGTGCCGGCCTTCCGCCAGCGATACGAGGCGACGTTCGGCCGCGGGCTAGAGGGTTAGCCCCTCCCACGCCCAGGGGCGCGCGGCCCGGTCGCGCGCCTGCCACGCCAGGATTTCGTCGCGGCGCTTCATCGTCAGCGCGATCTCGTCAAGCCCCTCCAGCAGCGCGCTGCGCTTGCGCGGGTCGACGCTGAACGGAATCTCCTCGCCGTTCGGCGTGATCACCACCTGCCGTTCCAGGTCCACGCTGGTGTAGGCGTTGCTCGGCGAGGCCGCGGTCTGCTCCGCGATCCGCTGCACATCCGCCGCCGCCAGCCGCACCGGCAGCATGCCGTTCTGGAAGCAGTTGGCGTAGAAGATGTCGCCGAAGCTGGGGGCGATGAAGCAACGCAGGCCCAGGTCGCGCAGCGCCCAGACCGCGCCTTCGCGGGAGGAACCACAGCCGAAATTCTCGCCCCCCAGCAGAATCGGAGAGGCCCGGTACGGCGCCTGGTTCAGCGGGAAGTCCGGGTTCTCAGTGCCGTCGGCATTGAAGCGGAACCGCTCGAACGCGAAGCGGCCGAGGCCGTCCCGCCCGGCGCCGATCAGCCGCTGCGCCGGGATGATCATGTCGGTATCGATGTTCGCGCGCAGCAGCGGCGCGGCCGGGCCGGTGATGGTGGTGAAGGCGTCCATCTCAGTAGCTCCTGACATCGACAATGGCGCCGGCGAGCGCGGCGGCGGCGGCCATGGCCGGGCTGGCCAGGTGGGTGCGCGCGCCGGTGCCCTGGCGGCCCACGAAGTTGCGGTTGCTGGTGGAAACGCTGCGCTTGCCGGCCGGCACGCTCTCGCCATTCACGCAGACGCACAGCGCGCAGCCAGGCTCGCGCCATTCGAAGCCGGCTTCGAGGAACTGGGCGTGCAGCCCCTCAGCCTCGGCCTCGCGCTTCACCGTCTCGCTGCCCGGCACCACCCAGGCGGTGACGTGCGGCGCCACCTTGCGCCCGCGCAGCACGGCGGCGGCATCGCGCAGGTCCGAAAGGCGGGAGTTGGTGCAACTGCCGATGAACACCCAGTCCACCGGCGTGCCGATCAGCGCCTGCCCGGCCGCCAGCCCGATGTAGTCCAGCGCGGCCTGGTCAGCGGGGCCTGCGGGGTAAGGCACGTTGGCGGTGACGGGCGCCACCTGCTCCGGGCTGGTGCCCCAGGTGATCTGCGGCGCAATGGTGCCGGCATCGATCGCCACCTCGCGGTCGAACACGGCGCCGTCGTCGCTGCGCAGCGTTCGCCAGGCGGCCACCGCGGCATCCCAGGCGGCGCCGGTCGGCGCGAAGCGGCGGCCCTTCAGGTAGGCGAACGTCACATCGTCGGGCGCGCAGAAGCCCATCTTCGCGCCCATCTCGATGCTGAGGTTGCAGAGCGTCAACCGCGCTTCCAGCGGCAGCGCGCGCACCGCCTCCCCGGCGTATTCCACCGCGAAGCCGGTGCCGCCGGCGGTGCCGAGCTGGCCGATCGCGGCCAGGATCATGTCCTTCGCCGTCACGCCCGGCGGCAGCGTGCCGGTGAAGGTCAGGCGCATCGTCCGCGGGCGCCGCTGCATCAGCGTCTGCGTCGCCAGCACATGCGTCAACTCGCTGGCGCCGATGCCGAAGGCCAGTGCGCCGACGCCACCGTTGGTGCAGGTGTGGCTGTCGCCGCACACCAGCGTGGTGCCGGGCAGCACGATGGCGAGCTCCGGCGCCATGACGTGCACGATGCCATGGCCCGGCTGGCCAAGGTCGAACAGCCGGATGCCGGTTTCGCGCACCCGTTGCCGCAACCGCTCGATGGGCCGCGCCCCGCCGGCAAAGGTCGCGCTGCTCCGGCCAGGGGCGGAGGAAACCGCGTGGTCCGGCGTGGCGAAGACCAGGTCCGGCCGGGCCAGGCTGTAGCCGCGCTCGCCCACCTCGGTCAGGGCGCGGGCACCGGACATGTCGTGCAGCAGCACGCGGTCCACATGCAGCAGCGCCCAGTCGTCGCCGAGGTCGGCCACCACGTGCGGCGCCCATAGCTTGTCGAACAGGGTTTGCGGCATTGGTCGTTCTCCCTCGTGCCGGCATCTTGCGCCAGGCGGGCGCTGCCGCCAAGCTTGGCGCCGATGCTGGAGACGCGGTGATGATCGACCTGGTGGTGCGTGGCGATTGCGTGGTGACGCCCCATGCGGTGGGGCCGGCCGACGTGGCGATGGCCGGCGGAAAGATCGTGGCCGTGGCCGCCCATGGCACCTTCCCGGTGCCCGAGGGCGTGCGCGTGGTCGACGCAACCGGCAAGGTGGTGATGCCCGGTGGCATCGACCCGCACACCCATTGCCTGTGGCCGAACTTCGGCCCGGGCGGCCGCATCGACTTCACCAAGGGGCCGAGCGTGGTCGGCAAGGCGGCGCTGCATGGCGGCACCACGACGATCATCGACTTCACCCGCGTGCAGGCCGGCGAAACGGTGCAGGGCGCCATCGACAAGCGCATGGCGCATTGGAACGAGGACGGCAGCCCCTGCGACTGGGCCTTCCACACCATGGTCGAGGGTGACCTGGATCCGTCCATCCCGGCGCAGCTCGGCGAAGCCATCGAGGCCGGCTTCGCCACGGTGAAGATCTTCACCACCGACATCACGCCCAGCCGCAAGGGCCGCATGGTGGATTTCGGCGATATCTGGGAGGTGTTCCAGGTGCTGGCGAAGAAGGGTGGCCTCGGGGTGATCCACTCCGAGGACAACGACATCGTCATGCACATGTACGCCAAGCTGATCCGCGAGAATCGCGTGGCCTTCGAGAACATGGCCGAAGTGCACAACACGCTCAGCGAGGACATCAGCTTCCGCCGCGTCATGCGCCTGGCGGAGCACGTGCCGGGCACCGCGCTCTACATGATGCACGTTTCCGCGGGGAACGGCGTGCGCGCCATTCGCGATGCGCGGGCCAAGGGGCTGCCGATCTACGGCGAGAGCCTGCACCAGTACATGCTGTACACGCAGGACGACTACAAGAAGCCGAACGGCCAGATCTACCACACCTACCCCAGCCTGAAGTCGCAGGCCGACCAGGACGAGCTGTGGGCCGGCACGCTGGACGGCAGCATCAATTGCGTCGCAACCGATGAGCTCTGCTGCAACCTCAGCGTCAAGACGCAGGGCGTGCGCATCGACGACGTCACCGGCGGCAACAGCGGCGTGGAACCGCGCGTGGCGGTGATGTATTCCGAGATGGTCGGCAAGCGCGGCTACACGCTGCGCCGTTTCGTCGACCTGGTCTCCACCAATGCCGCCAAGCTGATGGGGATGTACCCGAAGAAGGGCGCCATCGCCGCGGGCAGCGACGCCGATATCGTCATCCTCGACCCCAGCCTGAAGCGCACCGTCCGCGCCGAGCAGCTGCACGAGAGCGACTACACCCCCTGGGAAGGCCGCCAGGTGGATGCCTGGCCCAGCATGACGATCCTGCGCGGCAAGATCGTGGTGGAAGGCGAGCGCTGGCTGGGCGATGACCGCGGCGGCCAGTACCAGCATCGCAGGATCGCCGACGAAATCCGCGCCGGCGCGATGCTGGATTGACCCCGCCCGAGCTGCGCGCCCTGCTCGCGGACAGCGTCGCGCTGTGGGGCGCCACGGCGCGCGTGACGCTGGACGGCGAGGCGGTGCGCGTGGACGCGATGCGCGTGACCGCCGCCACACCGGAGGACCTGCCGATCCGCTGGTGGCTGGAACGCCCAGGCCAGCGCCGGCCCTGCACCTCCGTGCTCGGCCTGCTGCGCAGCCTGCGCAATGCGCTGGGCGGCGGCGAGGCGCAGAAGCTCCGCGTCGTATGATCCCGGTCGTCGTCCTCACCGGCTTTCTCGGCGCCGGCAAGACCACATTGCTGAAGCGCCTGCTGCGCGACCCCGACTATGCCGACAGCGCCGTCATCATCAACGAATACGGCGAGGTACCGCTGGACCACGACCTGCTGGCCAGCAGCGAGGAGACTTTTGTCGCCACCGCCACGGGCTGCCTCTGCTGCGTCGTGCGCAGCGATCTCGCGGCCACGCTGATGGACCTGCATCGTCGGCGCGCGGCGGGCGAGGTGCCGGCCTACCGGCGCGTGCTGATCGAGACCAGCGGACTGGCCGACCCGGCGCCCATTCTCCACGCGCTGATGACCGAGCAGCCGGTACTGGAAACCCATCGCCTCGAAGCGGTTGCGACGCTGGTGGATGCGCTGCATGGCCCCGCCGCGCTGGAGCGCCACCCGGAAGCCCAGCGCCAGGTGCGCCTGGCCGACCGCATCCTGCTGACCAAGCCGGACCTGGCCGATGCCGCGGCGTTGCGCGCCATGCTGGCCACGCTGAACCCGGCGGCCGAAACCCGCGACGTGCTGCACGGCGTGGTGCCGGCGGCGTGGCTGCTGGCCCCGGCGCCGCGCACCGATGAATGGCTGGACGCCACCGCCCGGCACAGCGCGAACCTCGGCAGCGTCATCATCCAGCGCGAGGGACCCCTTCCCGCCATGGCGCTGACGCTCTGGCTGCAGGGCCTGGCCGAGCATCTCGGCCCCAAGCTGCTGCGCCTGAAGGGACTGGTCTGCATCGCCGAGGCGCCGAAAGCACCGGCGGTGCTGCACGGCATCGGCCATGTCATGCACGCGCCGGAATGGCTGGATGCCTGGCCGTCAGCCGACCACCGCAGCCGCATCGTGTTGATCGGCCAGGGCATCCCGCCTTACTGGCCGCTCCGCCTGCTCGACGCCATCGAGCAGGAAGTGCGCTCAGCCAGCCAGCGCCTCGGCAACGATGGCGTTGTCGACCGTGGCTGAGAAGCCGGGCTTCCGCGTGATGGCGCCGGCGGTGAACATGGCGTGCTCCAGCCGCAGGAAGGCTTCCTCCGGGTAGAACGGGTCGGGCGTCCACATGCCCTGCGCCTTGTAGCGCGCCAGCGCCGCCTTCAGCAGCGGCAGCGGCAAGTCCGGGAAGTACCCGGCGACGCAGTCGGCCAGCGCATCGGAAGGGTTGGCCGCCACCCAGGCCAGCGTCTTCGCCAGCCCGCGCAGCATGGCCTTGAACTCCGCGCGCCTGGCCCGAAGGTTCTGCACCGTGGTGTAGTAGGTGGTATAGGCGGTTGGCCCGCGGCTCGCTGCGACATGCCAGACATGCGCGCGTCCGGCCATTTCCAGCTGGCTGGCCAATGGCTCGAACACCTGCGCCACATCCAGCGTGCGCGCGGCCACCGCCTCGGCGTTCTCGGCCATGGTGCGGTCGGTCACGCGCCGCACGCTCTCGGGGTCCAGCCCGTCCTGGCGCACATCCTCCTGCAGCGTCCACCACGGCGTCGGCACTTCGCTGACGGTGCCCAGCGTCAGCCCGGCCAGGTCGCGCAGTCGGAAGCCGGGGTTGGGCTTGCGGCCCACCAGGAAGAAGGGGTCGCCCATCACCACGCTGCCGAAATTCCGCAGCGGCGAGGCGTGGTCGGCCTCATGCGCCAGCAATATCCGCATCGGCCCGCCCCAGGCCAGGTCGGCCTGGCCGGCCAGCACCACGTCCTTGGCGTTGCCGGGGATGAAGCCGCCGAGCAGTTGCACCTCGACACCCTCGGCGGCGTAGGCACCGCGCGCCAGCGCTGCGTAGAACGGCGCGTAGAATACCGCACGGAACGGCTCCTGCAGTCGAATCGGGGTCATGGCGCCTTCCTTGCATTGTCTCGCCACCAGGTGGCGCATTGTCGCGCCCACACCGTGGCGTATTCTGTGCCGCACGCCAACCTGCCGGGGTCGCCTGCCAATGTTGTCTCGCCGTTCGCTGTTCGCCGCCCCACTGCTGGCCTCCCCGGCCCTCGCGCAGGAACGCTTTCCCGCACGCCCGCTGCGCATGATCATTCCCGTCGGCGTGGCCGGCGTCACGGACGTGGTCGGCCGCATCATCGCCGAGAGCATGAGCCGCACGCTGGGCCAGCCGGTGGTGGTGGAGAACATACCCGGCGCCGGCAGCGCGGTGGGTGCGGCCGCCTTCATGCGGGCGCCGGCCGATGGCTACACCTTCTTCATCGGCACCAACAACCACGCCGTGATGAAGGCGCTGCACAAGGACTTCCAGTACGACGTCATCGCCGACTTCATCCCGCTGACGCTGGTCAGCCGGCAGCCCTACATGCTCGCCGTGCACCCCAGCGTGCCCGCGACCAGCGTGCCGGAACTGCTGGCCTGGCTGCGCACGCAGGGCGACGTGGCCAATTACGGCGCCACCGCGCCGGGCGCCACCAACCACATGGCCGGGGAGCTGTTCAAGCAGCTGATGCAGGGCGAGTTCACCGTGGTGCCCTACCGCACCGCCGCCAACGCCGTGCAGGACCTGGTGGCCGGCCGGATGAACTTCACCATCGACAGCATTACCATGCTGCGGCCCCTGATGCAGGACGGCCGGGTGCGCGGCCTGGCGGCCAGCGGCGCGGACCGCTCGGCGCTGCTGCCGGGCATGCCGACCATCGCGGAGGGTGGCGTCACCGGCTACGACCTGACCGCCTGGCAGGTGCTGTTCGGCAAGCCCGGCATGCCCGCGGCTGCCATGGCGGCGCTGGAGGATGCCGGCCGCAAGGCGGTGGCCGACCCGGCAGTGCAGCAGCGCCTGCTGGCGGCGGGCTGCGAGACCTGGCCGGACTCCTCCCCCGCCGCGGCGCGCGCGCTGATCAAGGCCGAAGTCGAGCGCTGGGGTCCCATCGTTGCCCGGATGGGGCTGGCCAACTGACCGCGATGCGGGCAATTGGCGGGCAAGGGAGCCTGCCATGACCGCAGAATTGTTCTCGCTGGACGGGTCCAGCGCCTTCATCACCGGGGCCTCCGGCGAACTCGGCGGACATTTCGCCCGCGTGCTGCACCAGGCCGGCGCCCGCGTGGTGCTGGCGGCGCGGCGGCTGGAGGCCTGCGCCGCCCTGGCCGCGGAACTGGGTGAGCGCGCCACCGCCGTGGCGCTGGACGTCTCCGACGAGGCCAGCGTCGCCGCGGCGTTCGAGGCCGCCGAGCTTTGCGACATCATCGTGAACAACGCCGGCACCGCCATCAGCAAGCCCGTGCTGCAGCAGACCGCCGCCGACTGGGACAGCGTGATGGACGTGAACCTGCGCGGCTGCTTCCTGGTCGCGACCGAGGCCGCCCGCCGCCTGGTTGCCGCCGGGCGCGGCGGCAGCATCGTCAACATCGCCTCCATCGGCGGCCTGCGGATCCTGCAGGGCGTCGCCGGCTACACCGCCTCCAAGGCCGGGCTGGTACAGCTCACCAAGCAAATGGCCGTCGAGCTTGCGCGCTACGGCATCCGCGTCAACGCCCTCTGCCCCGGCTATGTCGCCACGCCGATCAATGCCGAGTTCTTCGCATCCGAGGCAGGCAAGGCGGTGGTGCGCCGCGTGCCGCAGCGTCGCCTGGGCACCAACGACGACCTCACCGGTCCGCTGCTGCTGCTGGCCAGCGCCGCCGGCGCGCACATGACCGGCACCACGCTGGTGGTCGACGGCGGCCACTCCGTCAGCCCGCTCTAGGAATCAAGAAGATGGACTTCGCCCTCTCGCCCGAGATCGATGCCACCCGCCTGCGCATCCGCGCCTTCGTCGAGGAGCGGATCATCCCGCTGGAAGGCGACCCGGCGACCTATGACGAACACGAGAACATCGCCAAGCCGGTGCTGGAAAAGCTGCGCACGGAAGCCAAGGCGCAGGGCCTCTGGGCACTCGGCATGCCGAAGGAACGCGGCGGCCAGGGCTTCAGCATGGTCGGCCTGGCGGCGTGCTATGAGGAGATGAACCGCAGCATCTTCGGCCCCGTCGTGTTCCACGGCGCGGCGCCCGACGACGGCAACATGCGCGTGCTCAACATGGTCGGCACCGAGGCGCAGAAGGCGAAGTGGCTGCAGCCGATCATCGACGGCAAGGTGCAGTCCAGCTTCGTCATGACCGAACCCGATGGCTGCGGCAGCGACCCGTCGCTGACCTATACGCGGGCCGACCGGAAGGGCAACGACCGCTGGGTGGTCACCGGCCGCAAGTGGTTCATCACCGGGGCCGAGGCCGCCACGCACTTCATCCTGATGGCCCGCACCAGCGACGACCCGCGCCGCGGCCTCTCGGCCTTCATGTTCCACAAGGACCAGCCGGGCTGGCGCATCGTCCGCCGCATCCCGATCATGGGGCCGGAGGAACATGGCGGCCATTGCGAGCTGGAATTCGACGGCCTCGAGATCCCCGACGAGGACCTGCTGATGACCGTCGGCGACGGCCTGCGGCTGACCCAGATCCGCCTCGGCCCCGCCCGCCTGACGCATTGCATGCGCTGGACCGGCATGGGTCGCCGCGCGCTTGAGATCGCCATGGAATACATCGAGCGGCGGCAGAGCTTCGGCGGCAAGCTGATCGACAAGGAAAGCATCCAGCAGATGATCGGCGCGGCCGCGATGGAGCTCGACATCGCCCGGCTGGTGACGATGCGCGCGGCCTGGGCGCTGGACCAGGGCAGCCAGGCCCGCAAGGAGGTCTCCACCGCCAAGGTCGTCGCCGCCGATGCGCTGCACAAGGCGGTGGATACGTCGCTGCAATTGCTCGGCGCGCGTGGCTACAGCAAGGACACGGTGGTGGAGTGGATGTACCGCTACGCCCGCCAGGCCCGCCTGGTGGATGGCGCCAGCGAAGTGCACCGGATGGTCCTGGCCAACCGGCTGCGCAAGGAAGGCAAGGACTTCTTTTCGTGGGGCGCCGTCAACGGCTAGACCATGACCCCACCAGCATCAGGATGCCGCGCATGACCGCCACGCTGTTCCGCAACTTCCGCCTGTTCGACGGCAGCGCCACGCTGGCCGAGGGGATGCAGCTGCTGGTCGAGGCCGGCCGCATCAAGGAAGTGGCCGACAGCCCCATCACCGCCAGCGCCGCCCGCGTGGTGGACTGCGGCGGCCGTACCCTGATGCCCGGGCTGATCGACGCCCATGTCCACGTCTACGCCGCCGACGCCGACCTCGGCCGGCTCGACCGCATGCCGCGCAGCCTGCAGGCGGTGCATGCGGCGCGAGACCTGGAAGCCAGCCTGCAACGCGGCTTCACCACCGTGCGCGACGCCGCCGGCGCCGACTGGGGCCTGGCCACGGCGCTCGACACCGGGCTGATCAAGGGCCCGCGCCTGTTCTTCGCCGGCCAGGCACTCTCCCCCACCGGCGGCCACGGCGACATGCGCCCCAACACCGCGCTCGACAACCTCTGCGGCTGCTGCGGCACCGCGGCCACCATCGGCATCGTGGCCGATGGCGTGGACGAGGTGCGCCGCGCCGTGCGCGCCAACCTGAAGAAGGGCGCGCACCACATCAAGATCATGGCGTCGGGCGGCGTCGCCTCCCCCAGCGACCCGATCTACGCGCTGCAATACTCCGACGAGGAAATCGCCTGCGCCGTCTGGGAAGCCCGCGCCTGGAAGCGCTACGTGCTGGCCCACGCCTATACCCCGGAAGCCATTTTCCGCGCCGTGCGCCTGGGCGTGCGCAGCGTGGAGCACTGCAACCTGATCGACGCGCCGACCGCGCGCTACATGGCCACGCAGGGCGCCATCGCGGTGCCGACCCTGGTGACCTACCAGGCGCTGGAGGATGAGGGCTCGGCGCTCGGCCTGCCGCCGGAGAGCATGGCCAAGCTTTCCAGCGTCAAGGGCGCCGGCCTCGGCAGCCTGGAAATCCTGCACCAGGCCGGCGTCCCCATGGGATTCGGTACGGATCTGCTGGCCGGCATGCGCCGCCGCCAGTCCGAGGAGTTCCTGATCCGGCGCGAGGTGCTGCCTGCGCTGGAGGTGCTGCGCCAGGCCACGCTGACCAATGCCATGCTGCTGCAACAGGAAGGCCAGCTAGGCGTCATCGCCCCCGGGGCGCTGGCCGACATCATCCTGGTCGACGGCGACCCGCTCGGCGACATCAGCGTGCTCGCCGGCCAGGGCGAACGCATCCCCTTCGTGATGAAGGGCGGCGAAGCGCTGGTGGACCGGCTGTGAGCCGCCCGCCCGGCTGCGAACGCATCGCGCTGGTACTGCAGGGCGGCGGCGCGCTCGGTGCCTACCAGGCCGGCGTCTACCAGGCGCTGGAGGAACACCACATCGCGCCGGACTTCGTCGCCGGGGTTTCCATCGGCGCCATCAACGCCGCCATCATCGCCGGCAACCCGCCGCACCGCCGCCTGGAACGGCTGCGCGCCTTCTGGGAACGCATCACGGACCGCACCACCCTGCTGCTGCCCGAAGGCGATCATTTCCGCACCGCGGCAGGGATGTGGAGCACCCTCAGCACCATCTGGCAGGGCCAGACCGGCTTCTTCGCGCCGCATCCGCTGAGCGCCTGGCTGGCGCCCCGCGGCAGCGCCGCCGCCACCAGCTTCTATGATACCGAGCCGCTCCGCCGGACACTGACCGAACTGGTCGACTTCGACCTGCTGAAGCACGGCCCGGTCCGCCTGGCGGTGGGCGCGGTGCAGGTGGACAGCGGCAACCTGACCTTCTTCGACAGCGCCATGCAGGAACTCGGCCCGCAGCACATCATGGCCAGCGGCGCGCTGCCACCGGCGCTGCCGATGGTGCAGGTGGGCACCGACTGGTTCTGGGATGGCGGCATCGTTTCCAACACGCCGCTGCAATATCTGCTGGAAAGCTGCGTCGATGGCGACAGCCTGGTGTTCCAGGTAGACCTGTTCCCGGCGCGCGGACCCTTGCCGCGGGACATGTCGGACGTCCTCGGCCGCCAGAAGGACATCCAGTATTCCTCCCGCACCCGATACACGACCGACATGTACAAGCAGTTGTTCGGCCTGAAGCGCCAGCTGTTCGAAGCGCTGTCGGCCCTGCCCGAGGCCGCCCTGACCGACGCCCAGCGCCAGCAGCGGGACGCCCTGCGCGAACTGCCGGAATACCTGGTGTTCCAGCTGATCTACCAGCAGAAATCCTGGGAAGGCCAGGCCAAGGACTACGAGTTCAGCGCCGCGACCATGACCGACCACTGGCGCAGCGGCTACGAGGACACCCTGCGCACGCTGAACCGCCGCGACTGGATGGTGATGCCGCCGCACGGCACCGGCATCACCACGCACGATGTCCATCGCGAAAGCTGAACCCCGACCCGCGCATCGCCGGCCACGGCGAGCCCGTGGCTCAAACCGCGCCGGAGCCTGACCCGGCGCCCTGCACCATGCGTCAGGGCGCCGCCTGCCCCGGCAGCATGCCCATGTTGCTCGGACAGCCGCACCCGCCACCCACCGGGGTCGGCTGGGTCAACCGGCAGCTGACCTGCACGGCCTGGATCGAGGCATGGCACATGCGGGCCTCGGCGGAGGCCGGCTTGCCCGCCGCGACCGGAGCGGCCACCGGCGGTGCCGGGGGCGCCTGGCCGGGCGCCGGCGCTGCCAGGATCGGGTCGCCGTAGGCCGGGCCGTCGAAGGCCGGTCCGTAGTAGATCGGCGCCGGCGTCGGCCCATAGGGGTAGACGTAGCCAGGATAGCCGTAGCCGGGATAGCCGTAGCCATACCCGTAGGCCGGGTAGCCACCCCACCAGCCCCGATAGGCCAGGGCCGCGCCGACGCCGAG
>CAIMOR010000291.1 GCA_903843125.1 uncultured Rhodospirillales bacterium
CGCGGCCACGGCCGCCACCACGGCCGTCCCGCCGGGCGCCGTCGCGGCTGCTGGCGGCGTCGCGACCACCACGGGCCGGGCCACCACGGCCACGGCCACGCGGGCGCGCCGCAGCGGCGGCCAGCTCCTCGTCGGAGATCGGGTCGAGCCCGGCGATCTCGATGCGCGGGATCGGCTTGCCGGTCAGCTTCTCGATCGCCTGGACCGACTTCACGTCATCGGCGGTGGCGATGGTGTAGGCGCGGCCTTCGCGGCCGGCACGGCCGGTACGGCCGATGCGGTGGACGTAGTCCTCGGCGTGGAACGGCACGTCGAAGTTGAAGACGTGGCTCAGGCCGCCGATGTCGAGGCCGCGGGCCGCGACGTCCGAGCAGACCAGCAGCTGGAGCTCGTTGTTCTTGAACTTGGTCAGCGTGGCGAAGCGGGTGGACTGGTCCATGTCGCCATGCAGGGCGCCGACCGAGAAGTCGTGCCGCTTCAGCGACTTGTAGAGGACGTCGACCTCGACCTTGCGGTTGCAGAAGATCAGCGCGTTCTGCACCGGCTCGGCGCGCAGCAGGCGGCGGAGCGCCTCCCGCTTGTCGCGGTCGCCGACATAGACCAGGCCGGCGGTGATGGTGGTGGCGACGCTGGCCGGGGCGGAGACGCTGATCTCGCGCGGGTTGCGCAGGAAGGCATCGGCCAGCTTGCGGATTTCCGGCGCCATGGTGGCGCTGAAGAACAGCGTCTGGCGCAGCGGCGGCAGCATCTGCACGATCCGCTCGACATCCGGGATGAAGCCCATGTCCAGCATGCGGTCGGCTTCGTCGATGACCAGCAGCTTGCAGTCGGCCATCAGGATGCGGCCGCGGTCGAACAGGTCCATCAACCGGCCCGGCGTGGCGATCAGGACGTCGACGCCCTTTTCCAGCACGTCGCGCTGGTCGTTCATGCTCTCGCCGCCGATCAGCAGCGCGCAGGTCAGGTTCAGGTGCTTGCCGTACTTGACGAAGTTCTCGGCCACCTGCAGCGCCAACTCGCGCGTCGGCTCCAGGATCAGGCTGCGCGGCATGCGCGCCTTGGCCCGGCTGCCGGTCAGGATGTCGAGCATCGGCAGCACGAAGCTGGCGGTCTTGCCGGTGCCGGTCTGCGCGCAGCCCAGCACGTCGCGGCCCATAAGCACGACCGGGATGGCCTGCTCCTGGATCGGCGTGGGGTGCAGGTAGCCGGCGTCGGTCACGGCCTGGACGATCTGCTCGGACAGGCCGAGGTCGTCGAAGCTGGTGCGCGGCGGGGCCGCGGCCTCGGCTTCGTCGTCCTGGTCGTCGTAGTCCTCGTCGTCGCCTTCGTCCGCCTCGGCGGTGGCTTCGGCGTCATCCGTCTCGTCCGCCTCGGCGGCATCGTCCGGGACCACGGCCTCGGCCGCTTCCGGCGCCGCCGCACGCGCCGGCTCGGGCGCGGCCTCGGCCTCAGGCACGGCGGTCATCGCTTCCGGCGCGGCGGGGGTTGCCTCCGGCGCGGCGGGCGCAGCCGATTCGGCCGCGACGTGCAGCGCCGTGGCCGGGGTTTCCGTGTGGTTGGTCTCGGCCGCCAGGGGGGCGGTCCGCTCAGGGGTATCGTTCAAGCGCTATCGGTTCCTTCGCCGGGTCGGCGGCGTGGCCCGGTATGTTGTCCAGTGGGCGCCAGGCGCCCCCATCACCGCCCGGCGGGCCCGGTCAACTCGGGCAGCCGTTCCAGGTCGCCGGGCATATGCGCCGCCGGCCCGATGAAATCAAGCTATTCCGCCCGATACCGCGCGTGGTGGGCCACCGGCGTTGCACCGGCGTCATGCCGCCGGCGCCCGCAAGCTCGACGCCGTGCCGCCGGAGGGCCAGAATGCGCGTTGCAGCGGCAAGCTGTGGAGGAAAGCGTCATGCGTCGCTTGTTGCTTACGGGTTTCGCCGGGCTGGCGTTGCTGGTTGCGGCGGCGCAGCCGGCCGACGCGCGGCGTGGCGGCGGCGGTGGCGGCTATCGCGGTGGCGGAGGTGGCTATCGCGGTGGCGGGGGCTGGGGGCGAGTCGGCGTGGGGGTCGGACTCGGCGTCGGCGCGGCCCTGGCCTATCGGGGCTGGTGGGGCGGCTACCCCGCCTACGGGTATGGCTACGGCTATCCCGGCTACGGCTATCC
>CAIMOR010000292.1 GCA_903843125.1 uncultured Rhodospirillales bacterium
TTCACACCCAGGCGGCGGTTGATCTTGTACTTCGACTCAAGGCGCTTGGTCATGCGCGGCACTCCCACCTGTTGCGGCGGGCCTTCTGAAACTGCGGGTTCGTTGAACCCTGTGTTGTCCCGGTAGTCCCATCGCCTTGCGGCTATGGGCGAGCGCGGACCCGAACGGCCCGTCTACGTTCCCAGGAAGAGGGCGGGCGTATAGTCATCCACCCCCGCCTTGTCAAACCACGCCTGCCCGGCGTAAGCCGCGGCATGGCCGTAACACGCGAAGAGATCCTCGTCCTGGGCCTGACGGCCGGCACCATGGGCAGCTTGGTCGGCGGGCTGATGCTCGGCATCGGCCTGGGCCTGGTGGTCAACAACGTCCATGCCGGCTGGGTGCTGGTGCTGCCGGCCGCCCCGGTCGCCGGCCTGCTCGGCTACTGGCTGGCGCGGCGGCTGGCGAAGAAGATCTAGTCCAGCCGGATATTCGCCTCCCGCACCACCTGGCCCCAGCGCGCCAGGTCGGCCCGCAGCAGCGCGGCGAACGGCGCCGGCCCCTCGGCCCGTGGCAGCAGCCCCACCTGCGCCAACCGCGGCGCCAGCGCCGGCTCCCGCATCACCGCCACGGTCGCCGCCGCCAGCTTCTCCACCACCTCGGGCGGCGTCCGTGCCGGTGCCAGCAGCCCCCACCAATGCTCGGCCAGCAGGTCTATCCCCTGCTCGCGGAAGGTCGCCGTCGCCGGCAGTTCCGGCAGCCGCGCCGCCCCGGCTGACCCCAGCGCCTTGATGCCGGCGTTCTGCAGGAACGGCGTCGCCGTCAGCATGGTGGTGAAGCTGACCTGCACCTGCCCCGCCGCCAGGTCCTGAATGGCCGGCCCGCTGCCCCGATACGGCACGTGCACCAGCCGGCACCCCGTCACCCGCTGGAACAGCGCCGCCATCAGGTGCGTCGTGCTGCCATTGCCGCCCGACGCTATGGAAAACCGCTCCGGCTCGGCCCGCGCCAGCGCGGCGAAGCCGGCGGCATCGTCAACCGGCAGGGCGGGCGTCGCGAACAGCACCATCGGTGCCGTCCCCAGCAGCGAAACCGGCGCGAAGTCGGCGATGGCGTCGTAGGGCATCCGCGGCTGCATCGCCGGCACGATGGTATGCGGCATGTCCACCAGCACCAGCGAATAGCCATCCGCCGGCGCATGCGCCACCAGGTCCGTGCCCACCAGTCCCGCCGCACCAGGCCGGTTCTCGATGATGATCGAAACCCCCAACGCCGCCTGCAGCCCCGGCGCGATCAGCCGCGCCGTCACATCGGAGCCCCCACCGGGCGCATAGGGCACCACGATGCGGATCGCCCGGCTCGGCCAGGCCGCCTGCGCGTGGGCGAGCATCGGCGTGGCCAGGGCAGCGAGGAACGGTCGGCGCAGCATGGGCATGGGCATGGCCCCACTCTATGCCAGCAGCGTGCCACGCCGCGCCAGCAGCGTGCCGACGGTGACGATGGCCAACCCCAGGTACCGCTTCGGCAGCGTCGTCGCCGCGTGCAGGCCCATCAGCATCGGCATCAGGTGGCGCAGCGCCGCCGGCACCTGGTTGGCGCAGGGTCCGTACTCATCGGCGACCTTGCGATGGATCGCCGCCTCGGCGAAGTGTCAGCCGCCATGCTCCGCACCGGCGCCGTCGTCAGCTCCCCTCCGGGTCCGGCCGGCCGCGCCGCATCCGCCCGCGGGAAAGTTCGGTCACCACGCCATGCAGCGTGCGCAGTTCCTGCTCGGTCACCTCGCCGCGCTGGAACCAGTGCCGCAGGTTGCGCACCATGGTCGGCCGCTTCGCCTGGTTGTCCAGGAAGCCGCTGGCATCCAGCTCCGCCTCCAGCCTTCCCAGAAACCCCTCCAGCTCGCCCTTCAGCGCAATCCGCGTCTCGTTGGTCATCAGGCTGCGCTGCGGCGTCGGCTCCGTCGCCGTCCACCATTCGTACGCCAGCACCATCACCGCCTGGGACAGGTTCAGGCTCATGTGCTCGGGGTTCAACGCGTAGCGCACCAGCGTATCGGCGCAGGCCATGTCGTCATTCTCAAGCCCGGCCCGCTCGGGCCCGAACAGCACCGCGGCCCGCAGCCCGCGCCCGTTGATCGCGTGCAGGTCCTCGGCCGCCGCCCGCGCCATCCGCACGGGAATGACAATGTGCCGCGGTCGCGGGCAGGTGGCGAACACCCGATGGCAATCCGCCACCGCCTCCGCCACCGAGGCATGCACGGTCGCCGCATCCAATATCCGGTCGGCGCCCGAAGCGGTGCGCCACGCCCGGTCCTGCGGCCAGCCATCGCGCGGCGCCACCAGGCGCAGGTGGAACAGCCCGCCATTGGCCATGGCCCGCGCCACCGCGCCGATATTTTCGGCCAGCTGCGGCCGCACCAGCACCACGATGGGGCTCTCGCCGGGCGGCGCCACGATGGTCGGCACCGCCCGCGTGCCGCGGTCCCACTCCTCCAGCGAGACGCGGCGCGCGCCGAGCGCAAAAGCCAGTTCCGGCCGCAGCCGCAACCCGTCGGGCGTCGCCTCCGCCAGCAGCGCCATCGAATCCTCGGCCGCCAGCTTCAGCGCCGCCGCCAGTTGCGCCGCCAGCGCCCGGTATTCGCCGAAGTCGCGCCCGGTCGCCGCCGCCAACGCCTCGGCCGTGGCGCAGCACCCCGGCGCCAGCAGGTGCGCGCGCAGCCAGCCGCGCCGCTTGTCGTCCAGCGGCACTTCCTGCAGCGCGTGCATCCAGTCGTCGGCGCTGGGCTGCATCACAGGCTCACGCGCGTGCTGCCCGCGCACACTACCCGCGCGCCTACGCGCACACTGCCCACGCGCACAACCCACGCGCCTAGGCGCAAAGCCCGCGCGCCTAGGCGCGACGCCACGTCGTTCCCTTGGCGCTGTCCTCTATCACGATGCCCTTCTCCTTCAGCGCATCGCGCAGCCGGTCCGCCTCGGCCCAGTTCTTTGCGGCGCGCGCCGCCAGCCGGTCGGCGATGGCCTGCTCGATCCAGCCGGTATCCTCGCCGCCCTGCAGCCACTGCGCCGGCGCCGTGCCGCACAGCCCCAGCGCGCCCGCGGCCTCGCGGAACGCCGCCGCCGCCAGCCCGGGCAGCACCGGCCAATGCTTGCCGGCGCGCGCCAGCACCGCCGCCGGGCTGCCGCCCACCGTCGCCGCATTCTCCAAGGTGCGCAGGTCGCGCAGCCGGCCCAGCGCCAACTGCGTGTTCAAATCCTCGCACAGCGGCGCCAGCACCCACGCCACCATCTCGGCCACCACCTCGGGCAGCTCCGGCGCTTCGGGGGCGCGCGAGAGCATGGCGTAGTGGTCGTCCAGCTCCGCCTTCGCCTCGGCCAGCCCCTCGAAGGAAAAGTCAAGCAGCCCGCGATAATGCGTCCGCAGCAGCAGCAGCCGCAGCGCCTCACCGGCCCAGGGCCCCTTCGCCAGCACGTCCTGCACGGTGAAGAAATTGCCCAGGGACTTGGACATCTTCTCGCCATTCACCCGCAGCATGGCGTTGTGCAGCCAGTAATTCGCCATGCGCGCCGTGCCGAAGGCGCAGCGCGTCTGCGCCACCTCGTTCTCATGATGCGGGAAGATCAGGTCATCCCCGCCGCCATGAATGTCGAAGCTCTCGCCCAGATGCTCCCAGCTCATCGCGGAGCACTCGATATGCCAGCCCGGCCGCCCGAACCCCCAGGGGCTTTCCCAGCCCGGCTGGCCCTCGCCGCTCGGCTTCCACAGCACGAAGTCGCCGGCATCCTGCTTGTACGGCGCCACCTCGATGCGCGCCCCGGCCAGCAGCTCGTCCGGCGACCGCCCGGAGAACTGCCCGTATTCCGGAAAGCTCGGCACGCTGAACAGCACATGGCCGTCCTTGGCATAGGCATGCCCGCGCGCGATCAGCTTCTCGATGATCGCCAGCATCGGCCTGATGCTCTCGGTCGCCCGCGGCTCCACATCCGGCGGCAGCGCGCCGAGTGCCGCCATGTCCCGATGGAAATCCGCCGTGGTCCGCGCGGTGATCGCACCGATCGGCTCGCCCCGCTCGGCCGCGCGGGCGTTGATCTTGTCGTCCACGTCGGTGATGTTGCGCACATAGGTCACGCGCGGAAACATCCGCCGCAGCAGCCGCGCCAGCACGTCGAACACCACCACCGGCCGCGCATTGCCCAGATGCGCCAGGTCATACACCGTGGGTCCGCAGACATAGAGCCGCACATGCCCGGGGTCGGCGGGCGTGAACACCTCATCCCGGCGGGTAAGACTGTTGTGCAGGGTCAGAACGGGGGTCATCGGCGCAATCCTGGGCAGGCTGGTCAGCAAACGAACGGCGAGAAGCCACCGGCGAGCGGCAGCGAAACAGCGTCAGCAGCAACAGCGCAGGATGGACATGCCGGCCTTATGCGCCTTCCCGGCGCCGGTTTTCAACCCCCCGCCGCCAGGCGCAGCCGCAGCGCCGCCTTCTCCCGCCCGATCAAGGGCAGCAGCACCTTCATCTCCGGGCCATGCTCCTCGCCGGTCAGCGCCAGCCGCAGCGGCAGGAACAGCGCCTTTCCCTTCCGCCCCGTCGCGTCCCGCACCGCGCCGTAGAAGGCGGTCCAGGTCTGGTCGTCCCAGGGTTCCACCGGCAGGCAGCCCAGCGCGGCGCGCAGGAAATCGGCCTCGCCGTCCAGCACCACGCCGGCGATATGCCCACGCACCACCTCGAACCAGGTCTTCGCCTCGCTCAGCAAATCCAGGTTGCCACGCACCGCCTGCCAGAACGCCTCGTCGGCGCCTTCCGGCAAGCGCGCCCGCACACTCTCGAAGCTCGCCGCGTGCAGGAACTTCCGGTTCAGCCCCAGCAACTGCTGAATGTCGAACCGCGCCGATGAATGCGAGATCGCCCCGATATCGAAGCCCGCCACCAGCTCCGCCGGCATCGCCGCCACCGGGTCGCGCGAGGTGCCCAGCGCCGCCAGGTAGCCCACCAGCGCCGCCGGCTCCACGCCATCCCGCCGCAACTGGCGCAGTGCCAGGCTGCCCAAACGCTTCGAAAGCGGCCCGCCATCGCTATCCGTCAGCAGCGGCAGGTGCGCGAACTGCAACGCCCCGGCCTTGCCGCCCAGCGCTTCCCACAGATCCATCTGCACGCCGGTATTCGTCACATGGTCTTCGCCACGGATGATGTGCGTGATGCCACTCTCGATGTCGTCCACCACACTGGTGAACGTGTACAAGGGAGAACCATCCGCCCGCACCAGCACGGGGTCGGAGATCGCCGGCAGCTTCACCGCGCGGCGGCCCAGCACGCCGTCCTCCCACTCCATGGTCCGCGGCGTCATCAGGAAGCGCCAATAGGGCGACTTGCCATTGGCCATGGCACGGCCGAGCTGCTCCTCGGTCATCTTCAGCGCGCCGCGGTCGTACACCGGCGCGCGCCCGGCCTTCAGCTTCATCTCGCGCTTGGCGCGCAGCTCCTCCTCGCTTTCCAGGCAAGGATACAGCCGCTGGCTCTGCTTCAGCCGCTCGGCGGCGGCGGCGTAGCGCGGCAGCCGGTCGCTCTGGGAGAACTTCTCGTCCCAGTCCAGCCCCAGCCAACGCAGGTCCTCCTCCAACGCCTCGGCGTATTCCGGCTTGGAACGGCCGGTATCGGTATCATCCAGCCGCAGCAGCACCTGGCCGCCCTGCTGGCGGGCGAACAGCCAGTTGGCCAACGCCACCCGGGCATTGCCGACATGCAGGTAGCCCGTGGGCGACGGCGCGAAGCGAAGTTTCAAGGGTTGGGGTCCAGCGCGTCATAATCGGTTTCGGCCTTGCGGCTGGCCGGGGTGGCGATGCAATGGTCAACCCAGGCGGCGCTGTCAAACCCTTCGGTGGCGGCGTATTCGCCCCAGCTGAAGTACATTTCCTTCAGCGCCGCATGGCTCTCGGCCTGGCCGCGCAGATCCTCGATCTGCGCCCGGATGAAGCGCCGCGCGTATTCCTGCGCCGCCGCCGCCGAGACGAAGCCGGTGACCACCCACTCCTCCTCGGGGTCCTGGTAGTGGGCAAAGTCGCCGCACATCACAAGGAAGCTCACGCCTCCTCCTCCTCGTCCTCGTCATCCGCGTCCCGCCGCGGGTCCAGCGCCCGCCAGTTGCGGTCCTCCGGGTCCTCGGCACGCCGGTCCGCAAAGGCGTTCAGCTCGGTCGCGCTGCGCCAGGCCTGGTCGCCGCCGCCGGCCACCTCGGCGTCCTCGCCGAAGGCGAACCAGGCGGCCAGCACCGCCTCGGCCTTGGCGCCGCGCGCGCGGCAACGGTCCAGGCTGTCCCGCACGTAGCGGCGGGCGAAGGCATTGGCGTGGTCCACCGAGCGGAAGCCCCGCACCACCTCCACCGGGTCGCTGCCATTGGCGCCCGAGAGGTCGAGGATGCGCACCTCCAACCCCTCCGGCGGGTTGAGAAGACCGCTGTCGAACGTATCGGCGCTGCGATTCACGCTTCGCTCCTCGGCTTCGCCTGCGGTGCGACGCGACCGCAGCGCGCACTCACGAAATCAGCCCCGTAAACCCGTTGGTGATGGGGTAACGCCGGTCCCGCCCAAACGCCCGCGTCCCGATCTTCACCCCCGGCGGGGCCTGGCGGCGCTTGTATTCGGCGCGGTCGAGCATGCGCCACACCCGCAGCACCGTGGCGCGGTCCTGCCCGGCGGCGACCAGCGCGTCCACGCTCTGCTCGCCTTCCACCAGGCCCTGCAGGATCGCATCCAGCACCTCATAGGGCGGCAGCGTGTCCTGGTCCTTCTGGTCCGGCTTCAGCTCGGCGGAAGGCGGCTTGGTGATCACGCGCTCCGGCATCACGGCGCCCCTGGGGCCCAGCGCGCCGGGCGGGAAGTTCTCGTTGCGCCAGCGGCAAAGCTCGAACACCGTGGTCTTGTAGATGTCCTTCAGCACGGAATAGCCGCCGCACATGTCGCCATAAAGCGTGGCGTAGCCGACCGACATCTCGCTCTTGTTGCCGGTGGTCAGCACCATGTCGCCGAACTTGTTGGACATCGCCATCAGCGTGATGCCGCGCGACCGCGCCTGGATGTTCTCCTCGGTCGCATCGGGCTGGCGGCCCTCGAAGGCCGGGGCCAGCATCTGCCCGAA